>CACYHL010000054.1 GCA_902774205.1 uncultured Bacteroidota bacterium | reverse complement strand
CTTATTATAAAGGGTTTGACGTCATCGACTTTTTGTGCCGTTGGTTCCGTTGGGTATGCTACAACCTGCCGTTTGCCTATTTTTCGCAGATGTTTTTTGTCCAGCCGTTTGTGCGGTTTGTCATACGCAGGATTTTTCCTGCCAGCATTGAACGGCGAAACGAACACAATGCCGACAAAACGGTCAAACCCGCCGACGAGACAGAGGCTATTGCCGATGTGATTATCCGCGAAAAAGAGATTGCCGTCGGGAACTGATTCCCAATTTAACGGCTCTCATCATATCGACCTATCAACATAAAAATCCTTAATCCTTAACTCTTCATCCCCCTGAACTCAAAGCCGGCCTTTTCCACAGCTTTGCGCACATCGTCGGCAGAAGCGGTGCCGGTTACGACAAGGGTGTTGGCGGCGGGGGTTGCCTCGCAGGATGTCACCCCTTTCAGGTTGCCCACGGCATTCTCCACGGCTGCCTTGCAGTGGTTGCAGTGCATGCCCTCAACGGTGTAAACCACGGTGCCCTCCACGACATCCTGTTTCTTGAATTTGCTGAAAAATTTCATACTCAAAGCAATTATGATGAATAAAACTAAAAGTGTCGAGCAGACGATTTGGAACGTATTTGCCGAAACCGCCTCCGCATGACAGCAGGCGCTGTGCATGCCGCAATTTTCGTAAACACCTGTCATGTTGATGCCGACAGCGTTTATCAGCACACCGAAAAGGACGGAAAACCCGACAATAGTAAGCAGGTAAATCCACGTGAAACGGTTCCCCATCGACTTGCGCACCACAAGTATGGAGGCGATGTTGACCGCAGGACCAGCCATCAGCATCACCAGCGCGGCTCCGGGCGAGAGGCCTTTCATCATCAGCGCTGCCGCCACGGGGATACTTCCGGTGGAGCAGATGTACATCGGCACCGCCACCACGAGGATGACCAGCATCTGGAGCAACGGCTGTTTGCCGAAAGAGAGGAAAAACTCGTCTGGAACGGCCACATTGATAAGGGCGGCCACCAACAGACCGATGGCTAACCGCAGGCCAATATCCTGAATCATATCGAAATAGGCATACTTGAAGACGCGCCAGATGCGGTTGCCGCTTTCTACCTTGCAAGATGCATCCGCAACGTATTCCCCTTCGTTGTCTTTCACCAATCGGTTTACGAGAAATCCGCCACAAACACCCGTAACCAGTGCAGCCACAGGGCGCGTGATGGCGAAACCGAGGCCCATCAGCGAGAAGGTTGCGAGGATGGAATCGATGCCCGTCTGTGGCGTGGCGATAAGGAACGAGGCCACTGCCCCTTTCGACGCACCCTCGTTTTTCAGCCCCACGGCGGTGGGTATTACACCGCACGAGCAAAGCGGCAGCGGCACACCCAACAGAGCGGCCCAAAGCACCGACAGTTTGTTGTTTTGCGAAAGATATTTGGCATAAAACCCTTTGGGCACAAACACATGCAGCAACCCCGCGATAAGTAAGCCCAGCAACAGGTAGGGGCTCATCGCATTGATGACTGCCAGCAGCGCATTGAAAAATTCTCCTATGGTCATATTTATTGTTGCTTATTTCAGTAACTCTTTTATGCGTTTCTTGTCACATGTGGTCATGCAGCGCATACATTTCATCACTGTATAAGTAGAAGCTCGCTCCTGATTTTCGGGATTGTCACGATACTGGCGGCAGCGGTCGGCATCGTTTGTCGTTTGGCTGTTGCCGTTGCAGCCTGTCATTACGGCGGCTGCCAGGAGCGCCATAGCAAGCGCTCGCATTGATTTTTTGTTGTTCTTCATTTTGCTGTTTATTTAATGCTGCATTAAACTTACAAATGCAACTTTGTTAGACATTAATTTTTGCAAAAGTACTAAAAAAATACTCATACGGAGTTAAAAATCCCATTTTTTTTCGAGGTCTGTTGTTTGATTTTTCCTTTATCATCTCGGCGATAATAAAGGTTTTCACGGCTGCCGCCGGCTCCGCTGGCAGTCCACACCATACATATTGTGCAAAAAAAAAAATTGCCATATAATGAAAAATTTTGTACTTTTGCATTTTTAAAAAAAAATTCATCATATCAAGATATGAAGGACATTAAATACGACCATTATTTCGTGCGTCTGCAGGAGACAATACGTCTTCAGTGGGACGAACCTGCGTTGTGTAATTACCAAGGCGAAAGCATCACTTTCGGCGAGATGGCAAGGCAAATTGCCCGCATGCACCTCATGCTGCAGGAAGCGGGTGTGAAAAAGGGAGACCATATTGCTCTCTGCGCCCGCAACACCTGCCGTTGGGCATTGTCGTATCTCGCCATCACCACCTACGAGGCCGTGGTGGTCCCCCTGCTGGTGGATTTCCACGCCGACAGCGTGATGGACCTCACCGACCATAGCGACGCCATCATACTCTTCATCGACCGCGAAAAATGGGAGACGCTTGATATTGCCCGTATGCCCAAGCTGCGCGGTGTCGTCTGTACCGAGGATTTCAGCATCATCCACTCCAACGACGGACAGCTGATGAAGGCATACGAGAGTGTTGACAGTCTCTTCGCCGAGCGCTACCCCAACGGTTTCGGACCGGAGGATGTGCACTATAACACCGACAATATGGACGACCTGTCCATCATAAACTATACCTCAGGCTCCAGCGGCGACCCCAAAGGTGTCATGCTTACCTACCGTGCCAGCAGTGCATCTATCGACTTCGGCCAGCGCAACATCCCGGTGCGGCGTGACGACAAATTGGTCTCCATGTTGCCCATGGCACATATCTACGGCCTCACATTCGAGCTGCTCTATCCCATTTGCGGAGGCTGCACCATCTATTACCTCGGCGGGCGTCCGGCCCCGTCCAAACTGCTGCAGGCCATGAAGGAGGTAAAACCCTACCAGGTCATCACTGTCCCCATGGTGATGGAAAAGGTCTATAGCTCTTCCATTGAACCCGTGCTGGGCAAGTGGTACATGAAAGTGCTTTGCGCCATCCCCGGCATCGGCGGCATCATCTACGGCAAAGTGCGTGAAAAGCTGCACGCTGCCTTCGGCGGCAACATCCGCAACTTCATCATGGGCGGCGCACCCCTCAACCCAGCCGTGGAACGCTGTTTCCGCCGCATGAAGCTCAACTTCACTGTCGGCTACGGCATGACCGAGGCGGCGCCTCTGCTGGCCTACGAGGACTGGCGGCGCTTCGAGCTCCGCAGCTGCGGCAAGGCTGTTGACCGTGCCGACGTTCGCATCGAATCGCCCGACCCCGCCAACGTTGTTGGCGAGATTCAGGCCAAAGGCGACAACATCTGCATAGGCTATTACAAAAACGAGACGGCCACAAAGGCTGCCTTCACCGACGACGGCTACCTGCATACCGGCGACCTCGGCCTCATGGACCGCAAAGGCAACATCTACATCAAAGGGCGCAGCAAGTGCATGATACTCTCCGCCAACGGACAGAACATCTACCCTGAGGAGATTGAGGCCATACTGAACAACGAGGAGTATATGGGCGAGTCGATTGTGGTGGAACGCGAGTCGAACCGGCTGTATGCCCTCGTCTATTTCGACCCCGACAAGATGAAGAGCGACAGCCTGACGGCTGCTGACCTTCCCGAGATGGAAAGCCGCCTGCTCCGTGACGCCAACAAACGTCTGCCCAACTACAGTCAGCTGTACAAGATAGAGCACCGCGACACTCCCTTCGAGAAAACCCCGAAGATGAGCATCAAGCGCTACCTTTACAAATAGACCTTAAATTTCTTGTTTTTCGACCTTTTCGATGTTCGTGCATATTGCAAAAGGCCGCACAATTAATTTGTTGAATTATAGTGTATTATTTACATCAGCTCCTCTGACCAGCCATGGCCGAGATCCCAGTGGTAGTCTGTCACAAACTCGAAGTCAACGGGCAGGTTGAATTCATCCTCCAGCAGTTCGTGCAGTTTTTCCGCATCAATTTTGTGCCCGCCAATGCCTTCTTCAATCCATTTGCCGACACATACGTAGAAATGGCCGGTGGCCTCATCAAGGAAGACTCTTCCACGAGGAATAAGCGTGTAGTTGTGCTCCTGATAAAAAATGGAACGGGTGTCACCCTTTGCCACGGCGCGGTGGTGTTGTTTCTGCCAGTAGGTTTTATGCAGCTTGGCGATTGTGGCACGACCGTTGACGAAGGTGGCCATTTCGGCATCCGTCTTCTCAACGCCGAAAAGCGACTGGTTTGCCACGTCGTACCAAAAAATGCCGAGTTTGGGCTTTCCGTTATCAAAAAACGGAGCCATTGAGTCAATCAAACTGCGATGCTCATCCCCATCGGTATGGTTTATTCCATTGTTGTCTTTGGTCATATTGATGAAAACACTTGATATTATACATCTCCTAACGTCTCAATCAAAAAAATATTGCCCTCATGCCAAAAGGATTTGTCAATTCTTACATCTGCTCCGGCAGCAGGAACTCATACAAGTTGTCGGGCGTAATGACTTTGAACTCCGCATCGGGGTAGGCCTCGGCAAAGCTGTTAGGCTGTTTGGTCTTTTTGCGTGTGTTCCACTTGAACTCGTAGGCATGGAGCTTGCCGTCAAATTCTTCAATATAGTCAATTTCCTGCTGTGTGCGGGTGCGCCAGAAATATCGGTTGCAGTAGTGGGAATAATATTCGTTGTGCTTCATGCGTTCGGCAATAATGAAATTTTCCCATAGTATTCCCATATCACCACGTTCCTCAACAGGATTGAAGGAATTGATAAGCGCATTTCGCACGCCATTGTCGTAAAAATATACTTTTCTACTGTGTTTAAGTTCGTTACGTTGATTACGGCTAAACGATGGAAGCCGAAAAATAATGTAAGCCTGTTCCAGTACATCAATATATGCCTCCACCGTTTTAGAATCAATGCCAACCGTTCCGGCAAGTTCAGAATAACTCACCTGTGATCCGACCTGGTATGACAAGGCCTTGAGCAACGTTACCAATTTGTCTGATTTTTTAACTAATCCGAGCGTGAAAATGTCCTTGTATAGATAACTTTCAGTAAGTTGCTGCAACACTTTATTTTCCGATCCTTCAGAAGTGACAACTTCAGGATAGTAGCCGTAAATCAGGCGGTGCCTGAGTAGCCGCATCTCATCCCAAAGTCCATGATGTGCCACCATTTCACCGAATGAGAGCGGGTATAGCTTGTGTTCCCATTTGCGGCCTGTAAGAGGTTCATTAAGACGGTTCGCCAGCTCAAATGCCGAACTGCCGGTGGCAACCAGCTGCACCTCCTTGATATAGTCCGTCACCAGTTTCATTCTCAATCCTATATCTTTGACACGCTGCGCTTCATCAATAACCAAAATCTTTTTGCCTTTAAGAAATTGTCTGAACATGGGGGTGGTCATGTTCTCCAGTCTTGACTGGTCACCGATGTCATCGCCCCTCATCCACAATGTCTCCTCATTTTCGGGAAACATTTCCATCAAAATGGTGGTCTTGCCAGTCTGCCGGCTGCCCATCAAAATAATAGCCTTTCCTTTAAAAAGCTCTTTTTCAATATTTTGTTTAAGAATACGCTCAATCATAAATGCTGTTTTTTAATATTGCAAAGATACAATATTTTTCAATCAATTCCGAAAAAATCATTATTTTTAAGGAATTAATTCCTGAAATTACATGTAAAATCAGGAATTGGCTAAAACCATCAATCCTTTTTCCCTTGTTGCAAATCCCTTCTGTTCCGCCCGATATAGGTGAAATAGAGGCTCAGGTCGGTGGCCACCAGCAGCGCGTTGAACACATAGAGCCATATTACTATGTCGTGGCTGTACAACGCCTTGTGGATGATGCCGAAGATGTAGCCCAGAATCACCAACGACATGAAGAAGGGACTTTTACCAATCACCACTTTCGTCCTCAACGATTTGGCGATGGACACCGGCCAGCTGACCGCGAAACACAATAGGAACAACACTTCCCAAATACTGAAATCTGTCATAATAAATCCGATATTCCGATTTTAAAAAATATAACGCCGCCGTCGGAAAAAAATTGTGTACAGCAAAGTTGGATTGAGTGCGAAGTCATCAATTAATACGCTGTTGTGGCCTAAAAATCATCATTTTTGAAAGATAAACATTGTTTGCTCGCTCAGGCTGTTAAAGCGGAAGAAATGACATCCGCCATGAATTAAGATGCGAGATATTGTTATGCATACTGCAGTTTAAAATCGGGTATCAATTATGTTTATCTGATAAAATTCATTCCCTGCCATGCCTCGCGTTCGGGGTAGTTGGTATTGCCGGTGTGTATCTTTTTCAGCAGCCAAGCCATGTTGTCGGCCATTGTGCGCATTGTCTGCATGCCTTCTGTGTCGAGTGTGGCCTCGCCTTCGGCTCGGCCGTAAACTATGTTCCAGTACTGCGATGTTACTACGGGCATGTTGAGCATCTGGAAAGGCATCAGCAGCGTCTGATACACTGCCGAGGCACCGCCCCTGCGGCAGACGGCCACCGCTGCGGCAGGTTTGTTCTGCATCACGTTGGAAGCAGCGTAACAAAGGCGTTGCACAAGGCTCAGCACTGTACCATTAGGCTGTCCGTAATACACGGGCGACCCAACGATAATGCCGTCGCAATCGGCCATCAGATCGATGACGCGGTTGCAGAGGTCATCGTCAAATATGCAGCGACCCGTCTCCTTGCAGCGGTTGCAGGCGATGCAGCCGTGGATGGCTTTTGCTCCAATTTCCACCAACTCGGTAGCGATGCCGTTCTTTTCCAACTGTTTTGCAGCCTCGGAAAGGGCCAGATGGGTGTTGCCCTTTTGGCGCGGACTACCATTGATAAGCAGGACTTTCATGTCTTTTAATGTTTTGTTACTCTTGTTGTTTTTGTTGTCTAATACTGCAGAAGTGATTGGCGAGGCCATCACCGCTCCGGCTGCCACCCCAGCTACTGCGATAGCCGATTTCTTGATAAAGTCTCTTCTATCCATAGTTTTTTTGCAAATGAAATAAAAACTATTCTATCTCCTCTAACGCCCCCGTCTCGGAGTCGATGATAAATCCCCGCACCACGATGTCCTTTGGCACCAGCGGGTGCGTTTTGATAGTCTCCACCGTCTTGCGGACGGAGGTAGGGGTGTCTTTGAAACCCTCCAGCCAGTGGTCGAGGTCGATGCCGCACTTGCGGATGGTGTCGAGAGTCTCTTCGGTGACGCCGCGGGCAATCATCTCGTGGTGGAAATGGTCGTAGCTCATGTGGCAGGCGCCGCAGTGGGAGTGGGCCACCACCATAATCTCCTCAACACCGAGCTCGTAGATGGCCACAATAAGGCTGCGCATGGCCGAGTCGAAAGCCGAGATTACCAGTCCGCCGGCATTTTTGATGATTTTGGCGTCACCATTCTTCAATCCGAGGGCGGCGGGCAGCAACTCAGTAAGGCGGGTGTCCATGCACGAAAGCACCGCCAGCTTCTTGTCGGGGTACTTGTCGGTGATATACTGCTCGAAACCCTTCCGGGCAACGAAATTACGGTTGTAGTCAAGTATTTGGTCTATCATGGTTGCTATATATGACTTATTCTAATCCAATAAAATTGCTTAATGGTTGAATATGTGCAATATGTGTATATTGTTTTTTGTGAAGTTCTATAGGTTGGTCAAAAGGTATTTGTATTGTCGCATCGAAATGAAGGACAGCATAGTATGGCGCGTTTTCAGCTGAAAAGCCTTTCTCGCGCAACGTTTCTGCCGTCCATATTTGAAACCCTTTTTTAGTAAGTTTATATAACACAGGGTTGTCTCCATCGGTGTGAAGACAGATATACCCCAAACGTTCAAAACCTTCTTTAACTAACAAAGAACCTTTTGTGTCGCCGATACGCACATAGGTTATTCCCAATTGAATTGCTTTTTTGCGATCTTTATCTCGCATATGGTTAACAAGCACAGTTGTTTCTTCAGGAGTGTAACGCATTTTATCAAAAAGTATCTTGCGTGTTTTCTCATCTTCTATTGCCTGTCGCCGAAGCAATGATAATTTGCAAAAATGATCATCTTGCTCTATGCCAATATAATTGCGACCAAGAAGATTTGCCGCAATTCCAGTTGTGCCTGAACCGCTGAACGGGTCAAGAACTGTATCGCCTTTGTTGGTCGCTGCAAGAATTATTCGATATAGTAAGCGCAGAGGCTTCTGTGTAGGATGTTTGCCTTGTTGTTTCTCCCAAATGCTAACAGCTGGAATGCGCCATACATCAGTCATTTGCCGTCCGCCATTCAGGAGCTTCATTGTTTCGTAATTGAACTTATGAGTTTTTTTCTCCGATTTTCTGGCCCATATAATTAGCTCAGTTGAAAAATTGAAATAACGGCAAGAGAGATTGGGTGGAGGGTCGGTTTTTTGCCAAGTAATGGTATTAAGCACTTTGTAACCTAACTCCTGCAAGCAGCGCATGACTACATGGATATTATGGTGTGTGCCACTTATCCAAATCGTGCCATTATCACGCAATTTGGTGCGGCATAAGGAAAGCCATTGGCGATTAAATTCATAGATATATTCCGGTGTGCCACCTTTGTCCCAGTCGCCTTTATCCACGCACACCTGCTTGCCACTTTGTACGCTAATGCCACCATTGCTGAGAAAGTACGGTGGGTCGGCAAAAATGGCATCAATGGAGTTGTCCTCTATTTCTGCCAGCCGGTTCATGCAATCACCTTGCAGGATGGTGAAATTGGAATATGTATATAGTGTGTTGTTCACAATGATTTAAGTAATTTTTCGTAAGCACCCCACGACATAAGCCGTCCTTGACCTTTAGGGTAGTTAACGTCTTCCTGTCCCCAAATCCACTTATATGCTTTAATCAATTCTTCTGGATGTTCGCCAGTATGAAATGTAAGACTACGAATATCAGATATAAAATCATTTGGTTCTTCGCCGTTTAATGTCTTTTCAAGCAATGCAATTAGTTTCTTTCCTTCAACGGGATTTTCTTCACATTTTGCAGTAACATCTTCTAATATCTGCTTATGAGAGATTTGCCAGAGTTCGCTGTTTTCCGGATTATATATAAACACTTGAATGTCTTCTTTTTTAGGATGTCCGAAAACACTTTTTCCACCAGGTTTTGTTATTACAATCTTACGGCCATCATGGCAATGCTCAACTTCATAACCTCTATATTCAATGTCAATTATTTTCTCGGCAAACTCATTACGAGGAGCATTGGATATGGTCAACTTTTTTAAGTCAATGGAATGAGAATAGATATTTTTTGCCATACTCTATTTGATTTTTGTAATAAATTCACTAATTGTTGTCAAATTGTAGATGCTTGGAATCGTGGCAAAGGCTTCTTCCAGTTTGTTTTTGGCACTTTTCCAACCATCGCCATCGGTTATCCAGACAAATTCAAAACCAGACACCCCATTTATTTTTGGGGCGAGTTCAGTATATGAACGTGCTACTTCGTTTAGTTTGGAGCCTCTACCTGAATAGAAGTTGACTTCTATAAGATATGTTTTGTCATTTGATTCAATTACAAAATCAAACACTTTTTGATCTGCACCCAACGAATCAGAAATGGTTGGAAATTCTTTCGAAGAGACTTGTTGCTGATAGGTAATTCCTGCATTGTCGAAAATTCGTGCCACAAGAGTTTCTGTAATCTCTCCGCTTCGGTTTTTGCGGGCATTTGTGTCCAAACCAGTTTCAACACCGAACACATAATCTACGAGGTCTTTAACTTCTTTGTTTTTGAACACCTTATCCAATCCTGTGTCTTCAATGAATTTGATTACGCCACTAACGGAACTGAAAAGTGAATGAATGGAATGCATGGAGCCATCGTTGTCAATGTACTTCTTGTCATCTTTTTTGCGAGTGGCGATAAGAATATCCATAACTTCAAACACTCGCTTATCCCTGTTCCAGAGTGCTTGTATTAAAGTGTTGAGGCTAATTTCAATGTCAGCCACATTTTTAGCAATCTTGGGGAAGTCACAATAAAAATCAAGTGTTGCATTCGTTTCGCGCAACTGAGAAATAAAAACGTTGAATTCTTCTTTTGTATGTGCTGCCATATTTAAGCAATTATTGGTTGTTTTGTGGCGTGATAATTGTGAACTAGTATCTCTGTTAGTTTGCCTCGCTTTTTGGGGTTGGCGTTTACGCTGCGAGAAGCCCACACACGTTCAATAATGTATTGCGCATACAAATCATCAAAGAACATGTCGCTACAATCTGAATTGCTCAACATAAAATTATATCCAGCAGCCTGCACTTGGTCGCAGAACTCTTTCAAACGACGCTGGGCAAAGTCATTAAACGCCTCCTTCGCATAGTCATTAAAACTGCTTGTGTTATTTAATGGACGGTACGGAGGATCAAAATAGAAAAATGTGTTGTCTTTTGCATGTGCCAACGTTTGCTGATAATCTCCTGTTAGAATTTCAACATTTTGCAACAATTCGCTGTCGGCATAAATTGTATTAGAGTCACATATCATTGGCGTTTCGTATCTTCCAAATGGCACATTGAAAAGACCTGCTTTGTTCACTCGGAACAATCCATTAAAGCATGTGCGGTTGAGGAAAAAGAACAAAGAGCTGTTGTGGATGGGCTCCAAGTGCTTTTTGTTAAACTCATCTCGCATAAGCAAAAAGAATTGCTTCCGCAAATCATCGGTTTTCAGAGCATAGTATTCCTTTTGGATTTCTTTTAGCGCATCAACTAATTGATCGGGGGATTCTTTCACAACTTTGTAACAAGTTGTAAGGTCCGCATTGATGTCGTTGATAATTGCTGACTTGATGTTGGAATGTGTTTGCAACATGTAGAAGAGCATGGCTCCTCCGCCCACAAAAGGCTCAATGTAAGTGACATTCTCCCAATTATCAAAGTCAGCTGGAAGCTTTGCTTCGAGTTGTTCGATGAGTTGGCTTTTTCCGCCCACCCATTTGACAAATGGTTTCGCTTTCATTTGTTATAAATTTGATTATATGTTATAGAATCTTCGTACCAATTGGTATAATAGCATTCATTATTATCATTTGCACACAGACTTTCTGTTTCTTCTACAGTATAATCCTGATGTACGCAGTTGTCTGAACAATAGTGACAGCCATTCATAATATATCCCGTGATCATCGGCTTGTGACATACATCACAAATAGAAAAACAATCCAAATGTTCACTTAATTCTTCCCAAAATACTACATTATCTTCTTGTGTTTTCAAGTCACAATCGAATTGTTCCTTTAATTCGGGATGACATGCTATCTCATCTTTTAAAAAATCATATATATCCTTGTTTTTCAAATTTTTCATTGTATGTTTATTTTTTTGTCTGCTTCTATAGAAAAGCATGGCTCCTCCGCCTACAAAAGGCTCAATGTAAGTGACATTCTCCCAATTATCAAAGTCAGCTGGAAGCTTTGCTTCGAGTTGTTCGATGAGTTGACTTTTTCCGCCCACCCATTTGACAAATGGTTTCGCTTTCATGTTATAACTTAGAATTTTAATTTATTTTGATTGTATATTGTTTAGGTATACACAAAATAATAAACGTTTCTTTCCTTCCAAATATTGCCGCCCTTTTCTTTTTTTTTCAAATTAAACGCCCGTACACACGCGGAGCCGTCACGCCCACTCGAAATTCTCCTTTCCCGCACCGATTTCAAAATGGCATTTCGCGATGCCGAGGTCAAGATGCGAATAACCGATGAGGGAAAATTTGGCTATAGCTTCCACTCGGTTGCCTTCGTGAAGGATGAATTTGAACTTCTGCTGGTTGACTGCGGTCGGAGCCAGAAGTGCAGCCCCAACACCTTTCCTGAACCATTCCGGCACAGGAGCAGCTGCTTGGGCCACATCGTCAAACGACCTCTTCTGCGGATGCTGAACACCCTGCGTAGCCCCGTAGCCGAAAGCGATGACGCTTTTCAGTTCCTCATCAGCACCTATCCGGAACAACGACATGTTTTTCTTATATGAGGCTCCAACCCAGCAGGTGTTGAGTCCCAACATATGCATCTCCAGAACAAGCCGTTCTCCCCAATATCCGGCCGTCACACTGCCTACCCGACCTTTGTGCGCTACCACAGCGATATAGTTGCTCACATTCCGAAATCTGCCGTATTTTGCAATGACCGTGTCCGTGAATTCAAGCTGTTCAGGAGTTCCGCACCAGCCGAAGTCCTTGCAGTCGTCGCATACTCTCTGACCGAGGTTCGTGTTTATAAGGTGGTTGCGGGGAACTTCACTGCCGCAGTGGGGGCATACGTCTTTTTCAGCGGAATCGAGCTTATCAACGCTGATTATTATTCTGGTATTGTTGTCGCCCTTGTACTGGAATGAAGCTGTTACTTCCTCGCCGGGTTCAAGTCTTGTGAACTCCTTGCTGTAGATGAGGGCGTAGTCCATGTTGAGGTAGTATCTGCCGTGTTTCCTGAACTGTACGCAGTTGAGGTCTACAGCTTCGATAGTGTCGGTAAATTCAGCCTGATCTGGGATATCCTGATCGGGGATATCCTCGGACGAAATTACTTCTGCGCTTGTTATTGCAGTGATCGTGGGCATATCGTCGATAACTTCGTATTCAAAAGAAGTTTTTACTGTATTTCCGAGCCTGAAAGGTTCGGCTTCGGGGTAAGTGAGATTCTTATCTATTTTGAATACGCCGTACCGGGCAAAGAATATGAACTGACCTGCCTTGTATACCACCTTGTCGGTGAAGGTCTTTGATGGACCGTTGGTAACGTTTATTTCGGCTTTCTGTGTCACTTTTCCCTGCTTGTAGAAGATCGAAGCCGTACCTTCTTTTAGTCCCGTTACCTTCATGCCTGTGGAGTCAAGGGAGATTATGTCCTCGCCCTCAATTGTCCACGAGTCAGGAAGAGCTGTTCCGCAGCGTTTGATAGTAACCGTATCTCCTACGTATACGCTGTATCTGGAACTAAGGAGCGCAAACTGGTTTCCGCCTGCTATGGTGGTCGTGGGTGGTATCGTTGGCTGGCTTGGTGTAGAAGGTGCCACTTTGGTCGCCACGGTAGAGAAATGCTCGAATACCGGTAATCTGA
>CACYHL010000053.1 GCA_902774205.1 uncultured Bacteroidota bacterium | reverse complement strand
ATTCCGAAGAAGAAAAAGAATTAAAGAAAAGGAAAGCAATGCGTTTGCAAAAACGCTTTGCGTATCCTTTCTGCTGGGCAAAACAGGAAGCTGGAAGACTTATGTTCGGTGGAGACCGAACTAAACTGAAACTTGAATTGGTTAACAGAGGCATAAGCTGCAGAGGACTTATTGTCGCCAATGAAGATGGCGAGATACCTGAACGCATGGCTAACGGATACCGTGTGCTTTTTTATGCAACAAGACCGATGTCCAACAAAGAGTTCAGTAAATTTTTCGATGATGCAAAAGTTCCACTGAAACCGAAAGAGCGTGACAAGACTTACGGCAAGAATCTGTATAAGACATGTGCACCCAATGAACAGTTTATGATTGCCACAGGCAAACGACTTTTCAAGGGATATGAATCATACGACGACTTGCTCAGAATGCAGTTCGATATTGAGACCACTGGTCTTGATAAAAAGCATGATTTAATCGACCAGATTGGTATTCGTACAAACAAAGGTTTTGAGCAAATTATTGAAGTCACTGGCAACACTGTAGAAGAAAAACTTGAAAACGGTAGGAATGCTATTAACGAAATGTTCGACATTGTCGATGATATTGACCCTGATGTAATCGCTGGATATAACAGTGAGGGATTTGATTTTGAATTCTATGATGTTTTCCTTAGGGAACATTTTGGTATAGAGATGGTTGATGAAACCAAACGTAGAACACTTAAGAACGGTTGTTATAAAAAGAAACAGCAATCAGTCCTTAAACTTGGTGGTGAAATGGAATATTATTATCCAACAGTTATCTGGGGTAAACATATCACCGACTGTCTGTTTTCGGTAAGACGTGCCCAGGCTTTGGATTCTAATATGAAAAAAGCCACTCTTAAATATGTTACCAAATATTCTAAAATCAACAAGAAAAACCGTGTTTATGTACCTGGTAAAATAATTACAGAGACTTGGAACATAACCGACCCAGTATTTGCATTCAATGACAAAAACGGTGACTGGTATCGCGTTAATGAAAACCACCCATTGAAAGATGGATATGAAATGCAAAGCGGTCGTTATATTGTACGTCGCTATCTGCTTGACGATATTTGGGAAACCGACAAAGTTGAATTACGATACAATGAATCGAATTTCCTTGTAGGCAAAATGCTTCCTGTTAATTTTGAACGTATGTGTACAATGGGTACAGCCACCATCTGGAAATATATTATGATGGCTTGGTCTTATGAACATGATTTAGCCATTCCATTGGAAACCAGTTCACGCTCGTTCACTGGCGGTCTTTCCCGTCTGCTTACGGTAGGATATATTCCAAATGTTCAGAAACTTGACTATAATTCACTTTATCCGTCAATCATTCTTTCGTTCGGAATCAAGTCACCTATCGATATTTCTGGTGCCATGCCAGCTATGCTGGAGTATATTCTTACCCAGCGTGAATATTTCAAGGGTCTTAAGGGTGATTACGGAAAACAGGCTAAGAAATTGGGTAAACAATATGACGAGGAAATTGAACAACTTCGCCAGGTTGAAGAATATATGGGACTTGATGAAAACGCATTTGCCGTTGCCATATCCAACAACGAACATCTAAGAATTCTTAAAGAGAAACAGGAAGAGGCTGCAGCCCTTTCAACCAGAAACGACAAAATGCAATTACCTCTTAAAATTACAGGTAACGCTTACTTTGGTTCATTCGGTTCTGGTGGCGGAGTATTCCCTTGGTCAGATATTGACTGTGCCGAGGAAACCACATGTTGCGGTCGTCAGATGCTTCGACTTATGCTAAAGTGGTTTACTGATTTGGGTTATCAAGGTATTGTGTGTGATACTGATGGTATGAATTTCAAACAACCACCTCAATTCAGATATACAGAGGAAAATCCATATATATCGCCAGGTCTTAACCGTAATACCGTGAAGGGTGAAAAATATGTTGGTCCTTGGGCTGATTTGGCTGAATTTAATGATTTGTTCATGCGAGTTAAAAACGGTCTTGACATTGACGAGTTTGTCCCGTCTTCATGCTACTTGGCTCGTAAAAACTACATGGACTTGCTTGATGTTGAAAAACAGACAGTCAAACTTGTCGGTAATACAATTAAGTCAAAGAAAATGCCAATCTATATTGAGAAATTCGTGGATGATGTTGTTCGAGATTTGCTTAATGACCGTGGATATGAATATTTGGAAAAATATTATAACAAAATCGAGGAAATCTATAATCTGCGTATTCCGTTGAAAGACATCGCTACTGTCGGCAAAATTAAAACCAGTATCGAGGATTATAAAAAGAACTGCAACGAACGCACCAAATCTGGTTCCAAAAAAGCTAGACAGGCTTGGTATGAACTTGCAATCAAACATAACCTTGATGTACATATGGGTGACAGTATCTATTACATCAACACTGGTACGAAAAAGGGTGACTCAGATGTGAAGCGTGTTACACATTATTATGAAAACATTGACGGAATTAAAACCGATGTAACAAAAAAATATGAGAAAGAGTGGAACGCCCTTAAAAAACAGGCTAAACTTGGCGACGGTGAAGCCCGTGTAAAAGTGTGGGATGAAACCGACACCAAACCAAAAGCATTGAATCTTGAAAACTTTATAAAAAGGAATTATCCGAATGTGTGGGATGAGGATGAAATCATATTCAACTGTGTAATGCTCCCGAACAGTGTTGTTGAAGACGAGGAAGACCATTTCTGTGACGATGATTTTGAATACAATGTCGCTAAATACATTGAAATGTTCAACAACCGTATTAAACCACATTTGGTTTGTTTTGACAAGAAAATCCGCATGAAACAGGTTAAGAACAAAAAGGGTGAACTTGTTGAAGAAAACAACATTATCATTACAAATCCGAAAGACCGTAAACAGTTCACTCATGAGGAAACAAAACTGGTTTCAGGTCAACCATATAAAGAATCTGACCAGGATACTTATGAACAGTTGATGACTATGGAGGACAAGGAAATCCGTTTCTGGATTTCTGTTAATAAAGAACCTGTCTACTGGCGTGAATGTGGCATGAACTGGGAAGAAATTAAAAAGGAATATCTTGACCGTATGGAAATGCTCAAGCGTGACGGAATCCGTGAAGAAGTCGAATTGTACAAGAAAATCGCAAAGGGTGTTTCGGAAAGTGACATTGATGCACTTATTATTGACGGTGTTATTCCAGATGGTATTCTTGATTTCTGTGATTTTGACCCTTCCACTGGTTCATTCATATCTAAAAAATGGAATATCAAAATCGGTGTTATATATGATATTATCGATAAAGATTATGGAGAATCTGGTGAAATTGATGAAGATGACACGAATTTACAAAAATTCTTTAACATAAAATCAATTGACACTGAAATGTTACAATAAAAAAAAGGGGTAATTTGATTTACCCCTTTTCTATTTTTAGTGAGTTGGTATTAGTTGTTAGGAACTGGTTGTGTACCAGCAATACCTTCACGTTCATCAGATGATGGAACAACTGTGTAAACTTTAACGGTTCTAAGTTGACCATTGTCTTGGCATGAAGTATCTTTTACCATATAGGTATATTCACCATCCTCAACTGATTTGTAACCCTCGCAAACGAAGTTTGTTCCGTTACCCTCAGCATAGTTGTCAGCTGGGTCAAAACCAATGAATGAACCACCCATTACATAGATGGCAGCTTTACCAGCGGTTCTGTTAGCGTCATAAAGGTTGAGAAGGAAATTTCTACCATAAGGATATTTCTCAGCTTCTGCCTCTGACTGGGTTCTCTGGTTGATGTCTGGTTGACCGAAGAAAGTACCGCCATTGATGATACAGGTACCCTGTGCAACATAAACAACTGATGCAGGTGAATTATAAACACCACTGTTGATGGTAAGTTTACCACTAACGCCAGCACCAGGAACTCTTTGACCACCTTCGTGACTCTTCATATCACCAACGGTGATAGCCTGTGAATAGTTGTCAGCTGAATTAAATTGTGATTTAGTAATGTTTGAATATGTATCAACACCACCAGTGGTACCACTGAAAACAGCCTCTGATTCAACACCAACTAAAGCCCAAGGATAACTGTTAAGAATTTCACTAGTTGACCAAACTTTGTCAGCGAAATTAATATTAACGTTGTTTTTCAAAATGTTTGCCATATCTTATTTCCTCCAGTATTAGTCGTTATTAGTAATAATTAATGATTCAGGTACTTCTGAGTTACTACCAATGGTAATATTCTCACTAGGATTGTCATTAATTGCATTAGCAACCTCTTGTGCATCGACCTCGTAAGAAACCCAAGTAAGTCTCTCTTCAATGTATTTCTGAACATCCTCAACAGTTGCAATACCATTAACATATGCAGTTGAAGTTTCATCCATAACATTACCATGACCAGTCTTGAATGTACCATAGTTAACACCGATTGTTACATTGGCATCCTCACGGGTTGTAGTAACAAAGTCGTTAGGTTTGTTTTCATTAACTGAAACGTCGGCAACCAAGTTGTCGATTGGAGCAACCTGTTTAATATTGTCATAACCTTCCTCATAAGTGATTTCACCAGTGGTTGGGTCTTCAGTTGCATATACAGTAGGATGCTCCTCATCACCATCAGTGTACTGGATTGAAACGATTTCACCAGTGTCAGGGTCAGTTGTTACAACTCTCTCGGTTGGGATTGTTTTGGTAATAGTCTCATGAGTCTCTGGGTCCTCATAGGTGTGCTCAATGGTATATGAACCATTAAGAAGAAGGTCTTGGATTTCCTTGATTGTATCAAGGGTTTTCTCAAGTTCCTCTGGGTTGATGGTACCAAGGATTTCAGCTCTCAAATTGTCAACCGCAGTGTTAACAGTATCTTGGGTTGCGACGTAGTTCTTCACTTCACCGTCACTGTAAACACCGTCTAATTTGACACTGAAATTGTCGGTTGTGTAAATCTTGCCGTCATTCTTACCTTCTGCACCCTGTCCTTGACCAATGTTGGCAATCAAGAGTTCTGAATAGGATGGTTGACCTTGTTCTGTATGTACGGCGATTTGTAATTCTGGTTGGTTCTCATTCCGAATCCGTTTAGCAGTGTTTCAGCTTGGCTTGACGGGATAGGGTAGAAGCGTGGCATTTGTCGGCCGTGTTCTTTGTCAACTTCCTGAATATTCACCGTATTTGCCTCTTCTACAATTCTTTGCGCAATGTTTGTGAAGACTTTCACCGCTATCGAACTCTTTTTTGATACATTATATATGAATACGAGACAGGTGTATTTCGGGTCTTCCGCTGGAAAGTAGCCGCAAAATGAGACGCTGTTCTTGTTTTTCAGGTAGCTTTGTGTCTTCTCGTCCCAGATGTCGCGGGTGCCGGTTTTGCCTGCGAAGGTGAAGTTTGGGTTGCGGTACCGCCGTGCTGTTCCGAACTCGCCATAGACTACCGCCTCCAAATATTTTTTCGCACGTTCGATTGTGCTTTTTTTACATATCTGTTCACTGATGACTTCGGCTTCGAATTTCGCGATTGTGTCTTCGTGTTGCGTTATGCTTTTCACAAAAATCGGAGCTATCATTTTACCGCCGTTGGCGATTGCGTTGAAATAGACAAGCGTTCTCATTGGCGGCATTGTGAAGCCTGTGCCGAAACATGTGTTGTAGTAGCTGTGAAAGTCGCTCGCTTTGCGCAGTATGTTTGGCGGGTCTATCTGTCCGAGTTGTGTCTTGAAAGATGTCGTGATGAACATTGAGTCAATTTTATTGAGATAGTCGTTACGGTTTTCTTTTGAATATTTGTCGAAAACCATAGAGGCGATACCGACATTTGACGAACGCTGGAATGCCTCAATAGGGTAAGCAGAGGCTTCGGCGCGCCCTTTTTCGTCAAATTTGAAATAAGAGTACTCTTTCCCAGATTTGCTTTTCCTTGTGAAAGTGTGTGCCAGTATCGGGTATTTTTTCGCTGTGTCGTTGGTGGTGCGTTCAAGGTAGGCGAGTAGTGAGGCGAGTTTGAAAGTTGAGCCGGGTTCCACCATGGCTTTCAGGGCATAGTTCTTTTCGGCTTCGTAGTATGCGGTCTTGTCCTTGTTGGCACGGAGGTTCGCAATGGCTTTCACCTCGCCGGTCTTGGTTTCCATAACCACGGCGCAGCCCCATTCAGCCTGCTGGTCTATGAGTATGTTCTGCAACTCGGTGTGGACAATGTTCTGGATTTCAAGGTTTATTGTCGTGTTGACATCGAATCCGTCAATGGGGTCGGTGCGGTCGTTGAGCGGAATTCTTGTGTGGTTTACGTAAAGTGCCTTCTGCGCTCCGTTTATGCCTGCAAGATATTCGTTGAAAGCTGCCTCAATGCCATATTTCCTTGGTGCAAGTCCCTCATCGTCAGGTACATAATACATTCCGAGGGTGCGCTTGCCAAGTTCCCCGTAAGGCATTATCCGCATTTGGAACACGTCGTAGTGGAGTCCGCTGCGGCGTTTGCGGCACAGCAGCGGCAGTTTGGCTATGGCAGCGGTGTCGTCAGAGGTTATCCATTGCCTGTCGTTGACGTGGTTCGACCGTAGAATGAGCGCGTTCTTCTGCTCTTTTATCGCCTTGGTGAATTGCTGTTTGTAGAATTTTAGGCTTTTGTTCGGGAACCGCTCGTGAAACATCTGGTAGAATGCGGTTGCGAGCTCGTTTATCAGAGCGTCAACTTTGGCTGGCTCGCCGTAGCGCGAGATATTCCGCCCGTTGCCGCAGTAAATGGTGTCGTTCACTATCTCTTTTTGACCTTTCTGATAGACATTCGGCATGAGCATACGCCCGTCAAGGGTGATGTCGAAAATGGCGTAGTTGCCCACGAGCAGCCGTCCTTGGTCATCGTAAATCTCACCGCGGGTCGGGGTGATGTCGTTCTGCACCACCGTGCATTTGCAGTCGGGGTCTCTTGCCAAGGCGGTCGTGTCCCAGCCATCTTTGGTCTTGTCAAGACACTCTTTGGAAGTTCCTGTGTATAAGCCTCTTTCAAATATGACCAAGTGCATTATCTTGAGGAAGCATAGCAGCCCGAAGAATAAAATGGCGACATACACGATTTGTGGTCGTATGCTGTTTGAGTTCATATTTTCGTTTTTTTCGCCCATAATTCGTCCTATTCTTCTTTTACAACTATTTTATATCTGCTTTTGTCGTCTTTTACAAATCCTTTTTCTTCAATTATCTGTAAGAGTTCCTGGCTTTCCTTGTAAGGGATGAACTGGTTGTTTTTCTTGAGTTTGCTTAATGTCTCCTTGTATTCGTTTTCGTATTGTTTTATCAGTTTCTGCTTTTTTGTTATGCTTTGTTCGCTGATGATTATTCCCAAAATGAAGGCTGTAACCATTGCGAAGTAAGGCCAGTGACGTCTCACCGAGCTCGACATGAAGAACTCCCCGTCAAAAATCCGCGACAGCGTGAATTTCCGTTTGGGTTCGCTGCTCTCTTTTTCCTGCTTTCTGTAAGTCGTTTTCATTTTGTGGTTTTATATTTTTTCAGCCACACGCAGTTTCGCGCTGCGTGCGCGGGGGTTCTCTTCTATTTCGCTGTCAGACGGGACTACCGGCTTCCGTGTTATCAGTTTGAATGGTGTGAGCGGGTTCCCGTAGAAGTCTTTTTCTATTTCGCCTTCAAAATTCCCGGACTTGAAAAAGTTTTTCACGAGGCGGTCTTCTATTGAGTGGTATGACAGTATTGCGATGCGACCGCCGCTTTTCAGAAGCGTAACGCTTTGTTGCAGAAGTTGTTTCAGTACTTCCGTCTCACCATTGACTTCAATTCTTATCGCTTGGAAAATCTGGGAGAGGATTTTGTTCTCCTTGCCTTTTGGCAGCTGCTGTGTCACCGCCGCAACAAGTTGGTCTGTCGTTTCAACAGGTCGTGCCGCTGCGATGAGGTCGGCGAGGCGTTTTGCGTTTTGCAGTTCTCCGTAGGTCGCGAGCACCGTCGCAAGCTGTGCAGGGGAATAGTCGTTGACCACGTTTGCGGCGGAGAACTCTTTGTTGGGGTTCATGCGCATATCGAGCGGTGCGGGGAAGCGGTACGAGAAGCCACGCTGCGGTGTGTCGAACTGGTGCGATGAGACACCGAGATCGGCCATGATGCCGTCAACTTGCGGGCATTTGTAGTATTCGAGCCACTTGGCTGTGTTTTTGAAGTTCTGGGGCACGAAAGTGAAGCGGGGATCGTCAACGGTGGCGGCGGGGCACTCGCTGTCTTGGTCGAAGCCGAATAGCCGCCCTTGAGTGCTGAGCCTGCGCAGAATCTCGCGGGAGTGCCCGCCGCCACCGAAAGTGACGTCAACGTAGATCCCGTCTGGGTTTTGCACAAGTGCGCTTACCGTTTCTGAAAGTAATACCGGTTCATGATACATTGCCGCCCTCTCCCTCATTTTTAAAGTCCCCTGTATGTATCTTTTCGTTGAGTTTGTTGAACTCATCTGGTGACATGTCGTATTCTGATTCGTACTGCGATTTGTTCCAGATTTCGATGCTCCCGTTGTCGAGCAGAAGCACCACCTCCTTTTCAATGCCGTATTTTTCAAGGAGCGGTTTGGGAACGACGAGGCGGTCTTGCGAGTCGCTTTCGAGCAATGCCGTGTTGCGAAGGAAGGCGTTACGGTATCTTTTAACCTCTATAATATTGCGGTTCAATGAGTTGAGAAAACTCATCTGCTCAAGATAGGCTTTCTCCGTCCAGAGCATGATGTTGTTGCCGAATCCGTGTGTTATCCAGAATTTCTTTCGCTCGTCCTCAGGCAACGACTTGAGCAGCGCGGTGGGCAGTTTCAGCCTCCCCTGCTTCTCAATTGTTATCTCCCAATATCCGTAGTCCAAATTCGACATGATTTTTTTGTTTTTTCAGACTACAAAGATAGATAAATTTTTTAAGTTATTCCATTAAATCGGAAATTTTTTTGAAATTGGTCAGTGTCTTTGTTTTATCTTATTGATAATCAGATAAATATTTTAAGGAAAAAAAAGGAAAGTTTTTTAAAAACAGTTGTTGAAAACATAAGTTATAAACATTAAATTATTGATAACTTGGGAATTAATTGAAAAAAATAGGAATATTGCTTATATTATTGATTTTCAAACAATTAATTTGAAACACTGATTTTATTATTCTTTTTCTTGGAAATCTATGGAAAAAAATGGAAAAATTTGGCTCGCGGTTTTCTCCGGCAGTCGGGCGGCAAACCTGTGCCACGAATTTCAGGCGATTCAGCTGACACTTTTCCAATACAAAATTGCAGGTTGAAAAATTTTTTTCTAAATAGTTGAATATTATGAAAATAAATTTGTATATTTGCAAACTTTTTGAGAAAAAGTGAAAACGATTTTCAAGAAGTGTAACTAATTGATTAATAACAAGTTCTGTTGAGAGGCTTTTCGGGTTTTGAGGCAGAATGGGTAATAATATTGACAGAAAGATTCCCTGAAAAGGGGTTGAAAAAAAGAGAATATGGCGAAACAATCATCAATAGAGCAGGACGGCTTGGTGACGGAGAGTCTGGGTAATGCGCAGTTTTGTGTCCAGCTTGAGAACGGGCATATCATCATCGCCCACATATCTGGAAAGATGAGGCTGCACTACATCAAGATAATGCCGGGTGACAAGGTGAAGGTGGAGATGACGCCATACGACTTGAGCAAGGGAAGAATAGTTTTCAGATACAAATAACATATAATATAATAGGAAATGAAAGTAAAAGCATCTGTTAAGAAAAGATCAGACGACTGCATCGTTGTCAGAAGAAAGGGCGTGGTTTACGTCATCAACAAGAAGAATCCGAAATTCAAACAGCGTCAAGGTTGATTATCATTAAACAATTAAAATAAAAAAATAGGAAAAAACTATGGCAAGAATCGCGGGTATAGATTTACCTAAAAACAAAAGAGGAGAAATAGGGCTGACCTATATATATGGAATAGGCAGAAGCACATCTCAGAAAATTTTGGACCAGGCCGGTATAAGCTACGACAAGAAGGTCAGCGAGTGGAACGATGACGAGCTGGCAGCGCTCCGTGGCATCATCGGCGGCATGAAGGTCGAGGGCGAGCTCCGTTCGGAGGTCTCAATGAACATCAAGCGACTGATGGATATCGGCTGCTACAGGGGCATACGCCACCGTATCGGTCTGCCACTTCGCGGTCAGAGCACCAAGAACAACGCCCGTACGAGAAAAGGACGTAAGAAAACTGTTGCTAACAAGAAGAAAGCAACCAAATAATAAGTG
>CACYHL010000052.1 GCA_902774205.1 uncultured Bacteroidota bacterium | reverse complement strand
GTGAAATAGGTCTCCTTCACATCACCGGGATTCAACTCCCCAAGGTTAAGAACAGTCTTGTCGAACTGTATCTCAGCACCAGTGTACGTCTTGGCAGCATCCTGCGCCATCAGCGCGTTGAAACCACAGAACAAAACCATCAGTAAGGCTATCCGTTTCATCTTTTTCACTTTTTATCAGGTTAAAATTTCTAAAAAACAATCACAATTGATTAGTTGCCAGGATTGTTCATCGGGCTTGATGGATTCTCAGGAGCGATTTCCTGCGGAATGTCAGCGACATTGCCCTTGATTCTCAATGTGATATTGTTGTTTATGGCATTCGACTGAACCGTGATGGTCTTTGATATGATGCCGATTCTCTGGGTGTTGTATTTCACCTTGATTTCAGAAGACTGACCTGGAGCAATCGCCTCTTTCGGCCATTCGGGAACAGTGCAGCCGCAAGATGAACGTACATTCGTCAGAACGAGGTCGCTCTTGCCTGTGTTGGTGAAACGGAATGTGCAAAAACCATTGTCACCCTTGTTGATGTTACCATAATCGTGTTCGAGTTTTTCAAATGTGATTTCCGGCTCCATGCCAGTCGGAGTTGACACATTCTCATCTTGAGCGTACGAAAATGACGCCATAAACAATGCCATTACCATTAAACATAAGAACTTTTTCATGATACTGTTTTTTTTAAAGTTATTGTATTAAGGTTTATAAATTAATTTTCTTAAAACATTTAGTAAGACAATATATTTTTCAAAAGGTTTAATGCAAAAGAGAAAAAATAGCAAGTTCATATCCTTTCAGTCCGAAACCTGATATGCTTCCGCAACAAGCCGCCGCTATGAAAGACTCGCGTCTGAAACGCTCACGCCCGAAAAGGTTCGAGATATGCACTTCTATAACTTTGGTTTTCAGTGATTTAATAGTATCTGCAAGAATGATTGAAGTATGGGTGAAAGCCCCAGGATTCAGAATAATGCCGTCACAGCCATCAAAATCGCGCAAAGCCCGCACCACCTCCGACAAATCATCAGACTGAAAATAATCTATCTGACAATCAGCATATTGCAATCTCAACTTAGCGACAAACTCATCAAAACTGACAAATCCGTATATATCAGTCTCGCGGCTTCCCGTCATGCCCAAATTCACTCCGTTTACAATCGCAATCCTTTTCATAAATCACTCATACACAATCACAAAAACATCTTCACCCTCTTTCTGCATATTCAACTGCTCACGAGCATACTGCTCAAGCAGCTTGTCATTATTCTTCAGTTCCTCGTATGTATATTTGTTATTGATTCTGTTTTTTGTCTGTAAAATACTCTCTTCCAAACTGTTAATCTTTCTATTAAGCTGAATGTGCTTTTTAAGATCATTATCTGAAATCACAAAAATATAAAGGAGGAAAAACAAAGCGGTGCCCCCGTACATTGCAATGTACACCCATTTGTTCCATTTTGCAGGCTCGTTTTTCTCCATCTTGCTCATTATTTTACAATCTGCAAAAATACAATTTTATTTCAAAAAGGGTGAATTAAAAATGGCAAAAATTATGGATTATAGATTCTGCCAATTACTTGCTGTCGCCCCGAAACATATCGGACGCAGCCGCTGGAACACATACGAGCTGCCACAGCGCATAAGCACAGGAGTGCCGGCGCAACTGCTTGAGAACCGTCCTGACATCAAAGTGGCGGACTACGCATTGGAAGCCGCTTTCTATAACACGCAGGAGGCTCGCGCGGCGTTCTATCCCAAGGTCTCTTTACAGGGTATCCTTGGATGGACAAACAATGCCGGTAGTACGGTGATAAACCATGGTGGAATGCTGCTTAGTGCCGCACTTTCACTCATGCAGCCAATTTTTGCCCAAGGCAAGTTGAAAGCTAATCTTAAAATCAGCAAGTTATCACAAGAGGATATAGCCCAACAGTATGTGCAGACGGTTATCAACGCCGGCAACCAAGTGAACGAGGCATTAGCCGACTGTCAAGCCGCACAAGAGAAAGACGTTTACTACAAACGTCAGATTGAGGTGTTGCAAGACGCATACGATGGCACTCACGAGCTGATGGACAACGGCAAGGCCAGCTACTTGGAGGTGCTGTCAGCGCAGGAAGGGCTTCTCGGAGCACAAATTAGCGAAGCCACAAACCTATATAACGGCTCCCGTGCCCTTATAGCACTCTACATTGCCCTTGGCGGCGGGACCAAATAGTATTGCTGCTCATATTGCCCTACATAATTTATATTCAATAAGGCTCCCAGATGTATCCTTTGAGCCTTTTTCCTTAATTCTATCTACTTTTCTTAGAAATCAAAATCGAGCTTTAAATTTCTTCTCTTATTTGATAAACAGAAGCTTCGCCACTTTTTTCACTTTACCGGTTTTATCGGAGGCGAAGACGTAATAGACACCTGTTGCGGGGCGTTTCCCGTAAAGGTCTTTGCCATTCCAATTGAGCTGTCCGCCTTCAGCGTAGCCTTGCCAGACCAAGTGCCCCGCCGCATCAGCAATCTTGCAGAAAGAGTTCTGCATTAGCCCTGTCACAGCAATAATGCCGTTGTAGCCGTCTTTTACAGGATTTGGAAAGACACTGACTCCTGAAAAATCCTCCTTGCCTTCGGTTGCGGTGCCACGATAAGAGACGATACCCTCAGGAGTTGCGAAAAACACTTCACCATTCACTCGGTTGATGGCGATGTCGTTTACAGTGTTCGATAGCAGAGGTGAATTTTCGGTCTTGAAATGCAATAACTCTTCCGTGCCGTCATCGGAAACAAGAAACACACCAGCCTTCTCCGTGGAAATCCATTTCCGGTTGGCGTCGTCCACCTCAATGTCGGTAATTGCCTCAAACTCCAACAGATTCTGCGTGTTACCGTTGGCGTCAATGAGTATATTTTGGGCGTATGGTGTTAACTTGAAAGCGTTTGCAGCATTATGAATCACTTTCACACCCTGCTCCGTGCCAAACCATATTTTGCCGTCCAAGTCTTCAGCCACACAACTCACCGTTGAGGTCACAACGTTGCAGTAGTCGTTGAGGTTGGCTGTAACTATCTTGTCATCAGTGGTGTTACTGATTGTGTTATTGTCGTTGAAAGCTATAAGCCGCCATGTCTTGTCACTGTTTCTGATAGTAATCCATTTGTATCCTCTTGAGTCAATGCAAATGCGGCCGACTGCGGAGGTGGAGCCCGCCCCGATGTTCAGCCGTTGCCAATTGCCATCAGTTTTAAGCACTGAGAGCGGGAACGTGCAAAAAGAATTCGCCACCCACAAGTTGCCGTTGCCATCGAAGCACAAGTCTGAGACGAGTGTGAAATCAGCATACCCGGAATGAATTGACGAGTATTGTAATGTGCTGTTCGCAGGGGTGTACTGAATCGGGCTTTTTCCTTTGGAAAATTTGAAAATGCCGTCTTTCCATGAGCCAGTATAAATCTCATCCTTATTGCGGGGGTTTATTGCCACACAGCACAAGTCGGTCGCGTTTATGGCAAAAAGTTCGGGTATAATTGACCGTGGGTAGCGGTTCCAATGGCCGTCAGTATAGTGGCTTAACGCTGCCTCCACATAATGTGGCGCGTTGTAGTCAGCACACGAGCCCGGAACAACCGCCATCTCTTCGCCAAGACAATTTATCCGAAACGACTGGTTCGAATACGCTCCCTCAAGGTAATAGGCTTGTATTTTCCCTGAAGCATCAATTTTAACTATTCCGTTTCTTGAGTCGGCGACCCAGATTATGTCGTCTTTGTCAATTATTGCCTGCCACGCATCCTCGTATTCGAGAGTCCACCAGCTGGTTTCCGAAAATATTTCCGAAAACACCGAATCATAAAGTGTTACCCCTCCCCTATTGCAAGTGAGTAATCGGGCGTCTTTGGTGTCAAATGAGCGCAAATATTCATATTCAATATCCTTCAGATAGGTTAAAGCGTCATTTTTGAAGAAAAACATTGAGTCTATCTGTCCCGTGCCTTTTGCGACAATAATACCACCGTTGAAATTTTTTGCTTTGCCCCACACGCCTTTGTCGAATTGCGGCACGGATTTCCAGTCGTTAATGTTTGCAAAAGTTCCGAGCGTAGCGTTGAGTGAGAAAACTCCCGCGCTTGTGAAAATATAGAAATAATCATCTCTTGCAAGCACATCATAAACCGCGTACCCGTTTCCTTGATTTGTAAAAAGCGTCTCCTTTATGAGGAAATCGCTCATGCTGATGACCACAACACCAAAATCGCATGCAAGATAAGCGTTTCCGTCTTTGAAGAAAACATTGTTTATTCTTTTCGAACCGACAATGTTTTTGTTTTTAATATCAGAAAGATTAAGAAGTTTTTCCCCTTTTATGAAGTCGATATTTGCGTTGCTGTACGTGATAGCGAGCACCGCGTCTTGTTCAGAATAATAGCAGCCGGTTACGGTAGCTTCGGAAAGCCCGGTAACTTTAGACCAAAAGTTTATGCTCTCGGAGGCCTTGTCAACATAGAGCACACCTCCATTGGCAGCGGCATATACATAATCGCTGCTTTGTGTGATTGCGAAAAAGTTATGTTTTGGCAGCCATTCTCTGAATGAGCCTATCGGTATTTGCGCGTAACTTACTGATAATGTCACGGCAAAGAGAATTACTGCAAGAATCTTCTTCATATCAGATCAATGTTTTTTTACTGAAAAGCCGAATTTGCCGAGCATTTTTCCGAGAGTGTAGTAATGGCCGTGCGAGTAACAGACAAGGTTTGCCTTGTCGAGACGGAGTGTCTCCTTTTTGTCGATTAGCGCGGCGTCAACGCTGACAGAAACGACCTCGGCAAGAAACATGTCGTGCGAACCGAGCGGGATAATCTCCTTTACCACGCACTCAATATTCACGGGCGACTCGGCAATGATTGGGGCTTTGACCTTTTCGGCGTGCGCCGGTGTCAGCCCCGCCTCAAGGAACTTGTTGAATTTGCTGCCTGAACGCACGCCGCACCAGTCTGTCTGTGCAGCTAATTTCTCATCTGCAAGATTGATTACAAATTCTTTGTTCTCTTTTATTATGTCATACGAGTGGCGTCCAGGGCGCACCGAGATGTAGCACATCGGCGGGTCAGAACAGATTGTGCCGGTCCACGCTATTGTGATGATGTTGCAATCTGTCACAGATGTGCCGCAAGTCACCATAACCACAGGTGTAGGGTTGAGCATGTTTCCTGCTCTGAAGACCACTTTTTCGTTGTTCTTTTTCATAGTGGGGAAAAATCAGCGCACCTTGTCAGGTACGCTGATTCAAAAATATTAGTCTATAAAATCGCTGAGAACCAGTTTCGCTTCCTCCAATTTCTGCTCAAGAAGTTCTGAACTTTGAGCTTCCATAAGCATACGGAGATAAGGTTCTGTATTAGAAGGCCTTACATTGAACCACCATTTGTCAAATTCAATGCGGTAACCGTCAAAGTCCATGAACTCGGTCGCATTCTCGTTGTCCATGAAGTGGTCTTTGAGCGCATCCATAGCCTCCTGTTTCTTCTCAACCTTGAAATTAATCTCGCCGGAATTGGCATAAACAGCGATTTTTGAAATGAACTGTGAAATCGGAATGCCCTGTTTTTTCAGTTCGCTAACTACATGGAGAATTACAAGGGAGGCAAGCATTGCGCTGTCCGAATAGTAGAAGTCGCGGAAGTAGTAGTGACCTGCGAACTCTCCGCCGAACGCGCCGTCAATCTCACGCAGCTTCAGTGCCGCGTAAGCGCGCCCCACACGCCAAATATAGACGTCACGGTGCTGTTTCCTTATATATTCAGTAACAGATTTTGATGTGCGGATGTCTTGAATCACCTGACCTTTAACATCTTTCTCTTTGATAAAATATTGTGCCAGCACAGCAATCATCAGGTCTGGAGAGATGAATTCACCTTTTTCGTTCACAAACATCACGCGGTCAGCGTCACCGTCATAGATTACGCCAATGTCAGCGCCCTCTTTCACGACTCTTTCGCGCAGGGCGACAACGTTTTCCGGTTCAAGCGGGTTGGCTTCGTGGTTCGGGAATGTGCCGTCAAGTTCGTCAAACATATAGATTGGCTGATTCCCGAAAACATCTTTCACGAGTGTGGAAGCCATACCGTTGGAGCAGTCCATCACTATTTTGAGGTTTGAAATGTCGTATTTGTAATTTTTCAGGAATTCCAAATATTCTTTTTTCACTTCATGGTTGATAATTTTGCCTTTTTTCGCGACCGGTTGCGGGGTCATTGTCTCTACCATCTCTTTCAGCTCACCGAGGCCTGTGTCGAAGCCAACCGGCAAAGCATTGGTGCGCGACACCTTCAACCCGTTGTATTCTTTCGGGTTGTGCGAGGCGGTAATCATCACAGAAGCGTCAAACTTGTGTTTAGCCGTGAAGTAATAGACCATCGGAGTTGTCGTCAGCCCCATGTCATAAACGTCAGCGCCAGCGTCTGTGATTCCGCGCGACAGATTCTCGAAAATGTCTGGCGAAGAGACACGCATATCCCTGCCTACCAGCACTTTATTTGTTTCAAGCAATGACGGAAGGAAAAATCCGATTTTGTAAATGTCATCCAAGTTGAAATCTTTGTTAAAGACTCCTCTGAAGTCGTATGCTTTAAATGCGCCCATAGTTTTGTTTTTTAATTGATGATTTTATGAATTAATATTTTCTTTTACTGAATTTTCCCATCGTGTGAAAGCGTATTTGTTGATGTCAAAGAAAAGGTTGTAGAAAGTTCGCCCCCAATAGTTTTGGGTTCCGAAGCCACTGGGATTCATCATGAAATTCTCCGTAAGCACTGTGTCTGATGTCGCTGTGTCGGCAATCACAATCCACAACGACGCCATTTTTGTGGTCTCGTCAAACGACTCCACCAATACCATAATCGCGAATTTTGTGGTTTTTGGGAAATCAAGTGTGGAGATATACTCAACCACCGCCGTGTCCGACAAGATATTCGTAATATTCACAGTGTCGCAGAGAAGGTTGGACGGTTTCAGCGCTTTGTTTTTCTTGGTGACCATCGAGAGGTCGTACTGCATCACTGGCTTGCGGAAACTGAGGCGTATGTTATATTTCTTCTGGTCCGAAAGGATCATCATGTTCCAAGCGTTCATGTAATGTGTGAGCACCTCCTGCGGAAGAGAGAAACTTTTCCGTGTCAGCTTCGCTTTTGTGAAATCAATCCCTGCCCATGTGATCTCCTTTTCGTTTAGAAAATCCATAAAATAAGGTTGATTCAGATACATTACAACTTGGTTAATTTAATATTTGCAAAAGTACAAGAAATAACGATATTTATGGGCAAAAATTGTATCTTTAAAATTATAAAATGACTTTACGCTAAATGAGATTATTCTTTTCAGTCTTTTATGCAACGGACAGATGAAGCGTAATATTTATAATAGCGAGAACTATTAGATGCATTTGTTGAGCCATTTGATAAATAAAAGTAATACGCATTTACTGGATCTGCCAAATATTCATCAGAACCCCAAAGATACGTTGAACCATTAAAATCATAATACGCATTGCCTCTATAATAACCGGCTGGTTGCAAGGAAAAGCCTGTGGCATTATTGGTGGAAAGGTCATTTCCCGGAACGCATGTGTTTGCGGAAGTGTTCCAGTTGGCATTCGAGGCTAACGGTTTGCCAGAATATGCGTTACCGTTGCATAAATATTGTCCTCCTTTAACATAATTGTTCAAAATTGTCCATTCACCTTGGCTTGGGAGATGCCACCCTGCCGGACAAATGCCTCGCACTCCACTTGGGACGGAAGAAGAGGCTGAACCGCCATCCATTGCCGCCGGCCAGTTGTACAATAAACCGTATGTGATGTCATTGCCCGAATTGTTGTTTGAATGATAATAATAGCCGATTGTAGAACTTGTGCTTTGTCCCTGCCCGTATGTTATTGATGTGCCATTCGGATAGGTTGTTGTCCGCAAATTCTCTTTCATCCAACATTGGGAACCTATTTGAACTGTATTATATGTATTGTTGTCATTGTCAGTCACTGTGGCTGCCCCCGGACACGGCTGCCCGTCAACAAGAACATTGTTGTCTTTAATGCAACGAACAGCATGACCATAATATTTTCCTGTGTAAGATTGGTCAAAACCATCTGAATAATAATACATAGCAGAATAGTACGCATTATTGTTCCCGTTTTCTGTGCAACTCCAATAATAAGCATAATAATTAAAACCAGAGGAATTATTGAAAACTCCGCTATTATTATTTCCTGCCGGCATTGCACTAAACCCTGTTATATTATTGCTGATTGTAGAATTACTGTTTCCTGGCGTACAAGCGGAGGTGTTTGAACTCCATCCAGTTTGTATTGCCAGTGCCTTTGCAATAGCAGTACTTGAGCCTCCGCACTGGCAAGAAGCTTGGCTTGACACATAGTTTTTCAAAAGCACCCATTCAAGGTTGCTTGGCACATGCCACCCTTTGGGACAGATACCTTGCACCCCACTTGGATTGGCAGCCGATGAGGAAGAGCCATTCATCACTGCAGCCCAATTATACAAATATCCATAAGTCTGAACATTATTAATATTGCTACCCGGATAGAATTTAAACGGAACAGTTGTGGAAGTTATGCTGCCATCAGGAATATTTGTGCCATCAGGGAAACGTGTGGTACGAAGATTTTCACGCATCCAACACTGTATTCCCACCTGTATTGTATTATAAACATTGCCGTCTGTGTCAGACACCGTTGCAACGCCAGGACATGGTTTAAATGCCAATGTCGTAAAAGAATATGTTTGTCCGTACCCTGTTCCTGCGCTGGTGGTGGCATAAGCACGGACATAATAAGTGGTGCTGTCTTGAAGATTTTGGCAAAGGCTTGTATAAGAAAGCGGTGCTGCGCCTGCGCCATCAACAGTTTTGCCATCTGAAACTGTTGGAGTTGGTGAAGTGCTCCAACATACGCCACACGCTGTGATAATTTCACCGGCTCCATCAATCACATTAACCCCCGAATATGCCCATGTGTTTCCAATTCCGCTTACAGTGTCCGTGGTCACAGTCGGCAGCTTTAGTGTCGTGAAACTTATCGCTGTGCCGTATGAGGTGCCGATGGAGTTTGTGGCGTATGCACATACCCAATATGTTGTGCTGTCAGATAAGCCAGACATATTATTACTATATTGATACGGCAAGCCATACCAATCATAATAATTATTGCTTGTAAAATTATTTGTACCAAGCATAGGCGTGGGAATCGTATCCCAGCAAATTCCATAATAAATAGTTCCTTGGTCACCGCCTGTAGAAATCAAATTTCCTCCACAAGTAGCTGTATTGCCTTTAATATTCGTGACAGTTGCACTTGTCGCCACGGTCGGCACAGTTGTTTTCGCCCTAAAGGAATAACAAGTTCCGTAGCTTGTCCCGATAGAGTTTGTGGCGTATGCCCTATAATAGTAATAATGCCCTGGTGTTAATATTTGCATCGTGTCAGTAAATATTCCTGTCCCTGCCCCTGAAGTTGTCGCTCCATCATAATAATTGTTAAAATCAGGACAAGACCAATAGTTATTTTGGTCAACCCAAATAATTCCGCGTGCGGTTACAGAATCACCGCCATCGCTTGTGACGTTGCCGCCTGAAACAGCGTATGTCGCTGAAGTGTCACTTATTGGCGATGTCGTCACACTTGGAAATGTTGCATTTGTAGTGAAGGTGATTTCGTTGCCGTAAGCCGTTCCCGCGCTGTTCGTGGCATACGCGCGCACATAATACTTCGTTCCCGGTTGCAATCCCGAAATGCTTAAAGAGTAATTTCCAGTTCCGCCATTGTAATGGGTATTGTAATTGTCTGCCAATGTGGGCATTCCGGTTGTATTCCAACATAATCCGCGCTGGGAAACGTATGCGCCGCCAGAATAGGTCACATTGCCTCCGCCGGTTGCGTCATACACACCATAATAACTTATAGCATTGGTTGTTACGTTAGGCTTGACAGGCAATGCCGAAAATGTGACCTGCTGCCCATAGTTTGTCCCTATACCATTTGTGGCGTATGCGCGCACATAGTAGGTCTGCCCTGGTGTCAGGTTTTTCATCGTGTCGGTAAAAGTACCTATACCATTACCATTATATGTGATGCCAATATTGTTGGTGATGGTTGGATTGCCACTGGTGTTCCAAACTATGCCGCGCCCTATAACGGGGTCCCCGCCGTCTGATGTGACATCACCGCCTGAAACAGCACTCATGGTGTCAATGTCTGTCACCGCATTTGTAATAACTATAGGTGTGCG
>CACYHL010000051.1:20413-22684 GCA_902774205.1 uncultured Bacteroidota bacterium | reverse complement strand
ATTCTACGGTTTCGACGGTGACAACACCCCTGTCATCAGAGGTTCAGCTCTCGGTGGATTGAACAAAGAACCGAAGTGGGTTGAAAAGATCATGGAACTCATGGACGCTGTTGACACTTGGATTCCGCTTCCACAGCGCGACAAAGATAAAGACTTCCTGATGCCAATCGAGGACGTTTTCTCAATCACAGGTCGTGGTACAGTTGCTACCGGTAGAATTGAAACTGGTATCATCAACACTGGCGATCCGGTTGATATCATCGGTATGGGCGCAGAAAAACTCAAATCAGTTGTTACTGGTGTTGAGATGTTCCGCAAGATTTTGGACACCGGCGAGGCTGGCGACAACGTAGGTCTGTTGCTCCGCGGTATCGACAAAGACGAAATCCGTCGTGGTATGGTCATCGCGAAACCGGGTTCAATCACTCCTCATAAGGAATTCCAAGCTGAGGTTTATATCTTGAAGAAAGAAGAAGGTGGTCGTCACACCCCATTCAAAAACAACTATCGTCCTCAGTTCTACTTCCGTACAACTGACGTTACCGGTGAGATCATTCTTCCGGACGGCGTAGAAATGGTTATGCCTGGCGATAACTTGACAATCACTGTCAAATTGTTATCAGAAATCGCTATGAACCTCAACCTCCGCTTCGCTATCCGTGAAGGCGGCAGAACGGTCGGCGCTGGTCAGGTAACAAAGATTTTGGACTAATAATCTGAAAATCAATAACATCAAGAGGCGAAATTCACATTTCGCCTCTTTTATAGGGGAATAGTTTAAGGGCAGAATAGTGGTCTCCAAAACCATTGATGGGAGTTCGAATCTCTCTTCCCCTGCAAAATTTCAAAGCGAAGCCGGTCTTCGCTTTTTTTATAATAGATGAAAGAGGAATTTCTCAAAAAATATCACATTCCAAACACACGACAGGAAGTATCCAAACTCGTGAAAAAGGTTCTGTGGTTCATCGCAACTGCTACTGCCTTCTCAATTCTCGTAATATGGATAGCCTTCTACCTCTTCGACTCTCCAAAAGAGAAAATGCTGATTCGTGAGAATAATGAGCTGAGGGAACAAATTGAAGCTATTAACAGTAAATTGGAGAAAATGGAGGTGGTTTTGAACGATATTGAGGAACGTGACGATAATATATACCGCTCGATTTTCGAGGAGGAACCAGTGCCTAAAGAAGAAAGATTTCCATTTGCAAACGAAAAATACAGATATTCAAGCCTGTCTCATGATGAAGCTATAGCATTGATAGAAAACACGTTACAAAAGACAGATGATATAATGGTGCGGCTGAGTGTGCAAGAGAAATCGTTAGATGAGGTTGAGAAGATGGTTTCGGATAAGTCAGCAATGCTAAGCTCAATACCGGCAATAACCCCACTTAAAAAGGTTACTGAAATATCGTCCGGCTTCGGCGCCCGCTACCACCCTATCCTCAAAACTTTGCGGCGACATACCGGCGTTGACATCGCAGCACCGAAAGGAACCCCTGTCTATGCGACAGCTGACGGGGTTATCTCTCGCGAAAACGGCGGCTCAGGCTACGGAATCAATGTGGTAATTAATCATGGTTACTCTTACAAAACTGTATACGCCCACCTCTCTAAAAAAACTGTCAGGACAGGACAGAAGGTAAAACGAGGCGAAGTTATTGGTTATGTGGGAAATACGGGACTATCTTTCGGCTCGCATTTGCATTATGAGGTCAGAAAAAACGACATTCCTGTCAATCCTGTCCACTATTTCTTCAACGACATCACACCTGAAGAATACGAGCAGATTCTGGAATCATCTAAGAAAATAAATCAGGCACTTTCATAATATAAAAGAGATGAAAAGGCTTAAACAATTGACATTCAAGGAACTATGGCAAAAGATAAAGCGGAATTGGAAAGTTCAGTACCGTTTTGTCGTGAAGAACGTTGACACACACGAGGAAAAACTGACTTTCCGTCTGAGTTTGCAACGCATTTTTGTCGTTGTTACTTTGTCAGCCATTGCATTGATTGCTCTCACAGCAATGCTTATCGCCTTCACTCCACTACGCGTTTACGTCCCTGGCTACACCACTCCCGACGAATACAGAAAATATAAGAAATTAGCAAGGGAGATGGAAAATATAGACAAACAACTTACTATAAATCAACAATATATAGATAATCTATATAAAATCTTGAATGATGAGATTATTGTTGAAAATGATGAAAAACTACCTGAAACAAAAGTTGAGAAAAAGCAGCTCACAAAACCAGACGAAAGAG
>CACYHL010000051.1:0-20398 GCA_902774205.1 uncultured Bacteroidota bacterium | reverse complement strand
GATAGAGTTTTTCAACCCGCGCTCCCCCGCACACGGCGTGGTCACAGCAAATTTCGATCTTCAAAAAAGACATTACGGAATTGACATCAAAAACACAAAACACGAGCTGGTTCATGCTATCGATAAAGGCGTGGTCATTTTTTCGGGTTACGAACCAGAAGGAGGCAATACAATAATCATACAACACGCAGGAAATATAATCTCAAAATACGAGCGTAACGCAGTGCTGCTGAAAACAACCGGCACACAAGTTGAAGCAGGCGACCCCGTGGCCAAAATGGGCAACAGCGGCACCGGAGAAGATGGCGTTCATCTTCACTTTGAACTTTGGTATGAAGGCACACCGCTCAATCCCGCAGACTATCTTTTTATAGAAAAATAGTTTCCTATAACTTGTTGATAATCAATTGTTTATATTAAAATCCCGCTTACAAGCGAAAAACATACCAAAACTTTCGTTATAAGGCATTCCATTTGCAAATGGATAAACATATCAAAAAATTTGAAAACGTGTCTGTTATGACAAATTTATAAAACATTAAATATCAGGGCATTACAAAATAACACTAAAAAAGCCGCTTGCAAGCGGCTAATATTAAAATCTCTTCAAAATTTAATTCACAAAAGTTGTTTTACCATTTGCAAACGGTTATCTCGAATAATACATAAAAGCATCAATAAGCGCTTTTGTACAAACCGGACAAAAAGAGTCGTAGCGAATCTCCTTCATTGTGCAGTGCATCCACGGACGGTAAACGCCTTCAGCGACGTACCCGCCACCTTCAAACACACCAAGCACATTTGCATACTCTGCCGTGGCTGGCGTAGGCACCGGCGTACCAACTTGAAGCATATTCTTCCATTTTGAATCGAAATCAACCAAAGTTGTCACATTGGGCTCCACCGGCTCAATGCCTTCAGGATAAAAATCTGTGACAGACACTTCCGAAGTATAATACTCATCGGCAAGTCCGCCAATAAGATGTCCAAGTTCATGAACAACAACATAATCAGAATTCGTGTGCCTGTTATTGACCGTGGCATAGAAATTATAGATACCGCCACCTCCATACTTCGGAGAATTTGCCAAAATGAGCAGAATATCGTACGGCGCATCATCAGCAATATCGTGCATCTTCCATACATTCAAGCACATAAGATACCTGTCAACATCAATAGTATTATAGCTCGTATTCAAAAGAGTCTTCTTAAAAACACCTTGATTCGGATCGGTAATACCCGACTCATCCGAAAAAGCACTAATCGCACGGATATTAATCCTGTTTTTATATTCTTTATAAGGCGAACAATTCAAAATATAGGAAGCGAACCTTTTCAAATCAGATTTCATAAGCTTCTTATCCTTAACAGAATAACCCTCAGGAAGAATAAGAATATCCATGCATGTGTCTGATTTCCCTCCGACATGCAGATCCACAACTTTATACTCTATTTTAAAAGGCTCAGTATGAGTATTTTGCGGATCAAAAAAAGTTTCCGAAAGAATTTTTGAATTATGTTTCCTATCGAAAGAAGTGAACACTATTTTCACAGGAGATTTCGGGAAAGGCACATTCGCCACCTCTTCAAAAGAGCCGGTTTCAGTTAAAGCCCGTTCAGTGGTTCGGTACTCGTTAAATAGACAAGAATAGCTTCTGCTGAAAATCAAAGTATTTGATTTATAGTCAAATACCTCGACAAGAACATCACCAAGTCGCGTTGTCTCAACAAGATGCGTACGGGTACCATTCCAATGCCCACCCACATAATAACCGACAACACTCACAGAATCAAGGTCAACATCACCTATATGCAAATAATTGACCCTTAATGTTTTATCAGTAAAATATTTGTTAAAATCCTGACAATTGCAAACGAAAAACGCAACCGACAGAAAAAACAACAGCGACAATTTTTTCATAATGAAAACATTTTTTTTATTTTTTCGACATAATCAAGTTTTTCCCAAGCGAAAAATGTGACTTTTTTATAGATTTTGCCATTTTTCTCAAAAGTGGAATCATCACGATAAAAGACTTCAACATCTTTCTCGTAAGTATCGCGACCGAAATGCCCATAACTTGCAGTCGGAAGATAGACCGGATTTTTCAGACCAAAGCGTTTGATAATGGCGTATGGGCGCAAATCGAAAAGCGCCGCAACTTTCTGAGCGATCTCGCCATCAGGCAGATTAACATGTGCGGTACCGTAAGTGTTTACAAACACCCCGACCGGCTCTGCCCTACCGATTGCGTATGCGAGTTGCACGAGCGCTTTATCACAGACGCCTGCCGCCACGAGGTTTTTGGCGATATGACGCGCGGCGTATGCAGCGGAGCGGTCAACCTTAGAGGGATCTTTGCCAGAGAATGCGCCGCCGCCATGCGCTCCGTGGCCACCATACGTGTCAACGATAATCTTACGGCCTGTCAAGCCTGTATCACCATGGGGACCGCCTATCACAAATTTTCCAGTCGGATTGACATATAATTTATAGTCGCTCTTGAAAAGTTTCTTCACGTCATCGGGGCAGTCGGCAATTACCAACGGCATCAAAATCTCTACAATATCCTTCTTAATCTCAGATTGCATTTTTGCCTCATCTGGCTCAAAATCATCATGTTGCGTGGAAATCACAATAGTATCAATTCTCTCCGGCTCACCTTTATCAGAATACTGCAAAGTAACCTGCGATTTCGCATCGGGACGTAGATAAGTCATCTTCTCCCCTTTTTTTCTTATTTCAGAAAGTTTTTGGAGAATAATATGGGCGACTTCAATTGTAATCGGCATAAAATTCGCCATTTCGCGACAAGCGTAGCCAAACATAATTCCTTGGTCTCCAGCACCTTGTTCCTCGATATTGGCACGTTCAACGCCCTGATTAATATCAGGTGACTGACCATGAATAGCGGAAATGACTGCGCAAGATTTTGAATCGAACTGATAATCGCTCTTATTGTAACCGATATTTTCAATGACCTCGCGCGCCACATCGTCAACCGGCACATAACCATTGGTTTTCACCTCGCCGGCACAAACCACAAGTCCTGTTGTGACAAGCGTTTCGCACGCGACTTTCGAATTGGGGTCACAGCGCAGGAAAGAGTCAAGCAGCGCATCTGAAATCTGGTCGCTCACTTTATCGGGGTGACCTTCTGAAACTGATTCTGATGTAAAAAGATAACTCATAACAAATTAGTTTTTAAAACAATAACTATAAAATACCGAAAATGTGATGAGATTTTTTAGCATTTTTTCTTGTGGTTGCAAGCATACAAATCTATCCACATTTTTCGGCTGCAAATATATGGAAAATTTTTGAATCACATAAAATAAATATTGGTTGATAAAAAAATATCAACACATCGCTTGTAGATTTCAAAATTTACATCAAAATTGTTGTTTCTCTCAAAAAAAAGTCTTAAATTTGCACCCAAATTCCAAAAAAAGAGACATTTAAACTTTTTATATAACTTAAAAACCAAAATTTTATGAAAAGAAATGTAATTATTATTGGTGCTGCTGGACGCGATTTCCACAATTTCAACACCTATTTCCGTCACAACAAAAACTACAACGTTGTCGCATTCACAGCGGAGCAGATCCCTGGCATTGACAACCGCGTATATCCTAAGGAATTGGCAGGCGAAGACCTCTATCCGAAAGGGATTCAGATTTATCCTGAGTCAAAATTGCCGGAACTTATCAAAAAATTCAAAGTTGACGAATGTGTGTTCGCATACAGCGACAAACCATATTCATACGTCATGGGCGTAAGCGCAATTGTCAACGCTGCTGGCGCAAACTTCGTACTGATGGGACCCAACGACACGATGGTCAAATCGACAAAACCGGTCATCGCTGTCGGCGCAACTCGTACTGGCTGCGGCAAATCACAGACATCACGCAGAATCAGTGAATATTTGGTTGGAATGGGCCTCAAGGTGGTTGCTATCCGTCACCCCATGCCGTACGATCCGGATCTGAACAAACAGAAAGTACAGAGATTCGCATGTGTGGCTGATTTGAAGAAACACAACTGCACAATCGAAGAGATGGAAGAGTATGAGCCACACGTAGTAACCAAGAGAAACGTCATTTACGCAGGCGTTGACTACGAAGCTATCCTTCGTGAAGCTGAAAAAGACCCCGATGGTTGCGACATCATCTTGTGGGACGGCGGAAACAACGACTTTCCGTTCTACAAACCGGACCTCTGCATCGGCGTAGCAGACCCGTTGCGTCCGGGTGCTGAAGTCAGCTACTATCCTGGTGAAGTTGTCGCCCGCATGGCCGACGTCATCGTCATCAACAAGATTGACTCCGCTTCATTGGAGAACATCAACGCAGTGAGAGCCAACCTCGCAAAAATCAACCCGAAAGCTCAAATCATTGACGGCGTTTCAGTCCTTACCGTTGACAAACCTGAGCTGCTGAAAGGCAAGAAGGTTTTGGTTGTTGAAGACGGCCCGACATTGACTCACGGTGAGATGAAGATCGGCGCAGGTACAGTTGCAGCTGTCAAATACGGCGCCGAACTCGTTGACCCGAGACCTTACACAGTAGGCGAACTCAAAACCACATTCGAGAGATACCCCAACATCGGCACATTGCTTCCGGCTATGGGCTACGGTGAGAAACAGGTACGCGACCTCGAGAAGACCATCGCCAAGACTCCTTGCGATGCTGTGGTTATCGGCACACCTATCGACTTGCAGCGCTTCGTCAAGATCAAACAGCCATGCGTGAAAGTCGGTTATGAACTTCAGGAAATCGGCACTCCGACCTTGAAGGACGTTTTGGACGAATTCGTAAAAAAACACAAACTCGCTCCAAAAGCATGCAAAAAGAACTGCAAAAAATAAAAGTTAGTTCATAAAAACGAAAAGGGCTGTCGAATGGCAGCCTTTTTTTATTTTCCGCAAATTTGACGGATTGTCGTAACAATTATTCCGAAATTATATATTAGCTGTATAATTGATGTTTGGCCTGTGGGCGGCGGCCTTGTTCCGCTTCTCAACCTCTTTGCGACGGGCTTCGGTCTCAGCGGTGAAGAAAGTTTCAACGATCTTTTCCTCCAAATATCGCAAGCCAGCCTCAGACGGATGGCACAAATCCTGCGCATAGAAACGATAATCACGCAAGTCGTCTTGGAAAATCTCGTATGACGGAAAATAGAAACAGTCGTCTCCAACTAATTCATCTGCAGCAAGATGTAATATTGATTTGCTTACCTGATTCTCGTGGAAGCCATCTCCCAAATGCCGCACCGGACTAACTGTGAAGACAATTTTCAGTTTCGGGTTGAGTTTTTTCAATTCTGAAATCAGATTACGATATTCCTCTACAATAGTTTTTACCGTAATTCTCTCTTTATCAAACTCGTATGCTGGAATTTTATGACAATTCGCCACAACAAAATCCTCTTTTTTATATCTGTAAACATAACTCGTTCCAAAAGTCAGAAAGAGAAAATCTGTTTTTAGAAGAAAGTCGTGAGTTGTGGTGAGATGTTCTTTTATTGAATCTGTGAGAATTTGTCTGTTTTCATTGGAAAATCTGCCATGATGGGCGATACTATGCCATAATCCATCATTATTAACAATAAATCTTTCCTCAAAAAGTGAAGGATTCATAGCCAATTTCAGCGCAAAAGCTATTGAAATCGGATTGAACAGTGTTCCAAAAGGATTTACTGAAACCTTAAAGCCATTTTCTTCAAAAAATCTTCCAATATTGTCAGAAAAACAGGATCCGAGAAAAAGAATCCTGTCATCGTAGGTTATTCGGAAAGGGTATTCCGGCAGTTTTATTTCTGTGCGAAACTTCATCTGCTACACATATTTCTCCCCAAAATCCATCTGCACATCGTTGACATACTGGCGGATCTGCTGCTCATCATCTTTCGAGCAAATCAGCAATACGTCATCATTCTCAACAACGATATAATTGTCAAGCCCTTGCACCACAACCACCTTATTTTTGGGAGCATTGATAATGCAATTTGTTGTGTTATAAATCTTTGTCTTCTTTCCAACAACAGTATTACCTTTTTCATCTTTCGGGCAGATACTGTGCAGGGAGCCCCAAGTACCGAGGTCTGACCAGCCGAAATCGGCGGCGTAAACCAAAACATTGTGGGCTTTCTCCATAATACCGTAGTCTATAGAAATATTTCTGCAAATCTGATATGTCTTTTCTATAAAATTCTTCTCCTCCGGAGTGTTGTAATATGGCTCGCCCGCTTCAAACAGAGACTCAACTTCGGGCAGAAACTTGTTGAATGCCTTTTCGATAGACTTCAAAGACCAGATGAAAATGCCCGCGTTCCAAAGGAAATCGCCGCTTTCGATAAACTGTTTCGCCATCTCAAGCTGCGGCTTTTCTGTAAAAGTCTTAACCTCGTATATAGAATGATTCTGCGGCAGAACCTTATCCTCATCGTACTGGATATAACCGTAGCCAGTGTTCGGATTGGACGGACGGATACCGATAGTGAGGAGCAGGTCTTTTTGCGCCACTGTTTCCATTCCCTTGGTAATCACGTCAGTAAAGACATCTACCTTCTCAATATTATGGTCTGACGGAGCCACAACCACAACAGCATTAGGATTGATTTTCTTGATTTTCTGATTTGCGTAAGCGATACATGGGGCAGTGTTACGTCTCCCCGGCTCAAGAACCAGCTGCTCGTCATTGATTTCCGGAAGCTGTTCCTTGACAAGATTCGCATACATTGTGTTTGTTACTATATATATATTCTCTTTCGGACAAATCTTCTCAAAACGATGGAAAGTCTTCTGTATCAGCGAACTGCCGTCGCCAAGAATGTCAATAAACTGTTTTGGGGCGGAAACACGGCTCATCGGCCAGAAACGGCTGCCAACGCCGCCCGCCATTATAATGCAATAATTATTGTTATTCATAAAATCTCTTAAAAAGTTTATTTTTATTCCGCTTATTTAATAGTCGGAAGCATATTTAAAATATTGATTTCCGCCTGTGTCAGAAAACGCCACGAGCCACGCGGCAAATCTTTCTTCGTCAACCCTGCGAAAAAGACACGGTCAAGTTTAATTACCTGATAATCGAGGCTTTCAAATATTCTTCTTACAATACGGTTTCTTCCTGAATGGATTGCTATGCCGACTTCTTTTTTAGATTCGCCAACGAATGAAAGCTCATCTGGAACAATCGGGCCGTCAGCAAGTTCAAGTCCCTGAACAATAGCGTTGAAATCGTCAGTTTTCAGATTCTTGTCGAGTTCCACATGATAAATCTTCTTGATATTGCTTTTCGGGTGCATCAGTTTCTTGGCCATCTCGCCATTATTTGTGAAAAGCAGCAATCCTGTAGTGTTTTTATCGAGCCTGCCAACCGGATAGACATGCTCCTTGCACGCACCTTTAATCAGTTCCATTACATTCTTGCGGTCGCGCTCGTCAAACGTTGTGGTTATATAGTCTTTCGGTTTGTTCAGAAGGATATACACAGGTTTCTCGCGCTGAAGCACTTGGTCACCGTAACGCACCTCGTCTGTCGGCATAACTTTTGTACCGAGTTCCGTAACGACTTCGCCGTTAACAGTAATTGCGCCCGTCATAATCAGCGTATCGGCATCGCGGCGTGAGCAGATGCCGGCGTTTGCGATATACTTGTTCAGACGAATCGGGCCGTGCTGCTCCTCCTGTTCGAGAGAGAGCACCTTCTGCTTCGGTTTCGACTGCCGACCTTCAGCTTTTCTGCGCGCCACAATCTCCGTAAGAATCTCCGATTCGGCGGTCACATCGCGGCGGCGGGGGCGTTTGTCGTCCTCATCAGCGTTGAATCTACGCCGCCGCTCTAATTTCTTCTGGAGGCGTTCCTCATCGCTCAGCGCGCCCTCAAACCTGCGGCGCGGTCTGCCGTCATCAGAACGTTCCCCATCGAAACGGCGCTTCGGGCGGTCGCCATCGAACTTGCGTCTGCCAAAACCCTTATCCTTGAAATCACCGTCATTATCCCTGTTGAATCTGCGGCGCGGCCTATCCTCGCTGTCAGAATTGAACTTGCGGCGCGGACGTTCTTCGTTTTCCGAATCGAATTTTCTTCTCGGTCTCTCACCATTACCGTCTTTGAATCTGCGACGTGGGCGTTCCTCATCGTCATCGTTAAACCTGCGACGCGGACGTTCTCTGTCGTCATCGTCAAATTTACGGCGCGGCGCACGCCTGTCAGACCCGCTTCCGCTGAATTTGCGCGATGAGCGGGAGCCACGATTTCCGTAAGACTTTTTATTATCTTTAAATTCTCTTTTGTTCATCTACGTAAAATTTTTGCAAAGGTACATCAATTTTTTCAAATTCTTCTGTTTCGCATTCGATTATTTGGTGTAAATTTGCACCAACTTTTATAAATACAGAAAAAGATGAAATGTGAGAATTTTGTTGTCAACGCCATTGGACGAAGAGTCCCGACAATAGTGAACGGCGAACCAGTCATTCCATTCAAAGGATTACGCCAGCACCGCCCCACCGGACGGAAATACGCCCCACCAATTCCGACCTGTATCGACTACCCCGATGACGGAAACAAAGTTGTGGGCTCGTTGGCAGAAGCGCTGAAACGCTGCGGGCTGAAAGACGGCATGACAATATCAACGCACCACCACCTCAGAGACGGGGATTTGGTAAGCAATACAATCTTCGACATCGCCCATGAAATGGGAGTCAAAGACCTTGTTTGGATGCCGACTGCGGCGTTCCCGTGCAACGAACCGCTGACAAAATACCTCGAAGACGGCACAATAAACCGCATTGAGGGCTCTATGAACGGTCCGTTGGGCAAGTTCACATCATACGGTGGAATGAAAGGTTGCGCGGTGCTTCGTTCACACGGCGGTCGCGTGCAGGCCATTCAGGACGGTGAGGTCAAAATCGACATTGCGGTCATTGCTGCCCCCACCGCCGACCCGTTCGGCAACGCCACCGGCACCGAAGGCCCTTCCGCCTGCGGAATACTCGGATATTCTCTCATTGACATGCTCTACGCAGACAAAGTCATTGTCGTCACCGACAACCTCGTCCCGTTCCCCTGCATGCCGTTCCAGATACAAGGCAATTTCGTGGATTATGTCGTTGTTGTTGACAAAATCGGAATCCCGGAGAAAATCGTTTCAGGCACGACTCAGGTAACAAAGTCTCCAGACCGCCTTTTGTTAGCGGAATGGACGGCGCAGTTCTGCGCGGAGGCGGGCCTGCTGCATGACGGTGTCGGCATACAGACCGGCGCTGGCGGCACATCGCTCTCTGTCGGACTTCATTTCCATGAGCAGCTTAAAGCAAACGGCTGGAAAGCGCGCTTCGGCTTCGGCGGCAGCACGCAGTACCTCGTCAAAATGTTGGAAGACGGCGTTATGGACTATATCCTTGACGGTCAAGCGTTTGACCTCGAAGCAGTACGCTCCGTGAGGGAAAACACAAACCACATTGACCTTTCGGTATTCCAGTCTTATAATTATCATAGCAAAGGGAATTACACATCTTTGACAGACATTGTCATTCTCGGCGCGACCGAAATCGACACGAAATTCAACGGCAACGTGGTGACACATTCAGACGGGCTTCTGCTGCACGGAATCGGTGGCTGGCAAAACTGCCTACACTCAAAATGCACCATTCTGCCCGTCCCACTTTTCAGAGACAGGATTCCTGTCATCGTTGACAATGTGACCACTTTCTGCGGTCCCGGCGAGCTCATCGATGTCATTGTCACCGAACGTGGAATCGTCATCAACCCGCTCCGCACCGACCTCATCGACAAAATGCGCGGCACCTCGCTTCCATTGGTCACAATCGAAGACCTGAAGGCCGAAGTCGATGCCATTTGCGGCAAACCCGACAAAGCGCCAATCAGCGACAAAGACGAAGACACAGTCGCCATCATAAAATGGGTTGACGGAACTGTAATTGACTGTGTAAGAAAGGTTTTAGAATAATTTTTTCGTGATTAAATTTTAAAAATTGAGAATATGAGTTTGGAAGAAAGAATAAGTGAGGATATAAAAAAAGCGATGTTGGCACGCGAAAAAGAGAGGTTGGAAGCCCTTCGCGCCATAAAGTCAGCCATTCTTTTGTTGAAAACCGACAAAAATGCGGGAGAAATCAACGAGGAAGCTGAAATAAAACTTCTTCAGAAGCTGTCGAAACAACGCAAAGAGTCTGCGGAAATCTATAAATCTCAAAACCGCCAAGACCTTTACGAAGTTGAAGTCGGACAAATCAAAAAGCTGATTGCGGAGAACAACATCACTTCGCCAAAGGACATGGGGCGCCTTATGGGCTTGGCCACCAAGACATTTGCAGGGCGCGCCGACAACAAAACCGTTTCAGAAATAGTAAGATCATTATTAGCATAATTTATGTCAAAAGAAATATCCGCAATCTGCGAAACGCTGATTTCAAAAGGCGAATTGAAGCAGTCCATTTTCAGCAAAACGCTTGAGGCAATGGACTTTTTCTGCAACGAAGCACAGCAGTTCGACCAGTATTACAAGGAAAACTGTGTGTCGCAGCATCCTGTCGTCAATGTGCATTTCACGCAGCGCAACCCGCACGAGTTCCAGTTGAAATTCGCAGGCGACATACTCGTCTTCCTCATGCACACCAACGTTTTCGAGTTCTCGCGCGACCACGAAATCATGCGCTCGCCATACATCAAAGAGGACAAAACTCGCTCATACTGCGGAATGATTTACATATATAATTTTCTCGCTGACTCATTCAAATACAACAGAATCAATGATATAGGCTATCTCATCGGACGTATTCTCATCAACAAGGACGGACATTATTATATTGAGGGGAAACGCGAGCTTGCGCAAATACTCAACAACTTCAGCGACAACACAATATCACCGGAATCCGCACGAGAAATCATGCTTTCCGCAATCGAATACACTATAAATTTCGATTTGCTGGTGCCAGAATACAACAATGACATACAGATTTCTGTTAATGACATGCTTCAGATTGAAAATCAGAATATGATGCTGAAAACTGGAAAACGTCTTGGTTTCCGCTTCGAGCCCGACAACATTTCAAAAGAAAACACCAGTTTCTGATTGTAAAAACTGTTGTTTTACCAACAAGGCACAGCCGGATATAACAAAGCGCAGCGGTTGATAATTGCGTTTACGTTATCAAAGCCCGCATCGCATATTTTTTCGGAATTATCCCTTTTATTCGCCATTAAATATAGTATTTTACAAATATCGTAATGGATGTTACGGTAATGTTTGTTACGATATTATCTTCGTAATTATTCCCTTTCCTCCTGTAAATGCACTACGTGATTTAATTGACATACTTGATACGTCCTGTCTTTCGCGGCGAGAAGCGATATTGTTTCAAAGCATCTATTCCCCACGCCGCGAGGAGTTCGCAGGTTGCTGTCACCTCCTCATACTACGCTCCTTTCAGTCGTTTGTACGAGGTTACGAAAATGATGTCGCTTCGAGACAAAAAACAATAATGAGATGAATTTATATATGAAACAGACCTCGAAGAGGTCATATTTTAATAACCCCAGATAAGCGCGTAGCAGCGTAATCTGGGGTATGGCATGCCCACCAAACGACCTCCGCGGTGCGCTGTAACCCTCCCACAAAGTCAAGATGCTGCTCACCGCGGAATGGAGAACAGTGCCAATAACAAAATTCCACAAGGAATTAGAAGTTAACAACTAACCGAAAAGGACTATTTTTCTTTTCTTTCCGTTTAATATTTCAAAGAACATTTTGCCGATTATAGCATCATCTACTGACGAAAATTGCATTTTTTGCAAACTTTCGTCATTATTTTGTATTTTTGCACCAAAAAAACAATTGCTATGATAAAGCGTGAAACATATCTTAACCAGCTTATTAAGCTTCGCGACCAGCACCTTATAAAAGTGTTTACCGGTATTCGCAGATGCGGAAAAACAACATTAATGCAATCCTTTAGGGATTTTCTTCTCAACGATGATGTCTTTGAGAAACGCATTTTCTCTCTCAATTTTGAAGAGCGTGAAGCTGCTGATTTTTCCAGTTGGGAAGATGTCTATGACCATATCATTGGGGCGCTGTCCACTGGTGGAATGCGCTATGTTTTCCTCGACGAAGTGCAGATATTGCCTCATTTTGAAAAACTTGTTGATGCATTGTTTGTCAAGAATGACATCGACTTGTATATCACAGGGTCAAACGCATTTCTTTTGTCGAGTGAATTGGGGACATTGCTTTCTGGCCGCTACATTGCCATCGGTGTTCATCCGTTTTCGTTTTCCGAGTATGTTGCGTCATTTGGCGATTCAGCCAATCCCGACCGACTTTTCCGCCAATACCTGAATTCCTCTTGCTTTCCTGAGGCAGTGAATATTTCCAAGACATCGCCGGAAATGGAGCCCGCCTATCTACGATCACTTTACGATACTGTCGTGGTGAAGGATATTGTCAACCGACACCATCTGCGTAAGTTTGACACGTTGCAGCAGGTAATCAATTTTCTATTCGACAGTGTCGGCAGTGTGGTTTCTCCGAACAATATTACCGATGTGTTGACACGCGCCACTGGCAGCAAGATATCCCACAATACTGTACAGAAATATCTGCGCTATTTTTCCGAATCGTACTTGATTTATCCTGTGCAGTTGTATAACGTCAAGGGCAAACGCCTTCTTGCCAGCAACTATAAATATTATGTAGCTGATTTAGGTTTACGGAGCATTCTCAACACCAACAATCCTGATGCTGATCTTGGGCACAAACTCGAGAATGTGGTTTATTTCGAGCTACTGCGCAGAGGAGGGCTGGTTTATGCTGGACGTGCGGACAATCAGGAAGTGGATTTTGTAGTAATGAAACCTAGTGGAGGGCGAGAGTACTATCAAGTGGCATACACCGCTAATGACGAAAAAACGCTTTCGCGCGAACTTTCGTCATTAAGGAAAATTCGCGACACATACCCAAAATACCTTCTCACCACCGATTTCGACACCGCCAACTACGATGGCATACAAAAGTTGAATATCATCGACTGGCTATTAGCATAGCTGCTTTATAAATCAATAAGTTCACTTCCCGATGAGCGGGTGATTACAATCGAATTTAAATGGTATTTTATTGTTGTTTAACTTTTTATGTTGCTTGATTAAATATTTTATGTAAATTTGCAATCGTACTACAAGATTGCATAAAATCATATTTTGTAGAGAAAAATCATATTTTTATTCACCATATAAAAAAATATGGTATTTTTGCAAATATCGTAATGGATATTACGGTAATGTATATTGCGATATTGTTTTTATAAAATTCGGATACTATGAAATTCTATGATCGCGAAAAGGAATTGCAGCTTCTGCATGAAATTGAAGTTGCTTCGCACGACAATTCACAAATGACTGTTCTTGTCGGGAGAAGGCGTATTGGGAAAACAAAATTGCTTCTAAAAGCAATTGAAGGCAAACCCGCTGTGTACCTGTTTGTATCGCGAAAAAGCGAAAGCATCCTATGCCAACAATTCTCGGAAGAAGCGGCACATGCTTTGAAGATGCCTATCGGGCAATATACACATATAGCAGATTTATTAGAACACCTTATGCGACTTTCACAAATACAACCGTTTACCCTCATTATTGATGAATTCCAAGAACTTGCCTTCATTAATCGGGCCATTATCGGGGATATTCAACGTGTGTGGGACTTGAATAAGGACAACAGCCACATTAACCTCATGTTAAGCGGCAGCATCTATTCTATGATGCGCCATATCTTTGAAAATGAAAAAGAGCCGCTTTTTTCCAGAGCAAGTCACATCATCAACCTGAGGGCTTTCAACATAGTTACGCTGAAACAGATTTTATCTGATCATAATCCGAATTACACATCTGAAGATTTGTTGGCTCTGTATAGCTTTACTGGCGGAATCGCATGGTATGTGGAATTGCTGATAAATGCAAAAGCATACACTTTCAAAAAAATGGTTGACACCATATTTAGAGAGCAGTCACTTTTCATAAACGAGGGGAAACATCTGCTGATTGAAGAAGTGGGCAAAGAATACAACATCTACTTCTCCATTTTAGAATGTATCGCACGGGGAATCAACACAAGAGGTGAGATCGAAAGTGCCATCGGCGTTAAAGAGACAGGGGGGTATCTTGGCAAACTGGAAAAGGATTTCAACCTCATTGCCCAACAACGCCCGATATTCAGCAAACCATCATCAAAAACCGTAAGGTATATTATTGCTGACAATTTTCTGACTGTTTGGTTCCGATTTATATATAAGCACATCAACTATGTCGAATCCGGCAATTTCACACAATTGAAAGAAGTCGTAAGGCGCGACTATCCCACTTTTTCAGGCATGATGCTTGAACGCTACTTCCGCCAAACCGCTAAAGAAAGCGGGAAATATACCGACATAGGTAATTTTTGGGACAAAAAGGGAAATCATGAAATAGACATCATTCTTGTAAATGAGTTAGAAAAGACCATTCGTATAGGTGAAGTCAAACGCCAAAAGAAAAACATTGACATGAAACTCCTGCAAGAAAAAATTTCCCATTTCCTATCTTTATATCCTCATTTGCAATCATATACGCACGAAACAATTGCATTAGACATGCAGAATATGTGATTTTTCCCTACAATATTTCAAAGGCCGTCTTGCCGGTCAAAGCACCATCTACTGACGAAAATTGCATTTTTTATAAACTTCCGTCATTAAGGAAGATTCGCGACGCATATCCGAAAATGTTTTTATTGTTGTTTGTCATTTTCTATCTTGTTTGCGTGCTGGAATACGCTACCATCTGAAAGTCAGTGGTATGTCTTCGTAACGCTTGATAGAGACGCTGGACTCGTTATCAGACTAACGCGACATGGAAGCTAAAAGCTGACAATTTGGTATTTTTTTCAGTCAAATTTGTATTGAATAAAACACGGCAATATTATTGTTTTGCCTTAGCTACAGCGTAAACAGACGCCAGGAATACCAGCAGCAACAATCCTGTTACAATGACAAACACAGGGGTTGAAAACTGAACAAAAGTGAATATTATTTGTGTGATGAGCAAGATAGCGAAGAACACGCCGCCTATAGTCGCTATGTTGGCGGAAGTGCGGACTGCCAGCTGCCGTGAACGCCCTATTGGAAACCAACAACATGAATGCCGTGGACGCTGTCTGGCAATCCATACTCAAAGAATACCGTTCCGATATGGGAAAGTATGCCGAAGACAAAGACAAACCCTTCAGTCGGTCATGTTTCAATGCCATTCCCAAACAGCTTGCCAAAGAAAACAAAAAGTACCAATATTCCAAGGTGGAAGAGGGCAGTCGCGGGGTAAAATACAAAGATTCTTTGCAGTGGCTGGAAGATGCCGACATTATCCGCCGGTGCTACAACACAAGCATTACCAGTCTTCCCTTGGAATGGAATGCAATAGACAACGTTTTCAAAGTCTATACAACCGACATCGGCATACTCGTTGCCATGTTGGGACATGCGGCACGCGTTGACATCCTTCAGGGTAATTTGGGCGGATTCAAAGGTGCAATCTTCGAGAACCTGATGGCCGACACGCTACTCAAGAAAGGTCAAAGCTTGTATTATTTTCAGAAAGATTCCGGTCTGGAGTTGGATTTTCTTGTCCGCTACAAAGGAGAGTGTGTACCCATTGAAGTAAAGGCCAAGAACGCTCGCTCCAAAAGCATATCCACTGTGAGAAAGCATCCCGAAAAATACGGAGTGAAACACTTCATCAAGTTTGGCGACTACAATATCGACCACAACGGTGACCTGCTCACACTCCCAAACTATATGCAGTTTCTGCTTGATCTTGAACCTGAAGAGGTGACATTGGATGAGATTGACACAGACGAATTGACACGCTTGGCAAAAGAGATGCTGGAATAATGCGGCAGGTTTTTCACCACGGAATAGACACCTATAGCACGTGATTGGGACAATAAAATTAGTACTTTTTTATTCGCTTATATATGGGCGTATTGATGAAACGTTTATAAGGCAGCCACATATAATGATAGTGGTCTGTAGAACGGTATTTAATGAATCCCAAACTATGTAAAAACCGAAAGGCCACATCGTTATTCACAAGGCATGAAGTTCTCACTTTATATCCTGACGCGAACAACTCTTCTATCAATGCCATGGTGGCAACATAATGTTGTATAGAGTTATTTTTTAACCATCCTCCTCCATGGAATGATATTTTCTTATCCCTCTCATTTTCACAATAAAGGAAGACAAATGCAAAACTTTCACCTGTAAGGGTATTGGCAATCATACATTGCCCATACCCTTTTGATAAAAAAACTTCTATTTCTTTAAAAGAAGATAGATCTGGAAATATCTTATTCCACTCTTTTTCCGAAAACATATCCTTGGATTTTATTGTTGTGATATTCTTCCAAGATATGTTGTATCTTACAAAGTTATGAAGGTATTTTTTTAACTCTTGCATTGTTTTTTGTATGCTTTTACTCTTGCTATTTCAGCTTTTGTACTTGCAATGTGATTATTCAAAGAAATTACAGCACCAGTGTCACTAACATGCTTGCCTCTCTTACGCGCCTCAGCCGTTTCTTTCTTTATGTTGGCCAACTGAGCTTTTAATCTTTCAAGGTGTTCTCGCAACTGTGCAATTTTCATATCGCATTCAGCTTTTGTACTTGGCATTCCCATTACATTTGTGAGCGGTTATATCCCATTGCTCCTTCGGTTTTAAATTTAAACAATTTCAACTTTTAATCTTTTATAATTTTGTTTCAACTACCACTCCTTGGTGTGCGACAAAAATTTGAAGTCTTTTTTAATAAAGACATTGAAACTTATTTCCTATACCTTTTCCTAAGCTCTTTCAATTTCAGAATCACAGCTTTATCCACATTTTTGTTTTTTTGAATATTTAGTGGGTAAGTGTTCTTTTCCAATTCTTTTATCCCCATGGCTTCCGCCTCTTTTTTTGAAGGTGTGTATTTCCACTCCCAACGGCAATGAGCATCCATAAAATCGTTAACTTGCTTTTCCGATTTTGTCATGTCTTTTCCCAATAAAGCACTCAGTGTTTTTCTAAGTGTTGACAGGTATCCTGATTTCACGGCTGAGTAACTGTGTTTTTGGTTGATATGCCAATTAATGCGTTCACGACAGTTGTTTGCTATCCCGAAATAGAGAGCATAATAGTCCTCTTTGTTTTGAATTTTTGACTTGTCAACATCTGGTAATTGTTTCAACAAGACATCAGTCCCTTCTTTGTCGAACCACCAGATGTAGCACCCCGGCTGTTTCTCCACACATGAAAGATTATTGCGGAGATCTTTAATTGATTTTGTGATATTCATAACTTATTGTTTAAATTGGTTATTTAATTTGTCAAGTTCATGAAGTTTTTGACCGATTGACTTCCCTTCACCTACTATTTCATAATTTGTCATATAAGGAACAAGGTTTTGGTAATAATTTTTTCCAGTGAGAAATACGAAATAATCTTTTTGTAAATTATATCCTTTCTCCATAAGTTGTTTCCGTACTATAGTAGCCCACTCCCTACATTCTTTTGAGGACATTTTTATTAAGGTCAAATCATACGGAGCAACAATATCACTAAGTTTAAGAACATAATGTTTGGCGGATAATACAAGTATGTCGCCATTCTTATGTTTTGCATACTCAAGGGCTTTCTTAAAATAAACTCCTTGGTACAAGTTTTCTGCAGTTGTTTGGTTTGGCGCTTTCTGTTTTGAGCAGCCAAGTAAACAAACGGTTTTATGATTCATAATTTAGTTTAGAAATTTTAAATTGTTTTGATGGCTTTTATCATTTTTTCAAATCATTGTTGTTATTCATATTTTCCCCCACAATCCCACATCCATCTCTTCGCAGCAACCCCGCCTTTTTCTTGTAATTTTGTCTGGAAAAGCACAAAAAAAAGACGTGCATTGCATTGTCGTTAAAGAGGTTCTAGCAAAACCCAAGGAAAAACAAAAAACAATCCACGCCTGATACAGACGTAAATCACTATATTTTGCTTTTTTCCTTTCAGTTTTAAAATTTGCTAGATTCCTTTAACCAAACAAAAAAGCGATTTAATAAAATCTAAAGAACGTTAGCTTCTGTCGAAGCCTGTGCAAAGATAATAAATTTTTTCAATATCATTTGTGGACTGTCTTTTATTTTCTTTATCCGCCATTCTCATATTTACATAAAATATCAATATTTTGATTACTTTTGCAAATTGTAAACTTAAATTGCATAGTTATCGCTCGATAGTGATTTACAAATGTTGGACGGGAAAATTTTTTACGGTGTGGTAGTGCAAGGGCTGCAAAACGGGCGGAAGTTCGGATTTCCGACCGCAAATGTTAAATTGGACGATGAAAATGATATTGGAAACGGGGTTTTTGCAGTCGAAGTGTTTGTGAAAGGGGAAAAATATAAGGGTATGATGTACTCAGGGACACGACCTACATTAGGACTTTCTGAAAAATCTATAGAAATTCATATTTTTGACTTTTCAAACGACATTTACGGGGAAAAAATCTCATTTACAGTAGAAAAAAAAATCTCTAAAGAACAAAAATTTGAAGACACGGAAGAGTTGAAAAAAAATATCAAACATTATAAAGAAGAGATTTTAAAATATTTCTTATGCGAAAAATGATTTTCTTCATAATATCGGCAATAATCTGCTCATCATTGCCCGCAAATGCACAAAAAACGAATGCGAAATCTGATGAGCCCATATACGTATATGGCAAAATTAAAGATGTCGCGCCGGATAATATAACGCGGCTTCGTGTTAAAAAATGCAAAAACTGCGACTCTCTTCCTGAAGATATTTTCCAATACACGAACCTTCAAGAATTGATTTGTCAAAACGGGAAACTGAAAGTGCTGAATACAAGAATCTCTGAACTTAAGAATCTTCAGATACTGAATGTAAGTCGTAACAAACTCGTGCGCCTTCCTGAATCGCTCGGGGAACTATCTGAATTACAGATACTTATCATTAACAGAAATAAGATAGAGTCGTTGCCGGAAAGTATCGGCAAATTGCACAAATTAGAACTTATAGACGCTTGGAACAATCCTCTGTACAGCCTTCCTCAAAGTATCGCAAAAATAGCCAACACATTGAAAATAATTGACATACGCCAAGTGCCAATCCGCGAGAGTGAGCTTGACGAGATGGAAAAACTATTACCAAAGACAGAAATAAAATACACCTCTATATGCGAGTGTGAAAACGACAGATAAAAACTAACGAAATGAAACAACAACACAACTTTGCGCTTATCGGCGCTGCCGGCTACATTGCACCAAGACATTTCAGGGCAATAAAAGAGAACAACCAGAATTTGGTCGCACTGCTCGACAAATCGGACAGTGTCGGGACTATCGACAGCTATTTTCCAAAAGCCGACCTTTTTTTGGAAACGGAACGCTTTGACCGGCATATATACAAATTGTCGAAAAATGAGGACACGAAAGTGGATTTCTTTTCGATATGCAGTCCCAACTACCTGCACGACTCGCACATACGATTGGCTCTGCGCAACGGGGCGGACGCTATCTGCGAAAAACCGCTGCTGCTCAATCCGTGGAATCTGCAAGGGCTCCACGACATCGAAAACGAGACGGGACACCACATAAACCACATATTGCAACTCCGCCTTCACCCATCAATTGTGAGTTTGGCTGAAAAGGTTGCGAAAGGCGACAAAAACAAAGTGTATGATATTGATTTGACGTACATTACAGGTCGCGGAAACTGGTATTTCTATTCGTGGAAAGGGGACGTTTCTAAATCTGGCGGCATTGTCACGAACATCGGGACTCACTTTTTCGACATGCTTCTCAACATTTTCGGAGAGATGCAAGAGAGCGTTGTCCATTATCAGACGGCGAGTGTAGCGGCGGGGTTCCTCCGTCTCAAGCGTGCCCGCGTGCGCTGGTTCCTCAGCGTTGACGCAAACTTCGTCCCCACGGAACTGCGCGAACAGGGCAAACGAACGTTCCGCTCAATAAACATTGACGGTGAGGAGTTCGAGTTCAGCGACGGCTTCACAGACCTTCACACACTTTCATATAAGAAAATACTTGCCGGTGAAGGCTTTACGCTGAAAGACGCCGAGCCATACGTCAACCTGTGCCACCACATACGCACATCGGAAGCGGCGGGGCTCACAGGCGAGTACCACCCACTGCTGAAACAAGTGAAATAAATCAATTTTTCAGACAACGCACTGAAAAAGCATAATATTTGTCATACGTTGCGCTTCGCATGTCTGCGTAAGAATAGCGAAGATAACGCCCTGTGGCTGCGCTGCTGCTTGTTTGTGTGG
>CACYHL010000050.1 GCA_902774205.1 uncultured Bacteroidota bacterium | reverse complement strand
CGGCGCACGTCCGCAGACAATCGGAAGAAAGTACGTCCGATCTGGGCGATGCCCGTCGTATGTACCTGATGGGGCATGACCAAGCGGTCATCTTTGATTCTCAGTAGTTTACAAAGGGCTTTGCGGTTGGCGGCGATGGTATCGGGGTCATCACCGCAATAGAGGTTCACATTGAATTCACCATGGGGACCTTCGCTATAACCGCCATGACGGGTAGAACTGAAGGCCGTGACACCTTCGGCGATGTCGTAGTAAGTCAACTCAGGCTTAAGACTCTTCGCTCTCATACTCGTAGTCGTCTAGATCATCTAGATTTTCCAGATCGTCTAGATCATCCAGTTCCACATACTCAATATCTTCGTCCTCACCCTCGTCAGCCAGTTCCTGGGCGAAGCGCGACATATCCTTATCACGGTGTACGAGCGTATCTTCTGCCGTGATCGTCGCCAGTTTATTGCTCTCGGCATTGAGTTCTCGCCACAGCACATCCTTCAGCTCCTCAAGCCCATAGCCTGTCACGGCGGAGATGAACACCACGGGCAGGTCGTCGGGCAATGTCTCACGGAGCATCTCCACCAGTTCCTCATCGAGCAAGTCACACTTCGTCACCGCCAGCACGCGATGCTTGTCGAGCAGTTCGGGATTAAATTGTGCCAACTCATTCAGCAGGATCTCATACTCCCGTTTGATGTCGTCGGTATCGCCCGGCACCATAAAGAGCAGCAACGAGTTACGCTCAATATGGCGGAGGAATCGGAGACCGAGGCCCTTGCCCTCAGAGGCACCCTCGATGATACCTGGAATGTCGGCCATCACAAACGACTTGTTGTCGCGGTAGCCCACAATACCCAGAGAAGGCTCCATCGTGGTAAAGGGATAGTTGGCAATCTTCGGACGGGCATTGGAGAGGGCCGACACCAGCGTGGACTTACCCGCATTGGGGAAACCCACCAGACCGACATCAGCCAGGAGTTTCAACTCCAGGATGATCGTCATCTCCTGCATCGGCTCACCAGGCTGCGCATAACGCGGTGCCTGATTGGTGGCGGTACGGAACTGGAAGTTTCCTAAACCACCACGACCACCTTTTAGAAGAAGTACCTCCTGCCCATCGTAGGTCACATCACATACATACTTACCCGTTTCGGCATTATAAACCACGGTACCACACGGTACATCAATATAAACATCCTTAACCACTTTTCTTGCTGCTTCGATTTCTTCGAGGCTCATTATAGGTCGGATATTGATGTTATCATTATCGATATTCTGACGAATAATCTTCTTTTCTTCTTCGATTTTTGGGTAATCAATAACCACTTTAAGCATGAAACGGTCAACTTGCGCTTCCGGAAGCGGGTATGTCCCTTCCTGTTCAATTGGGTTTTGTGTGGCGAGCACAAGGAACGGCTCGTCAAGTTTGAAGGTCTTCTCACCGATTGTTACCTGCCGCTCCTGCATGGCCTCAAGCAGCGCGCTCTGCACTTTCGCGGGAGCACGGTTTATCTCATCGGCAAGTATGAAATTCGCGAAAATAGGTCCCTGCTTCACAATGAATTCCTCTGTCTTCTGACTGTAAATCATTGTGCCTATCACATCGGCAGGAAGCAGGTCGGGGGTGAACTGAATACGGCTGAATTTGGCATTTATGATGTTTGCCAATGACTTGATAGCCAATGTTTTCGCAAGTCCCGGATTACCTTCCAACAAGATGTGTCCGTTGGCAAGAAGTCCGATAAGCAGCCTTTCGACCATGTTTTTCTGGCCGATAATCACTTTGCCCATTTCCATGTTGATGATATCAACAAACGAGCTTTCCCTCTGGATTAGTTCATTCAATTCTTTAATGTCAACGCTGTTCATATTAAAAAATTTATGTTATAGTTTCTAAATTTCTTCCACAGATTGCGCTTTCACCCAACCTTTGTCGCCATTCGGCAGCCGTATCTCCACCCATTCGTTCACGCGGTCGGTGATGGCGACTTTCAGCCCCTCGTGTATCACAAACAGGTCTCCGCTCTTGCTGTCGGGCGAGCTTTTCACGTTCAAGACCAAATCCATAACGATGGCTTCAGGCTCTTTCATATATCTGTTTTTCTCTTTTGAAGAAAAAATCACAGAAAAAATCAAGATTATTGTGCAAATTATTGTTACAATGAGAGTTATGCTTTTTGTCAATTGGTTTTTCACTAAAAGAATGACTGCAAGAAGAATAAAGATAAGTGCTGAGCAGACTATTGAGAAAATAGCCCAGCCGTTTGATGTGAGACTTTGCGAAAGTGCGTTCCACCAGCGTGTTATGAAGATTTCGGGCAGTGCGTCAATCTTGTCAATAAGTTTCTGGTTCACGAAAGCGATGTTGTGTTTTATGTCCTCATTCCGCGGGTCAAGACGGAGTGCGCGCTCGTAGTATAGCAGCGCTTTCGCGGAGTTCCCGTTTTTGTAGTAGGCGTTGCCCAAGTTGTAGTACAGTACTGCGCCTTCGTTTCCCGCATCTGCAATCTGCTGATACAAAGTCACTGCGGTCGCGTAATCCTGCTTTTGGTACGCGTCATTGGCATTCTGCATCGTCTGTCTCCAGTCCGCAGTATCAGCCAAACCATAGAAAGAAAAGAGAATCAGAAATATCAGTATACCCGATGTCGCTATCTTTTTTCCCATTTTTACGAAGTTTTCTAAAAGTTTCAGTTCTATTAAACTTGCAAAAATACAATAAAAATCGGAAATATTCCTCATGTTTTGAATATTACAATATATTATAGATTTAAGTGGCAAAGTTCCACAAATATCATCGCCAGCAAACATTGTCGGTAAAAATTTCCACGAAATCGCCACCAAATTATTCCATCACCAATACTATGTGGAAACCGAGATTTGAAAAACGAGCACCTTGGAAACCATTACTACGATATGTGATACGGCAATAATTTTATTAATTCAGCCCGCACGCCTCTGGCGTGCGCGACAAACGGTAGGAACACAAACAATCCTACCGAGCCCCGCAGACCTATGGCCTGCGGGCATTCGCAGAAAATCGCATTGTCTTACCTTTGCATTTTCCAGTCTGAGGGCATTTGCAGTCCGCTGGACTGCATGGCTTGGTAGCACGTGTGAAATGTCATATTATTTTCGCAGGCCTCTGGTCTGCGGGCTAAATTCCATTAATTATCTTATATTGACCTCACGTTAAAATGTGACATCTTCGATGGCTGTTTCAGAGAGCATACAGAATATTGTGAATCCATGACATAAACTCGCATTGTAAATTTTTTAACATCATCAATACATCTCATACACGCAGTATTTGCACTCCAAGGCACCGTTGAAGAGGGTGTGTTTTTTTGATGGGCGCAGGCCTATCTGTTTCATCGCCTCCTTGTCTGAGCTGATGATTCCGACTGTGCAGCCCTGATAGTTGTGCTTCAGCGTGTCGCCAATCCTTTTGTAGAGAAAGCTAATGTCCTCAACATCAAGCCGTTCGCCGTAAGGCGGGTTTATGATGACGGTTGCGGGCGTGCGGCGTGGCTTCGTATCAACCAAATTGCTGACTTTCAGCCGTATGAAATCCCTGAGGTTTGCGCGGTTGACGTTGCGGCACGCTATGTCGATGAAGTTGCCGGCGACATCAGAACCGTAGAAGTCTATAGCCACGTCCTCCTTTATTTTCGCCGATTTGACGGTCTTTTCCCACAGCCGCCTGTCGAAGTTGAGCCACGTGAAAAAACCGTATTCTCTGCGGTAGAAACCGGCGGGAATGTTCAGGGCAAACATTGCGGCTTCAATAAGAAGCGTGCCGCCGCCGCACATGAAGTCGATGAAGTCGCTTTTGCAGTCCCAGCCGCTGAGCTTTATCATTGCCGCCGCTAACACTTCGCTGATGCTGGCAGGGTGGTTCGCCACCTTGTAGCCGCGCTTGTGCAGCGACTCGCCTGAGCTGTCAAGATAGACAATCGCCTGCTCTCCGCTCACATGAACGTGAAACTGCACATCAGGGTGCTCTTTGTCAACAGACGGCCTCTCATTGTATCTCTCTCTGAATCTGTCACATACGGCATCTTTCGTCAGCAGTGCGGCGAAGAGCGGAGTGGCAAATATGCAGTCGTTGATGGTTGCGCTCACCGCCAATGTGCCGTCCGATTTCAGAAACCTTTCAGCGGGAATGCGATATATTTCCTCGTAATATTGGTTGTTATTCTTGAATTTGAATTCAGAGATCTGCCAAAATATCCGTAACGCTGTGCGGCAGAAGTAGTTGCATTTGTACATCAGCTCGATGTCGCCTTCAAACTGTACGGCACGGTTAAGCATACGGCACTCTTTTGCTCCGAGTGCTTCCAATTCCTCTTTTAAAAGTCCCTCTAATCCGGCAAAAGTCTTCGCCAAAAATTTCTCAGCCATATCTTTTAATTGAAATCCAACTCCATCTGCGTGCCCTTATTCTCCTCGGGCTCCCTGTCCGGCTCAGGATTCTCATCTTCTTTGTCAATGTTGTCATATATTTCCCGCGCCACGGCCTCATCAATGGTGATGTTGTTTTCGCCCTCTTCATATTGCGGCAGATTTTCGTCCAAAATCTCCTCTTGTGGCTCTTCATAAGGGAGCGGGTCGGTGAATGCTATTTTCTTTATTGTCTTGTAAGCCAGTTTTTTACCACGGGCTTTCACAGTCATTATCTCCACAAGTTCGGCTACCGGTACCACTTCTTCCAAAACATCATGCGGGTCTTTCATCGTGTATTTCACCTTTATTTGCGGCAGATAATCCATAGAGACATCAATCGGCACAAGGTCATTGTCATCAGGTATGAAATCTATCTTCTTTTCTGAAAGATAAGGATTGAACCTCTTTACGTAATATTTATCCTCCTTTTTGTTCCTGTAAATTGCAGTGATAGGTTTCTGCGGATTGAATTTCTGTATGATTTGCAGGCCATCGTCAAAGTGGGTTGACAAGTCATAGCCGGTTATTCTGTAACTTCCTGATTCATAAATAGCTATAATCTTATCATCGCTCTTGAAGGAACCGAGGAAGTCGCCACGGCCATCGTTGTTCAGCCGCATCACAATCGGGTCGAAATAGACGTTGATTGCGCTCAGAGTGGAAACGCCTTTTTCGCTCATCTCAATCTTTCTCACAGGGTTTCGCGACAGGATATTGCCTTTCGATGAGCGGCCTTTTATGGCGAGTGTTGAGAAATCAAACTCAAACTGAAGTTTTTTCAATTTTGGTTTCGGACGGAGAAATACTTTCACTTTTTCCGCTTCGCCGTTCGCGTTCGAGGTGAAATAGAGCACTTTGCTGCCGGTCTTTCCCTGTGTGAGGTCGTACTCCTTGTCGCGTGTCACGCCTCCGATTGCGAAACGCTTGACCATTGCCGCGCCACCGGCTCCGTCTGAATAGACCATATTATATATTGTGCGGTCATCGCCTCTCTTGAAGACCTCCACATAGAGAATGTCATTTCCAAAGAACTGTTTGTCAGAGACTTTCGAGACCATGAACTTGCCGTTTTCGCGGAAGACGATGATTTCGTCAATGTCGGAGCAGTCGCAGATGTATTCAACGCCTTCGTCTCTTTTCAAAGCGAGCCCGACAAAGCCCTCTTTCTTGTTCATGTAGAGTTTGCGGTTTGCAACTGCCACCGCCGCCGCAACGATATTGTCGAAACTCTTTATCTCTGTTTTTCTCTCCTTGTCTTTTCCATACTTCTTTTTCAGATTACGGAAATAATTGATAGTGAAGTCAGTAAGGTGGTTCAGATGATTCATTACTTCATCTATGTCAACTTCTATTGATTCTATTTGCTCTTCCGCTTTTTTGATGTCGAATTTCGAGATTTTACGGACTGGCTTTTCACAGAGTTTAAGCACGTCATCGCGGGTGATTTCCTTTTTCAGCAAAGGTCTGAATGGGTCGAAAGCGCGTTCAATGTTCTCTATCTGGATGTCCCATGTGTCAGTGTCTTTTTCGAGTTCTTTATAGATTCTGTTTTCAAAGAATATCTTTTCCAACGAAACCCAGTGCCATTGGTCTTCAAGTTCACCAAGCTGTATTTCCAACTCTTGTTTGAGAAGGTCGTAAGTGTTTTGCGTGTTTATTTTAAGTATCTCTTTTACAGAGAGAAACGCCGGTTTGGTGTTGTAAATCACGCATGGGTTGGGGGAGTAAGTCATCTCGCAGTCGGTGAAGGCGTAAAGCGCGTCTATGGTCTGGTCGGGCGAGACCCCCGGCTGCAAATGTAGCAGAATGCGCACCGTGTCGGCTGTGTTGTCGTCAATCTTTTTGATTTTGAGTTTGCCGCTTGCAACCGCATTGTCTATCGACTTTGAAGACTCGTGAAGAAGTTTTTCGGTATTTGTCCCGAATGGTATCTCTGTGATTACCAATGTCTTATTGTCAAGAATGCTGATTTTTGCCCTGTTGCGGATTTTGCCCCCCCGCAGGCCATCGTTATAACGGCTCACATCAATCGTTCCTCCTGTCGGAAAATCCGGATAGAGTTCAAAGTCTTTTCCTTCAAGAATGGCTATAGAGCTGTCAATCAGCTCGTTGAAGTTGTGGGGAAGAATGAGCGTTGCAAGCCCCACACCGATTCCCTCAACGCCTTGCGCCAGCAGAAGCGGGAATTTGATTGGCAGCAGTATCGGCTCCTTGTTGCGCCCGTCATACGAAATCTGCCATTCTGTGGTCTTGTGGTTGAAGACGACCTCAAGGGCGAATTTGGAAAGGCGGGCCTCAATGTAACGCGGCGCCGCGCTCGGGTCGCCGGTGAAAATATTACCCCAGTTGCCCTGCGTGTCAACGGTCAGCCGCTTCTGCCCCAACTGCACGAGCGCGCCGCCTATTGACGAGTCGCCGTGCGGGTGGTATTTCATGGTGTTGCCGATAATGTTCGCCACTTTGTTGAAACGGCCGTCTTCCAACTCCTCCATAGAATGAAGAATACGTCTCTGAACCGGCTTCAACCCATCGTAAACATCAGGGAATGCGCGGTCTAACAGAACATACGAGGCGTAGTCCAAAAACCAGTTCTCAAACATCGACTGCACATGCATTATCTTGTGCAGATTGTACCCGTCTTGCCCGTCAGTCGTTTCACTTGCGGGTGCCAGTTCTTCTGAAGTTTGCGCTAATTCGTTGGTTTTCTTGATATTATCTTCTTCAATTGTGCCGTTTGGATTGTTTTCTTCTGCCATCGTTTATGCCTGCTATGAATTATAAAATGCAAAGATATAAAAAATCCCATTTTCAAGTAATGTGGGCAGGAATATAAAAATTAACTTCCAATGTTGAATTTTTAGCCAATTTTTCTTCAAAAAAGTTGCTAATAATACATTTAAATATAGTATTTTTGCACTCGATTTTCAAAAAGCATAGAAAAATTAACATTGCAAAAAATATAAACCATTAAAAAACAGTATTATGGCATTCAATTTAAGAAACAGAAACTTTTTGAAATTGTTGGATTTCACTCCCGAAGAGATTAAATTTTTGTTGAATTTGGCGGCTGACCTGAAAAAGGCAAAATACGCAGGGACTGAGCAACAGACTCTTAAAGGCAAAAACATAGTCCTTCTGTTTGAGAAGGATTCCACCCGCACACGCTGCTCATTCGAGGTTGCGGCTTACGACCAAGGTGCGAATGTCACTTATCTCGGACCTTCAGGCTCTCAGATGGGCAAAAAGGAATCGATGAAAGACACAGCACGCGTTCTCGGTCGCCTTTATGACGGCATCGAATACCGCGGCTACGCGCAGGACATTGTTGAGGCGCTCGGCAAATATGCTGGCGTGCCGGTTTGGAACGGCCTCACCACCGAGTTCCATCCGACCCAGATTCTCGCTGACTTCATGACAATGATGGAACACTGCGACAAGCCTCTCAACAAGATTTCCTTCTGTTTCCTTGGCGATGCCAAAAACAACGTGGGCAACTCTCTGATGGTCGGTGCCGCAAAGATGGGCATGGACTTCCGCGCTGCCGCTCCAAAAGGCTGCCAGCCTGATAAGAAACTCGTTGACCAGTGCAAGCAGATTGCAAAAGAGACTGGCGCGAAAATAACAATCACCGACAATGTGGAAAAAGCTGTCAAGGGCTGCGATTTCCTCTATACAGACGTTTGGGTTTCGATGGGCGAGCCGTATGAGAAATGGGCAGAACGCATCAAATTGCTCAAACCGTATCAGGTTAACAAGAAAGTTGTCGAAATGACAGGCAATCCGAAGGTAAAATTCCTGCACTGCTTGCCATCATTCCATAACAGAGAGACCGTTATTGGTGAGGATATTTACCAGAAGTTCGGTCTTGACGGTATGGAAGTCACCGAAGAGGTGTTCGAGTCGCCGATGTCTATCGTGTTCGATGAGGCTGAAAACCGCCTGCACACGATTAAGGCTGTCATGGTGGCAACACTCGGCAAATAAAGCGCCGTTTTTTATTTCTGTTGTTTAGCTCAAATTTTGGAGAATGAAAATATCTTACAGTTGGCTGAAAGAATACATTAAATTTGATGTCTCACCTGATGAAGTTGCCAAATATCTGACTGACTGCGGATTAGAGGTTGAAGGCATTGAGACTTACGAAAAGATAAAAGGAGGTTTGAAAGGGTTAGTGATAGGAGAGGTGCTGACTTGCGAGCCGCACCCCGACTCAGACCATTTGCATATAACCACCGTTGACGTAGGCGGCGACACACCGCTGAACGTGGTTTGCGGCGCGCCGAATGTCGCCGCCGGCCAGAAAGTGGTTGTGGCAACGTTGGGCACAGTCCTCTATTCAGGAGATGACTCTTTCACAATCAAGAAGTCGAAAATTCGCGGCGTGCAGTCGGAAGGCATGATTTGCGCTGAAGACGAGATAGGCCTCGGCACTTCGCACGACGGCATTATGGTTCTACCGCAGGAAGCTGTGGTGGGCACTCCGGCGGCTTCGTACTTCAAGGTTGAGAATGACGCAATCTTCGAAATAGGCATTACCCCAAACCGAAGTGATGCGATCTGCCATTTCGGCGTGGCGCGCGACCTGCACGCGATGCTGAAAATAAACGGCGTGAAATGCTCTTCGTTAGTGCTGCCATCAGCTTACGAAATCAAACCTAACGCGCTGTCTAACAAGAGCAAACGGATTGAGGTTTCTGTCCGCAACAAAACCGCATGTCCGCGCTACACCGCTCTCTGCTTCGACAACGTAACGGTAAAAGAGTCGCCCGAATGGCTCAAGGAACGCCTCAAGTCAATAGGTGTGCGTCCCATCAACAACATTGTTGACATCACTCAGTATATCATGTTTGAAATCGGGCAGCCGCTCCACGCCTTTGACGCCGACAAGATAACCGGTGACAAAGTAATCGTGCAGAACTTGCCAGCAGGAACCCCGTTCATTACTCTTGACGGTAATGAGGTCAAATTGTCGGATGAGGACCTGATGATATGCAACGAGAAAGAGGGAATGTGCATTGCCGGTGTGTTCGGAGGACTGCATTCTGGCATTACAGCCGACACAAAGAGGATTTTCCTTGAAAGCGCTTATTTCAATCCGACTTCTGTGAGAAAAACCTCCAAAAGGCACAATCTCAAAACTGACGCCGCTTTCAGATATGAGCGCGGCTGCGACCCCGAAATCACTGTCTATGCCATAAAACGAGCCGCAAACCTGATTCAGGAACTCTCCGGAGCTTCTGTCGTTTCAGACATAACAGACATTTATCCGACTCATATCGAACGCCCGAAAATAGCTTTGCGCTACGACCAGATTAACAGAATCGCGGGCAAGGAGATTGACAAGGAGAAGGTTTCAGAGATTCTTGCTCTGCTTGGCATGGAAGTTCAAGCCTCGGGTGCGGCGCAGATTTTGGTCACTTCTCCGCTCAATAAGGTTGATGTCACAAGACCGATTGACCTTATCGAGGAGATTCTTAGAATTTATGGCTACAACAACATTGAGATTCCGGCTTCAATGACGTATGACATTGGCTTGGTCACGTCTGACAATCACTCTTCTTCTCAAAAGAAAGTCTCTGAATATCTGACAGATAACGGCTTTTTTGAAGTGATGAACAACACACTGACAAAAGGCAGTTACGCTCAAAAATTTGATTTCATTGATGAGAACCGCACCGTTGCGCTTGTGAATCCGCTCAGCAACGAGTTGAATGTGCTCCGGCAGACGCTTCTCTTTTCAGGGCTTGAGGACATTGTCCGCAACATCAACAACAAAGCCCAGAATCTGAAACTTTTTGAGTTTGGCAAGACATATAATAGAATAGGTGACGACAAAACAGCCGAAGTTACAGCGCAATTTGCTGAAAATGACCGTATTGCGATGTTCGTTACGGGTAAAAACCACGACACCGTCTGGAACGAGGCCGCAAAGGAAAACGACTTTTTCTACCTGAAGAATATTTTTGAGAATCTGTTGGTGAAACTACGTTTTCCAATTGCGAAACTCTCCACAGAGATTACAAATTCTGACGGCCGTTTCGCCGAAGCGCTCTCGTATGTCGTTGACGGCAAGTGTCTTGCAACTATTGGCGAGGTTCACCCAAA
>CACYHL010000049.1 GCA_902774205.1 uncultured Bacteroidota bacterium | reverse complement strand
AAAGCGACTCAAGCTGCACAATGTCGAAATTCTCTTTTTGAAGAATAGTCTTCAGTTTATGGTTCATCTCGCGTGAAACGTACCTGTCCACATGATACGAATGCCCTATCAGCAACGACTTGAGCGCGGCGAAACGCCTTACGGTCGTATTGACGAAGACCGTCTCGAAACGTGTCTGGGAAACGTACTCCTGCGGCAGTTTTTTAATATCCACATTGTGTTTTGGCGTTGAAATGGCCAGAACCTTCACCTCATGCCCCTGCGCAAGAAGCATCCGCGTAATGTTGTTGATTGCAATACACCCACCGTCAACGGCGGGCAAAGGTGGTTTATGACAAACTTGCAAAATTTTCATTGGTTATGTTTTTTTCTGAATTTCAATTTTTTCAAAAGTTTCTCGTATGTGTCCGGCGATAGCATTGCCGAATCCACAGTGGCTTTGTAAGTGAGGAAGATACAAATCGGGACGAGCAGGGCAATGGGCAGCCACATGCCAAATTCGACAGGCATTGCCCCTGACTTCGCGATATTCTCGCCTATAAGAGTTAACGCAAAATGAGTTGTGTAAAAGAAGACAGTGATGACAAGCGGTATTCCAATTCCGCCCTTTCTTATGATTGAACCTAACGGCGCGCCAATGAAGAAGAACAAAAAGCAGACCAAAGCGACCGTGAACTTCTGATACAGTTCTATCCAATTGTGCCTCAACGCGTTAGTTCTGTCATTCATGTGCTCATGCGCGAAAAAGATAGCATTCATATTTATCTGGACATACTGGTTTGCATAGTTGAACACCTCCCACTGTTTGTCTCTCGAAAGATCATTATAACTATAATAATTTTCAACAGGAGGCGGCAAAATAACAGAATCATTATTCTTCAAATACATATTAAAGAAATACATATTTGTGAAATAGTCGTTTGTGAAATTTTTCTTCAACGTGTCAATATCCATGTTGATTGTGTCAATGTCGTGCGAGAGGTCTGAAACGGTTGGCAGCAGGCGGTCTGTGAAAAAAGACTCGTCTGTGGTCTTCTGGAACTGGAATGACGAGAGGTCGAATTTCTGATATTGTTTTTTGAACTTGGCGCGTGTAAGCGGATAGTGCGATGACGGATTGTTATCGTTAACACTTTCGTCCCAATAATAGCCGTCATACAATGTTATGAGAAAATATTTGTCATCGGGAGTCATTTTCATTGAGCCGCTCTGCGCGTATGTCACTGTTGTGTTTCCCTGTCTTTGCGAATGGTCGTAGATGATGATGTCGTGAATGCCTTCACCGTCTTTGTCTTTTTTTCCTACTCTGATAATATAGTTAGGAATGCCATCATAAAAAACTCCCTCATCTATCTTAAAGGCCTGCTTTAAAGTCTTAATGTCATAGTAACGTGCTGATGCTTTGGCATTTGCAATTGGAGCTATGCTATTTGCGAACCAGAACGAGAAAACACCGATAAGGAAGCAGAAGCACGCGAGCGGCAGCATCAGGCGGCTCAACGGTATTCCAGCGGACTTCATCGCGACAATCTCATATCTTTCGCCCAAGTTACCGAAAGTCATCAGCGATGCGAGCAGAACCGCCAAAGGCATTGCCATAGAGACAAATGAAGCTGAAGCATAGAAGATGAATTCGGCGATAATCGGAATATCGAGTCCTTTGCCCACCACGTCATCAATGTATTTCCAAAGGAACTGCATCAGCAAGATGAACATGGCAAGAAAAAACGTCAGGATGAAAGGTCCTATGAACGTTTTAATAAGGTATCGGTAAACGATTTTTATTCTCACAGAAGAAGATTTTAATAGTCACCAAGGGTGGCGGGCAGCTGAGCGAGCGCTTTTTCCGTCTGTTCGGCGTTTGGCGGGGTGCCGTGCCACTTGTGTGTCCCCATCATAAAATCGACGCCCATGCCCATTTCGGTATGCATCAGCACCATTATCGGCTTTCCGTTACGGGCAGTTGTTTTCGCTTTACCAAGGGTTGTTATGACTTCCCCCATGTTGTTGCCGTTCATTTCCATAACCTGCCAGCCGAAAGCAGCCATTTTAGCGTTGAGGTCGCCAAGCGAAAGCACATTGTCAGTCGGTCCGTCAATCTGTTTTTGGTTATAGTCAACCACAACTATCAGATTGTCAACGTTTTTAGCGGGGGCAAACATCAGTGCTTCCCAATTCTGTCCCTCTTGAAGCTCACCGTCACCAGTCAGAACAAAAATCAATTTGTCATCGTGATTGTTTTTTTTGGCGATAGCCGCGCCGATAGCGACAGAGAGCCCCTGTCCGAGCGAGCCAGAAGCGATACGCAGACCTGGTAGTCCGTGTGTCGGAGTGGGATGCCCTTGAAGGCGGCTGCCAATCTGCCTGAACGTGGCGAGCTCATCTATTGGGAAAAAGCCGCGGCGTGCCATCACACTGTAAAGAAGTGCCGAGAGATGTCCGTTTGAAAGGAAGAACATGTCATCGCCTTCTCCTGTGACAGTGAATGACTCGGGAGACGTCTCCATAATTTCAAAAAACAAAGCGGTCATGAAGTCAGTGCAGCCGAGCGCGCCGCCCGGATGCCCCGATTTCGCGCCAGAGACCATCCGTATAATGTCACGGCGAACCTGCGCCGCAATAGTTTCCAGTTCTGAAACAGTTTTCATAAAGTCGTATTTAAATACAAATGCAAAGATACAACTTTATTTGTAAAATGCTATGAATTACGCAAATTGAAGTTATCTGTTTTTATGTTATCTTTGCAATTCTTGTTCAAAAGAATAAACTTAATGTTAAATTCCTAAAAATCACAATATTATGACACCCAAAAGATACACTATAACAACAGCTCTCCCCTACGCTAACGGCCCCGTCCACATCGGCCACCTCGCAGGGGTTTACATTCCAGCCGACATCTTCGTCCGCTATCTGCGCGCGACAGGCCGCGAAGTGTTGTTCATCGGCGGCTCTGATGAGCACGGCGTCCCGATAACAATTAAAGCTAAAAAAGAGAACACAACGCCGCAAGCTGTGGTTGACAGGTATCATAAAATCATAAAAGAGTCTTTTGAAGAGCTTGGAATCTCATTCGACATCTACTCGCGCACATCAAGCCAGACACATGCAAAGACCGCATCTGACTTTTTCACAAAACTTTATGAGACAGGAAAACTTGTGGAAAAAGACTCAATGCAATATTACGATGAGGAGGCACACCAGTTCCTCGCCGACCGCTACATCACAGGCACCTGCCCCGTTTGCGGCAACGAAAAAGCCTACGGAGATCAATGCGAGGCGTGCGGAACCTCGCTCAACGCCACAGACCTCATCAACCCGAAATCGACATTGAGCGGCAACGCACCCGTCCTCAAAGAGACGAAACACTGGTATCTGCCACTTAACGACTACGAGAACTGGCTCAAGGAGTGGATTCTGAAAGGGCATGAACAAGATTGGAAAAGCAACGTTTACGGACAGTGCAAATCGTGGATAGAACAAGGTCTGCAACCACGCGCCGTAACCCGCGACCTTGACTGGGGCGTGAAAGTTCCGCTGAAAGAAGCGGAAGGGAAAGTGCTCTACGTCTGGTTTGACGCACCAATCGGCTATATATCAGCCACAAAAGAATGGGCGGAAGCACACGGCGACAACTGGGAGAAATGGTGGAAAGACAACGACAGCGAACTCGTCCATTTCATCGGGAAAGACAATATCGTGTTCCACTGCATTATCTTCCCATGCATGCTCAAAGCCGATGGCAGCTACATTTTGCCGACCAACGTGCCTGCAAACGAGTTCCTTAATCTTGAAGGAGACAAAATATCAACTTCTAAAAACTGGGCTGTATGGCTCCACGAATATCTTGAGGAGTTCAAAGGTAAACAAGACGTGCTTCGTTACACGCTCACTGCAATCGCGCCGGAGACAAAAGACGCCGACTTCACTTGGGCGGACTTCCAAGCGCGCAACAACAACGAGCTGTTAGCCATTTTTGGCAACTTCGTCAACAGAACCATTGTACTCACCCACAAATACTACGGCGGCATCATCCCTGAATTAGGAGAAGTGACCGACATTGAGAAAGAGATATTTGAAAAAATCAAGGAGTTCCCGCAAACAATCGGCAACTCGATAGAAAAATACAGATTCAGAGAGGCGTTGTCCGAACTGATGAACCTTGCCCGCCTTGGCAACAAATACCTCACCGACACCGAGCCGTGGAAGAAACAGAAGGAAGACCCCGAATATGTCAAAACGGTTCTGCATTTGTCGCTGCAAATCTGCGCCGCAATGTCGGTGCTGTGCGAACCGTTCCTGCCGTTCACAGCACAAAAGCTCCAGAAAATGCTCAATATCGACATTCACGAGTGGAACGAGGGTGGCCGCCACGACCTGCTGAAAGCCGGCGACAAAATAGGCGAACCTGAATATCTCTTTGAAAAGATTGATGATGAAGTAATACAAACACAGGTTCAGAAATTGGAAGCGGCGAAACTCGCGCGTCAGTTGGAGGAGAAAACCGCCGCTCCAGCCAAAGAGGACATCTCGTATGATGACTTCAAGAAAATGGACTTGCGAATCTGCACGGTCTTGGCAGCAGAAAAGGTTGCGAAGACGAAAAAACTGCTCAAACTCACTGTGAACACTGGCGTTGACACACGCGAAATCGTCTCAGGCATTGCCGAATACTATGAACCAGAAAACCTCATCGGCAAACAGGTTCTAATGCTCATAAACCTCGCGCCCAAAGAGATAAAGGGTGTGTTGTCGCACGGCATGGTGCTGATGGCTGAAGATTTCAGCGGAGAGCTTTCGCTCGTCCAACCGCACAAAAAGCTGAAAGAAGGCAGTACGGTGCAGTAAAAACGCCGCAAAATAATTTCAGATTCTCTGAGTTGTACTTACAAAAAAAACGGGTTGGCAGTCGCCAACCCGTTTTTCAATAACCATATTGCAAAATTATTCTTTCACGAATTTCTTTGTGGCGATTCCGTTTTGAGATGAGATTCTCACGAAATAGACACCCGATGTCAAACCAGCGACATTGACCGCGCAGTTTGCTGTGGTGAAGTTCCACGTGCCGACTGTTTCGCCCAACATATTAATAATCGCAACCTGAGTATTGCCTGACTGTTGCAATTCTATATTAAGCACTTCTGAGGCAGGATTCGGCCAGATGTTGAAGTCTGATGAATATTCCGCAACAGAGACACCCTCTTTGAAATTGACGGTGAGGGTGGCATCATCACTGATATTGGTGAACGTGTATGTTGTGCCGTTGCCGGTATTGGTGCCGTTGACAATAACCTGATCGACATGGAAGTAGTCGTTCGGTACAAAGGTGAAGACCGGACTTGAGCCACATTCAACGGTTATCTGCTGTGATGTGCCCTCAGCTATTGTAGTGCCATTGTAAACAATGCTGCCGCCCATGCCAGCCGTAACAGTTATAGTGACAGACTTTGGAGCGAATGTAGCATAAATGGACTGGTTAGCCTGAATGTTTGAGAATGTGTAGGAACCTGTCGCCCCGACAGATGATCCGTTTATGAGGACATCAGAAATTGTGTAGCAATTGTCGGCTGTAATGGTATAAGTTGCAGATGAGCCTTCATTATAGTTGCTTGTGCCGCTTGGCGTGATTGAACCGCCGACACCGGCTGTGGCTGTAATCGTGTATGAGTTTACAGATGAGGAGATGAAGTTTGCGTTAAGTGTACCATCTGCGCTGACAGCAGGCATTTGGTATGTTGAAGCAGTGCCGACATTGGAGCCGTTGACCACAACGCTGCCAATCTGGTAGCCTGCAGACGGATAGAATGTGAACAGTGGCTGATCGCCGCAATTGACAGGGATAACCTGTGTCTGGCCAGCTGCGACCGTGTAAGTGCCGCAAGTTACGGAGCCGCCTGCGCTCGCCGTCACAGTAACATTGTAAGTTGTCACTTGGAACGTGGCTGATATTGTGCTGTTTGCCTGAATGTTAGAGAAGGTGTAGCTGTTAACCGCGCCTACCGAAACGCCATCAACAAGCACATCAGCAATGGTGTAGCAGCTGGCAGGAGTGATAGTGTATGTCGCGTTGTCGCCAGCGTTGTAGTTGGTGGTGCCGTTTGGCGAGATTGAACCACCGACACCGGCAGAAGCGGAGACGATGTAGGTTCCGGCCGGTATTTGGCTGAACGAGACGTTTATTGTGGAATTCGCGCCTATAGCAGGGAACTGGTAAGATGCGACAGAGCCGACACTGCTGCCGTTTGCGAGCACGTCGTTAATCTGGTAGCCGTTATTCGGATAGAAGTTGAAAAGAGGCTGGTCGCCGCAATTAACGGTGATAGTCTGTGTGCTGCCCGCCGCGAAGGTGTATGTTCCGTACGAAGCAGTACCGTTTGCACCGACAGTAACTGTAACAGTATAAGTCTGTTGTGTAAATGATGCCGAAATTGTACCGTTTGCCTGTACGTTATTGAAAGTATAACTGTTGATAGCCCCTTGCGAAACGCCGTTCACAATCACATCGCTAATAGCATAGCAAGATGATGGGGTTATAGTATATGTCTGGGACGCGCCCTGTGAAACAGTGGTGGTGCCTGCAGGCGAGATGGTGCCGCCAGCGCCCGCCGTGGCTGTCAGAGTGAAAGTGTTAACCACAGACGGCCCCTCAAAAGTCACAGTATAGCAATACGTGTTGTCGCCCAGATACGTATCTATATAGCCAGGAGAAAGAGTGAGACCGAGACAAACCTGTACAGTACGCCCCAACAATCCCCATGCCACAATGCTGTCGTAAGGAATAAGTCCCACAACAGTATAATAGTCCCAACTCATACTTTGGAATGGAGTACCAGTAAAATCCAAATAACCAAGATAACCTGGCATATATACCCCGTCCACAGTCAAATCAAAATAAAGATAGGCTTCATAATCGTCACTGCCAGCATTTTGACAATAAATATACTCATCTATGTATATGTCAAGGTCATTGCCGTAAGCCACAGTATCATAGAGCACATCGTTATCATAATCATCTACTATCCAAACGCCAAGGTCAACAGATCTTCCTGAAGTATCGAAAGTCACGTAATAGCAATATGAATTGTCGGAAGGATAAGTCTCATTCCAGTTATTAGCAAGAGTGAGCCCCACACATACCTGAACTGTCTGCCCAAGCAGCCCCCATGCGACTATACTATCGTATGGAATCGCATCCGAAAGATAATACTTAGCATCTTCACCTACATAAAAAGGATTGTTGAGATAATTTGCATAACCAAGACTACCAGTTCCCATATAATTTCCACCAACAGTCAAGTCGAAATAGAGCATATCATTATAATCATTGTCTGATGTATTGTAATTATACCAATAAACCCACATATCGAGTCCGTCTCCTAAAGCCACTGTGTCATAGTCAATTCCATAATAACTAACAGTATCGACAAGAATCGCTACTCCAAGATCCACATCAGAGGCAGCAACTGGTGTTGTAGGCGTTTCATTCGTAGCTGTAAGATTCACATTGTCAATATTCAGATACCAGAGATAATATGACGCATACTTTATTGTTATGAATGTTGTGCCTGCAGGGACCACAGCTTCGTAATAACTATATGTGTAGTTACCCGATGTAGTTACTGAGGGAAGCCACGTAAAGGATGAAAAATCGCCTGAAAAAGATGCAAGCGAAGAGTATCCTACAGAAAACGTCTCTTGCGCGTCTCCACTATCTTCATAATAGAAACTTATCTTAATGTTGCTTGAGCTTGTGATTTTGGGAGTAACAAGATACTGTGCATACAAATTATCTGAAAGGGAATTAACAGAACAAAATTGAAAACTATTAGCCCCTGAGTATGCATCACCATTGTAAATACCAAAATCAGAAAGGTTAGATTGGTCTGACGACTCATACCACATTCCCCAACCGTCATTAATAAACGTGGTCACATCTTCAAAGCCCTCAAAATGCGGCAATGTTATTTGGGCATTTGCCACCATAAGAGATAAGATAAAAAAACTGAAAATTTGTAAGATTCTTTTCATAAAATATAAGATTTAATTATTGTGTCAGTTTATAGTTATAAAATGAAAGCACAAAGATAACAATTTATTTAAATGAACCAAGTAATATTATGTAAAAAATGATGATAACGCTATTTTTTTTATCTTTGCAAGTAAATTGGAAAGTCTGACATGAAGCATTTTATCACGGTTTCAACACTCATAATCACTATGGCGGTGGCAGTTCATGCCACCCCAGCTCCCATAGATTCCGTCCAAAATGTTTTCAAGAGCATCGACACACTTGAGTTCGCGCACTTTGAAGCCGACACATTCTGTTTCAGCATGGACACCTCTCTGCTCATCAGGTTTTTCAGCAAATTCGACTCGGCAGTGACGTATAAAGATCGAAGTATCAGTATTTTGCATATTGGTGGCTCGCACGTGCAGGCAGGGACAATGTCTAACCGAATCCGCCAGAACATTTTAAACACATACCCTGATTTTATTGGCGACAGAGGTGTAATATTCCCCTACTCCGCCGCGAAAAAATGCAACAATCCCGCGGATTACAAGGTCAACGCCGTGGAACCGTTCGGGCTGACAAGAAACGTCTATAAAGAGATTGACCGCCCACTCGGCATGACTGGAATCGCCGTGTACACCGACACCTGCGCGAAAATAAAAATCACGAAACGCGACCAATCGCTCTCATTCGGTACCGACAGCATTATCATTCTTGGTTACGCCGACTGCCGACAATTTGAACCATGTCTCGTCATCAACGGCAACGGATATTCCCCAGATATTACAGACACTCTTAACAACAGATTTATTTACAGCAAGATAGAGCCTGTCACCGACTCGTTCACAGTAGTTATAGACGCTGACACTGACAACACATTCACACTTACAGGCATAATACTTTCAACCCACAATCAGGGAATCACCTTCCACTCAATCGGGGTGAACGGAGCAAGCGTGCCGTCATATCTCAAATGCACTGATTTTGAACGGGATATGGCGCTGATAGCCCCCGACATGGTCATCTTCGGCATTGGAATCAATGATGCGGCGGGCGACAATTTCGACACTCTCGTATTTGAACAAAATTATCTTAAATTAATTGAAAAATTCAAGCGCGTGAATCCCGAATGCGCCTTCGTATTCATCACAAACAACGACAGTTACAAAAAAATAGGAAGAGGAAAATATGCCGTCAACAAAAACGGGCTTGCAGTGCAGAAAGTGTTCCACAAACTTGCGGCTGCGACAGCGGGCGCAGTATGGGACCAGTTCGAAATCATGGGCGGGCTCAAGTCGATGGCGCAGTGGCATACGCACAAGCTCGCACAACGAGACAAGGTACATTTCACCACTGACGGCTACAACCTTTTGGGCGACCTTTTCTTCAACGCCTTCATTGACGCGAAATTAAAAATTGAGAACCAAAAACAATAAAAATGGCAGAAAAAATAAGCTATACAGACGCTTACAACGAGCTGAAAGAGATTGTGGAAGCCATGGAGCAGTCAAATGTCTCCGTTGACGACCTCGCGAAGAAAATCGAGCGCGCCGGGCTTCTGATCCAGATATGCAAAGACAAACTCACAAAAACAGAAGAGGAAATAAACAAAATAGTGGAAAAATTCGAATAGCGACATGTTTCTTAAGAACATCAGACTTTCAAATTTCAAGAGCCATCAGGCGGCGGCGTTCCAGTTCAACGCCAACGTCAACGGTATTGTCGGCGCTAACGGCAGCGGCAAGACCAACCTGCTTGACGCTATCCACTACCTCTCGTTCTGCAAGAGCTTCTTCTCCTCGCAAGACAGATTCTCAGTGCAGTTCGGTGCGGAGTTCTTCGCAATTCATGGCGAGTTTTCAACCTTCGGCTCCGAACGGAGCAACGCCATAAGTTGCGCCTACCAGACCAACGGCCGCAAAACGGTGAAAGCTGACGGCAAAGAGTACGACCGCCTCAGCGACCACATCGGGCGTTTCCCGTTAGTGATGGTCTCTCCTTACGACCACGACATCATAAACGCCGTAAGCGACTTGCGGCGCCGCTTCTTCGACATGATAATCTCACAATTCGACGGCGAATATCTGCACCAGCTCATCTCATACCAGAAAATCATCACACAAAGGAACACCATTCTCAAACAATTCATAGAAAACAGAAACTACAACAGCTCTCTCCTCGACATCTTTAACGAACAGCTTATCCCTCTCGGTACTTATATATATAATAAAAGAAAAGAGTTCATTGGCGAGCTGCTCCCAACTCTACAGAATTATTATTCGAAACTATCTGGAAATCAGGAAGATGTGAATGTGATTTATGTATCGGGGCTTAACAACCAGAGTTTTGAAGAGGGACTTGCCGACACAGCCGCCGCTGATGCGAGATGCGGATTCACGACATTCGGCATCCACAAAGACGACTACGATTTCCTCATCAACGGGAATCCGATTAAACGCTTTGGTTCCCAAGGCCAGCAAAAATCCTTCGTGCTCTCAACGCGCCTCGCACAATTCGACTACATTTTCTCAAAAAAGAACATAAAACCGATTCTGCTTTTGGACGACATTTTCGACAAGCTCGACCGCCAACGCACAGCCCATCTGCTCGACTTGGTCGGAAAAGACCATTTCGGACAGGTATTCCTTACCGATACTGACGAAAACCGTATCAAGACAATTCTTGATTCATACAATCTTGAAAATACAATATATAAAATAGAGAAAAACCATTAAAACGAAACAATATGAATAAAAAAATTGCAATCGCCATATTGGCATTATTTATCTCCTGCGCGGGATTCGCACAAACGGAAAACAATAAGCGAGTGGTCTGCTACGACGAACTCCTCAAAAAGAAAGTGGCAGAAACCCCTGAGGTGCTTGCCAAACTCAACGCATACGAGGATCAGCTGAAAAAAGAGATTGAGCTGATGAAAAAAAGCAAAGGGGCAAAGACAGACACCC
>CACYHL010000048.1 GCA_902774205.1 uncultured Bacteroidota bacterium | reverse complement strand
CACTTCCGTACACGACAGCATCATTCACAGACGCTGTAAGCACGACAACAGAATATGAAGTGACAGTAACAGACGTTGTTTCAGGATGTGTTGCAGTAGCAAGCGCGAACGTCAATGTCAACGCTCCTACAGTAGCAATGACATCACTGAACGACTCATCAGTCTGCGAAGGCAACCAGATAACCCTCGAAGCAACAACAAGCGGCGATGAGAACCTTGGCGCACCGACCTTCACATGGCATGCTAACGGTCAGGTTATCCCGGGTGCAACCCAGAGCACATACACATACAGCCCGCTCACAGTTGACGGTGACGCAACAGTATACAACTACAGCGTGGAAGTCAGCTATGCACATTCAGGTTGCGGTGCGGCAGACAGCAGCGACAACACTGTGACAGTCTATCCGAACCCGACAGTTGCAATCAGCGGCGACAATGTTGTGTGCGCAGGCGACAGTTGCAATCAGCGGCGACAATGTGGTATGCGCAGGCGCAGAACTGAACCTGACCGCAAACGTGACGAACACGAACGGTGCAGACAGTCTGACCTACACATGGTACAACTATAACACACTCGTTGACGGTTCAGACAGCGTACTGACACTGACAGCAGAATCATCAACGAACCAGCCGAACGGTGTATACAGCTACACAGTTGTAATCAACGAAGGCACACCTTGCGCAGTGACATCAGATCCATTCTCGTTGCTGACAGCGAGCTCTGCGCTGGCGGTGTAGCACAGGTTGCAGCCCAGATCAACAACTGGAACCTTGCTAACCTGACTTACGCTTGGACAGCGAACGGCACAACACTTCCGTACACGACAGCATCATTCACAGACGCTGTAAGCACGACAACAGAATATGAAGTGACAGTAACAGACGTAGTATCAGGTTGTACAGCAGTAGCAAGCGCTAACGTTAATGTCAACGCTCCTACAGTTGCAATGACATCACTGAATAACGCAGCACTTTGCGAAGGCAATCAGATAACCCTCGAAGCTACTACAAGTGGTGATGCTACCCTTGGCACACCGATCTTCACATGGTATGCTAACGGTCAGGTTATCCCAGGTGCAACCCAGAGCACATACACATACAGCCCGCTCACAGTTGATGGTGACGCTACAATTTATGACTATAGCGTAGAAGTCAGCTATGCACACTCAGGTTGCGGTGCGGCAGACAGCAGTGCTAATACTATAACAGTCTATTCTAACCCGAAAGTTGTTGTTAGCGGTGACAATATGGTTTGCGAAAACGATACAGTTGCTCTGACAGCGAACGTAACCAATATCAGCGGTCAGAACGGTGCGAACACAACCTACACATGGTACAACTACAATGCACAGGTTGCTGGTACTGACAGCGTTCTGAATGTGACAGCAGTTCCTTCAATCAACCAGCCGAATGGTGTCTACAGCTACACAGTGGTTGTCAACGAAGGTACACCTTGTGCTGTGACATCTGATCCGTTCCTCGTAACAGTCAACGCTGCTCCGGTTGTTAATGTAACAGTTACAGCTGACTCTATCTGCGTTGGCAGCAAGGTTACATTCACAGCTAACCTCAACGACAATAACGCTACGAATTTGACCTATCAATGGTCTGATAACAATGGCGACATAGCAGGTGCTACACAGGCTACATACACAACACCTGTACTGACATCAGCTAATGAATACAATTACAAAGTAACAGTAACCCAGACAACAACCGGTTGTACAGCTACTGACAGCAACAGCGTTGTAGTGGTAGCAGATCCTGTCGTGACAGTCTCTGTTGACACAGCTGCAATGTGCGTTGGTGGTAGTGTTCAGGTAACAGCTACTGTAACAGGTGGTCTGTCAACTGACAATGTAACATTCTCTTGGAAGGTTAATGGTATCAACGTTCCGGGTGTTACTGGTGACACTTACTATGACAACCTTAATACAGCTGGTATCTACAATTACTCAGCATCAGTTGCTCAAACTGACAACTATGTTCTGACAGGATGTGCTTCAACATTCAGCCAGGTAGCTACAGTGACAGTTTACAACCAGCCTGAGGTTTACATCTCAACAATCGGTTTGGTTGACGCTTGCGAAGGCGGTACAATCACACTCAATGCTGAGGTTTATGGTGACAACGCTGTTATTTCTAATGTTGATTACGATTGGAGAGTCAACGGTATGGATCTTGACCTCCACACTGCAATCATCAATACATCTGACACATTGCCGGCAGGTCCGTACAACTACACAGTTGTTGTTACTCCGAACATGTTGGCTTGCCACGTGATTTCTGACAACATCAACACGACAGTTGTTGAAGATCCTTCTTGGAGCCGCAACATAGTCGCTTACTCACCAATTTGCGAAGGTGAAGTAATCAACTTGTATGCTGAAGTACAAGATGGTCTTGGCGGTACAATCCAATGGTGGCGTTATGACTCAATCAACAATACTTTGATTGAAATCGTCCAAGGTGGTATGACATACGATCAACCTGAGGCTAACGGCACAGAATCTGGTATCTATGGATATTATCCGGTATTCACAGAATTCGGTAGCGGTTGCGAACTTGAAGACGGTCTCGTAACGAGAGTTGAAGTTTACGCTCGTCCGACAGCTACTGCCTTCACAGCTGATGGTTCAGATGTAATCTGCTTAGGTGAATCTGCAGACATCGTAATTAACTTCACAGGTATCGCTCCTTACACTTACACAGTTCAAAATATGATGAACGGTTCAGTTATAGGATTCGAGACATACGACACACCTGACACATTGACAGTATATCCGACAACTACCACGATATACAAGATAGCACAGGTTGCTAATGGTGTTTGCGCCGCATACGCTAATGAGACAGCTGAGTTCGTAACAGTTGTGGTTTCACACATCGAATTCACAGACGCTCTCTATGAGACAGGCTGCTCTGACAGTGTTGCACTCGCTAACACACAACTCACATTCAATGTGATTTCAGGTGGTGTTCCTTCACAAGAAACTTACAGAATTTACGCTGCTGACGGTGTAACCTTACTCCAAGATTCACTGCCAATCACCGGTAACTTCGTAACAATTGATATGACTGGCTATGCAGCAGGTACTTATGACTTCATCGTTGAAATTGATGAATGTACATATCCTGTCACAGTCAGAGTCAACATGCCGTACACAATCTTCGAACAGAGATGGGACGATGTACTTGTTTGCAACAACAATCCTGCAAACAACGGCGGCTACAACTTCGTATCATATCAATGGTACAAGAACGGTGCTCCGATCAACGGTGCTACTGGTCAGTACTATAACGAAATCGGTGGTCTGAATGGTGAATACTACTTGTGGCTCAAAGACGATCAGGGCAATGAATACTTCACATGTCCGCGTACTTACAGCAAGGAAGTTGCCATCAGCGTTTATCCTAACCCGGCTACCGTAGATCAGGATATCACCATTGAGTTGCCGTTCACACCGGAAGAACTCGAAGGTGCTGTTCTCGACATCTTTGACGCTAAGGGTGCATTGGTACAGCACATCACTGACCTGCAACCTATCACAAAGGTGAGCGGATTCAAAGCTCAAGGTGCATACTTCGGTCGTATCGTAACAGGCACCGAAGATGTTAAGGCTGTTAAATTCATAATTGTAAAATAATTTGATTCCCAAATTGTCAGCGGCTTCGTAAGAGGCCGCTGATGAGAGGGAAAAATAAAATAGAAATAATAATAATAAAAATAATAATCATGAAGAAACAGTTAATATTGTTCAGTCTTATCTTGGCTATGTTTACCGCGTATTCGCAAGAACAAACACAAGATGTAAGTCAAGATACGGTAAAGACCAGGGTCAAGGACTCTACTATTTGCCATCATAGAGTGAATCTGCACATCGCTGGTTCAGGTACCAATAACATTTATGCCCAAACGTCTGAGATTGACGGTATTTATGCTTTGGGTTTCTCTTTTGAGATAGGTTATACCTATTTCTTCAACCGTACAGTCGGTTTGGGAATAGGTATCGGTATTGAGGATTTGTCTTCAAAACTGAAAACCAATCTCACAGGCGTTGTCCCTGGACTGACATACCCGCAACAACCGGATCATGTGTATGACCTTCGTTATACTACAAATGATCTTATTGAAAAACAGAACATTTGGGCAATTTATATTCCGTTGACAGTTCAATTTGAACATAAGTTCAATGGCGGTAAAAACGGTATCTATGCCGGTATCGGTGTTCAGGGCTATTTCCCGTTAGTTGGAATGTCAAAACTTAAAAAAGGTGAGTTAATCACTCGTGGATATGAGGAATATCTTAATGTCCTCTATCAGAATGACATGCCACAGCACGGTTTGAGTACCTATAAGTTCAATGGTCGCAATAAGATTTACAATAAAAACAAACGTGATTTACGTTGCTCTGTAGATCTTACAGCTGATTTCGGCGGTATTTTTGAAATCAACAATAAGCTTGACTTTTATGTGGGTCTCTACGCTTCATACGGATTCTTGGATCTCCTTCCAAAATCAGAATATCGCCACACCTACATCAATGTTGACCCGACAGCTGAAATTGAAAACAAAATTGAATATAATGGACTCCTCGGTTCTTCTTATCTCGAGAACTACAATACCTCCAATAATTTGGATCTGAAAACTGCTTTCAATCTTGTTCAAGTTGGCTTGAAACTTGGTTTTCATATCAAACCATGCGGAAAGGTTAACCCAACTTTGAGAAACCGTTATTATGAGGAAATGATTAACAGAGCAAATGATCCAATTTGCAATGGTAATAATAATGAAACTAATAACAGCTCAAAAGAAAGCGATACTAAGGTAATTGAAAGAACAGAGATAATTTATATTATTCCTCAGTATTCAAATGATGAAAAAGAAGCTCCAAAGACAACTGAGCTGATAAGCCCTGTTTTCGGTAAAGCCGCTAACAAAGACAATGATAATCTGAAAGACATTGTTGACCTTTTGTCTGTTACAAAGATTTTATTTGATCTTGATAAAGATGACCCGAAGGTTGCAAAAAGAGATGAGAAAAACATCGACAAGATTGCTGAAATTATGAAAAATGACCCGAATCTTATTCTTATAGTCGAAGGTTACACTTGTCCGAAAGGCTCGAAGGAACACAATCAGGCCTTAGCAAAACGCAGAGCAAATAACACACGTGATTATTTCATCAGTAAAGGCGTTCCGGCAGACCAAATAGAAACTTATTCATATACAGCTGATGATGATGCGAGCGTTCAGAATATTTCTTCAAAAGTTGATGAAGAACATAGAGCAGCTATTTTCAGAATCAGAAGAAAACAGTAATCATTTTCATAACAATGTTAAGGGCAGCACGATGTGTTGCCCTTTTTTTGTCTTGTTTGGCACGGAATTTGCTTTTAAAAGTCGGTTTATTATTTGAAAAATTAAAATATAATGGATATGCAAACTGGTAAGATTAACGTACAAACTGAAAACATTTTCCCTGTAATCAAGAAATTTTTGTATTCCGAACACGATATTTTCCTTCGTGAGTTAGTGTCAAATGCTGTTGACGCTACGCAGAAACTGAAGATACTCTCAACGACAGGAAAGACAGAATGCGAACTTGGCGACCTGACAATAAACATCGAGGTTGACAAAGAGAAAAAGGAAATCCGCGTGATTGACCGTGGTATTGGCATGACAAAGGAGGAGGTTGAAAAATATATCGCGCAAATCGCCTTTTCGAGTGCGGAGGAGTTTGTCCAAAAGTATAAAGGTACAGATTCCGCGAATATAATTGGGCATTTTGGATTGGGCTTCTATTCGGCGTTTATGGTATCTGATAAGGTTGAAATATTGACAAAATCGTATCTTAATGATTCTCAAGCAGTGAAGTGGGTTTGTGACGGTTCGCCTGAGTATGAGATGACAGAAATTGACAAGCAAGACCGTGGAAGTGAAATAATTCTGCATATCTCTGATGATTCTGCTGAATTTCTTGAAGAGTCGAGAATTGTGCAGCTTTTGAACAAATATTGCAGGTTTTTGCCTGTTCCGATAAGATGTGGTAATGAGAAAGTTTGGGAGAAGCCGGAAGGGGAGGAGAAGGAGAAAGAGGTGGAAAAACCGCGCATTATCAACAACACTAATCCGCTTTGGAAGCAGTCACCTGCAAATTTGAAAGATGATGACTATCTGAAATTCTATCGTGAACTCTATCCGATGAGCTTCGAGGAGCCGATGTTCCATATTCATCTGAATGTCGATTATCCTTTCAATCTGACTGGAATTTTATATTTCCCAAAGGTGAAAAACCAGTTCGAGATGCAAAAGAATAAAGTGCAACTGTATTGTAATCAGGTGTTTATAACAGACCAGCTTGAGGGCGTTATTCCTGAATTTATGATGTTGCTTCATGGCGTCATCGACTCGCCGGACATTCCGCTTAATGTTTCCCGCTCATATTTGCAGTCGGATTCAAATGTGAAGAAAATTTCAGCGCATATAACAAAAAAAGTTGCAGAGAAATTGGAGGAGATGTTTAAGAACAATCGTGCGGATTTCGAGAAGAAATGGGACGATATCAAGGTGTTTATACAATATGGCTCCATTACTGACGAGAAATTTTACGAAAAGGCGAATAAATTTTATCTTTTCAAGAATATTGACGGAAAATATTTCACTATTGACGAATACAAGTCAAAAATTGAGACTTTGCAGAAAGATAAAAACGAAAACCTTATTTATATTTACGCTTCTGACGTTGACACACAACATGTTTATATTCAGGCGGCTAAGGAAAAAGGGTATGATGTGTTGCTATTAGACGGTTTCCTTGACACTCATTTTATAAATATGCTTGAGCCGAAATTGGAAAAGAGCAGATTTACGCGTGTTGATGCCGATGTTATTGACAAACTGATAGAAAAAGATGAGATACAACCGTCAAAATTGTCTGAAAGTGACAGCGCGAAAGTGAAGGAAATTTTTGAAAATAATGTTGAAAAAGAGAAATATTCAGTTCAGCTGGAGAACTTAAGCGAGACTGACATTCCTGTGATGATTACGCAGAACGAGTTTATGCGTCGATTCCAGGATATGCAGAAGTTGTCGGGGCAGAGCGGCTATGGTAATTTTGAGCATTATAACCTTGTTGTGAACGCGAACCACCCGATAATAAGCAGAATTATAGGGGAGGTAGATGATACGAAGCGGCAAGACCTTGTAAAACAGCTTGTTGACCTTGCACTTTTGTCGCAGAATATGCTGACAGGTGAAAGATTAAGCCAATTTGTAAAGCGCAGTGTGGAACTGATTTAGCTTCGAGGGGGCTGTTTTGTTGAAAACTTTTTTTGAGGACTATTGTTTTTATTCCTATCTTTGGAACCTCAAAAAAAGTTTTTTTTATACATATAATTTATGGAAAACCAACCTATTACGCAAAAACGTACTGAAAATAAACTGTCGTATAACACCATTGAGAATGCGTTGTCGCTCACGGGACGGCTAACTCCGCAGGCGGTGGAGTTCGAGGAGGCGATTCTTGGCGCTTTGATGATTGACTCAAATGCGATCAGTGATATAGATTTCATTCAAACGGCGATGTTCTACAATGAAAAGCACCAGTATATTTTCAAGACGATACGCGACCTTTTCTCTGATAATGAACCTGTTGATTTGCTGACTGTTACAAACCGTTTGCGTAAGAATAAGCAGCTTGAGTTTGTGGGTGGCCCCGCATATTTGGCGGCGTTGACGAACCGTGTGGCTTCGTCGGCGAATATTGAGTACCACGCCCGCGTTGTGATGGAGAAATTCGTGCTTCGCGAGCTGATTGCGAACTGTACTTCAATAGTGAAAGATGCTTACGATGACTCGCAGGACGTGCTGAAACTCCTTGACGACGCCGAGACTAAACTTTTCGGTATTATCCAGAATAACTTCAAACGGGAAAGTAAAAATCTTGATGAGGTCATGCGCCGCGCCCTTGACGAGCTGAATGAGATGAAGAATCAGGGTGACCAGTATCAGGGGGTGCCGACAGGAATCAGAGCAATTGACGACCATCTTGGAGGCTGGCAGAAGTCAGACCTCGTAATTTTAGCGGCGCGCCCCGGTATGGGTAAGACCTCCTTCGTGCTGACCATTGCGCGGAACGCTGCTGTGGATTTTAAGAAGCCGGTTGCGCTCTTTTCACTCGAAATGTCGGCGACACAGTTGGCTCACCGTCTTTTCGCTATGGAATCGGGTATCTCTTCGGAGCGCATCTCTAAGGGGCTGCTTGACGATAATGAGTGGACACGGCTGATGAACAGAATCCAGACGTTGGATTCCGCACCGCTCTATATAGATGACACGCCGGCGCTTACGGTCTTCGATTTGCGTGCGAAGTGCCGCCGCCTCAAAAACAGACACGACATACAGCTCGTCATTGTGGACTATTTGCAGCTTATGCGTGGCGGCTCCGATGAGGGCAAGGGAGGTGGAAACCGTGAGCAGGAGATTAGTTTCATTTCGCGGTCGCTGAAGTCGTTGGCGAGGGAGCTGAATGTTCCGGTCATCGCGCTTTCGCAGTTAAGTCGTGCGGTGGAGACGCGCGCGGGCTCCAAACGACCGATGCTCTCTGATTTGCGTGAATCTGGTGCTATTGAGCAAGATGCTGATATGGTGGCATTTATCTATCGTCCTGAATATTACAAGAACGCGACTTTCGAAGACGACACGCCGTCTGAAGGCTTGGCTGATATTATGATTGAGAAGAACCGTCACGGCGCAAATGCTAATATCAGGGTTCGTTTCGAGAAGCAATACACCAAGTTTTCTGACAAGGACGAGGGCTATTCTTTCGACACGCCGGCTTCTGAAGGCATTACTAACAATGAAAGTTTTGAGACTTTCGGCTCGAAGATGAATGATGAAAGTGACGATTTCGCCACGAATGATGACATGCCATACTAAATCGTGAAAATGGAACAGAATCATAAGGCGGGCTTTGTAAATATAATCGGGAATCCGAATGTGGGGAAAAGCACCCTGATGAACCGGTTGGTAGGGGAGAGGTTGTCGATTATTACAGCGAAGGCACAGACAACGCGACACCGCATAAAGGGTATTGTCAATGGCGACAACTATCAGATTGTCTATTCCGATCTTCCGGGTATCCTTACTCCGGCATACAAAATGCAGGAGATGATGATGCGTTTTGTTGACGAGTCGCTGCAAGATGCTGATGTGCTACTTTATCTCATTGAGTGCGGTGAGACAAAATATAACGAAGAGATTATTCAGAAACTGAAAAATGTCTCTACGCCTATATTATTGGTTATTAACAAGATAGATAAATCTGACGAAGCGACTATAATCTCAATGCGCAGTTATTGGTTGGAGCTTTTGCCGAAAGCTGAGATTGTGGAGATTTCAGCCTTGCAAAATTTGAATCTTGATATTCTGTTGCAGAAGATAGTGGAGAAGCTGCCGCCGTCGCCGCCATATTTCCCGAAAGATGAGCTGACAGACAGGCCGATGAGGTTTTTCATTTCAGAAATCATTAGAGAGAAGATACTTCTTCAGTATAAAAAAGAGATTCCATACAGTGTTGAGGTTGTGGTTGAGAGTTTCAAAGAAGAGGAGGGGCTGACGCGAATCGGGGCGGTGCTGTATGTTGAGCGCGAAACGCAGAAAATGATAATTATCGGACGTAAAGGTGTGTCAATAAAGCAGTTAGGAATTACAGCGCGTGCTGATATTGAAGAGTTTTTAGGGTGTCATGTATTTCTTGACCTTTCGGTAAAAGTGTTGAAAGATTGGCGCGACAGCGACCTCATTATGAAGAGGTTCGGGTATAATAATAACGGTTGAGGTTTTTGAAAGATTTTCAGAAATTATCCCTGTTAGTCTTGTTGTTATCTTTTCTTGTAGCATTTTGTTATAGCTAACTGTCCTCCGTTCCGCGGTGAACAGACGCTTTGAAAATATGGATGACTAATGTCAATTGCTTGACAGTTCCATTGGCACTTGCAGCCAGTGCAGATAGTCGTTGCCGAGGTTGCGCACGGCGGTCTCCCAGATTTGTTCCGTGGGGGTGTCGAAGACGAGTTCAGGGGTGGCGTTGCCGATAACCCACATCTTCTGTTCCAATTCCGATTCGAGTTGTCCCGCCGACCAGCCGGAGTAGCCGGCGAAAAACCTGTAGCGGAGGTGTTCGATAGCGTTGTGTTCAATGAGTGAGAGCAGGATATTGTCATAGCCGACATAAATCCACGGCAGGAGTTTGCTCGCCTGTTTGCAGTTGGCGAAGTTATGTATCGCGAACAGTTGTCTTGATGGCACGGGGCCGCCGAGATATACTTGCGCGTCAATGCGGATATGCTTGAGATTCACGGAGGTGATGCGGTTCAGCACAAGCCCCGCGCTGCCTTTCTCAGAATGGTCTGTGAGCAGCACCACGCTGTGGTTGAAGAACGCATCGTTGAAGAACGGCGTTGCAACCAGCAGCCGCCCATCCCGAAGTGGGAGCCCGGTTGGCGTTACCGACAGATAATTTTCAATATCCATGAGCTTACTTATAATGTGCAGGGTTAAATTACATTCGCAAAAATAATGAAAATAGGAATTAGGAGTTAGATTTTTTTTATTTTTGCAAAAACAACAACCGACAGAGACAAAATACTGATATATGAGAGCTAGTTAAAGACAAAGGAGATTGGTTCTCATGTTGGAGGCAATCAAAATGATTGAGAAGTTTTTGGAAGGGCAAACATTTGAAAACTTTAAATCCAAATCTCGCAGAGATGGGATAATTTTAAAATTATATCATTTAAAATAAAATCGTATGCAAATCACTATCAAACAAAAGCCTCTCGGCTATTTCAAAATCACACCGTATATAGTTTTAATTGACGGAGAACTGGTTGGGAAGGTTAACCGTTGCAAACCTTTGAAAATTGATGTGGAGAAAGATGAGTTCGAGTTGACGATTAAAGACAGCCTTTATAAAAGCACACGGCGTTGTCAGGTGAAGGAGAACAGTACAATTGTTTTCGACACAATTGATAATTTCCCTATATGTGTGTACATTTTGTATCTGATTGCAATTGTCTTGCTGACATGTCTGCATGTGAACTTGTTTCTTCCCGCAAGTGCGATCATTGCGACAATGTTTATTTTTCCACTATTTGGCTGGGTAACATAAAAGCCGGGGCAAAGCATTCACTTTTGTCCCGGCCCCTTTGTAAGTCGATTTAATCATTGATTAATTTATCTCGTAATTGATCCACTGAAGTATAAACCTCACCGGGATTAATTTTCTCCAGCTCTTTGTGTTTGGCATTAATTGACCAAGCAGCCGAGTAGCATTTAATCCCAGCTTGCTTGCAGGCGACGACGTCGGTTGGAGCATCACCTATGTATGCCATATCGTCTTTGGTGGCGTTAAATTGTTTGATCATGTCACTAAATTGTTCTGCTTTGATCGAGCCGTCAGGAGATCCTGATAAGACAGGGGAGAATGCATCCGCCAATCCAAGTGAGTCCAGACTGACTTGGAGGCTTTGCTCACCCTTGCCGGTAATCATTGGCGTGATCACATCGCGGTCGTGGAGTTCCTTAATGAGCTTTTCAATTCCCTCAAACGGATGCCGTAATTGCAAATGCGCCCGCCGGTAGTTTTCGTGAAAGCTTTCCAAGACCTCATCGGAATAATC
>CACYHL010000047.1 GCA_902774205.1 uncultured Bacteroidota bacterium | reverse complement strand
CAAAGGAAAACAAAAACAAATGGTTTCGTGCAAAGAGGCATTGGGAGATTTACCGGCTTTATCTACTTCGGGGTATTTGGGCGAGGAAATTCAGGGGTATGCATGCGAACCACAGAATGATTATCAGCGGTTGATGCGTAAAGATTCTGAAGTGGTGTTGAATCACATAGCCGCTCGGCATTCTGATTTCGGTTGCGGCAATTCTGCCGACGTTAAATTATGTGGCAAAAAATCCCGAGAGTATTTTCTATCAGAACATCAATCAGTGTAACAACGGCGCCATCACCGGATATATTACCTGGGAAAAACTTTACGCGCAGGATTTGATGACGAAAATCAAAACAGATATTGAAGATGGTTTCGCAACACAAACCCCTCTCGAAAAACTTTTGGAAACAAGTGATGTAATATCTCTTCATATCAATTATCTTCCTGAAAATCATTATTTTATAGATAAAGAAAAACTTTCTCTCAATAAAAAGGAAGCTATATTCATAAACACTTCGCGCGGACTTGCGGTCAACACGGAAGAACTGTTAGACGCTTTGGACGAAGGGATTTTGAGCCACGCCTGTCTTGACGTGCTTGAATTTGAGACGTCGCGGCTAAAGATTCCGCCAAAAGAAAATTGGGATACGGTCATGCAAAGACTCGCCGCACACCCAAAAGTGACTTTGACACCACACATCGCGGGACAGACCTTCGATGCGGACAAACGCCATGCAGACTTCGCTTTTGAGAAGATTATCCATCTGATTAACAATAAATTATAAAGATATGAAACCAACATTACTTATATTGGCGGCCGGCATGGGAAGCCGCTATGGAGGATTGAAACAATTGGACAAATTAGGACCGCACGGCGAAACCATAATGGACTATTCGGTGCGTGATGCCATCGCTTCAGGTTTCGACGAAGTGGTGTTCGTCATCAGGCGGAACATGGAACAAGATTTCAAGGAGGCTATAATGTCGAAATATGAAAAACTCGTCAAGGTGAGCTATGTGTTTCAGGAACTTGACACGCTGCCAGCACCGTACAAGGTGAATCCGGAGCGGACGAAGCCCTACGGCACCGCCCATGCGATTTTAGCTGCGAAAGACGCCATAAAAACCCCTTTCGCCGTCATTAACGCTGACGACTTCTATGGGAAAGACGCATTTGCGACATTAGCCAAATTTTTTGGTAATCTCACTCCTGCCGACAACGACAAATTCGCTATGGTCGGCTACCAGCTCGCAAAAACACTCTCAGCCAACGGCTCCGTATCACGCGGCGTGTGCCAAATTGACTCGGACCACAATCTTGTGAACATCACCGAAATGACAAAAATTGCGCGCGCAGAGGGCGTTATCAGAAACAGCAACGAAGACGGCACCACAACAGACCTTGCCGAGGAGACCATCGTCTCGATGAACTTCTGGGGCTTCACACCAAAATTCTTCGACCATCTCGAAAACCTCTTCTGCCAATTTTTGGAAAAGAACAACGACAACCCGAAATCGGAATTTCAGATTCCAACCGTCGTCAACTATTTTCTGAACTCAGGAACGGTAAGCATAAAAGTGCTTGTCTCATCCGCCGAGTGGTTCGGGGTGACTTACAAAGAAGACCGTCCGATTGTGGTTGAGCGGCTGAAAAACATCATCTGACAACAAAATTAAATTTTCCTTTTCAGGATTGAAAAAGATTTTGTAAATTTGCATCATTCGAAAATAAATTTATCAAACATAATAAAATAATAAAACCATGAAAAAATTTGATCCGGCAGTAGCCATCCAAGACCTTAATCAAATTGGTGAGTATCACGGAGTTAACCCTTCAGTCACAGATTCTGCCACGTTTGCTTTCCCGAAAGCGCAGACGATGACAGACACATTCCACGGTGAGACTGAAGGATATTTCCTCTATTCGCGCCACTGGAATCCGAGCAACAAATTCTTAGCTGACGCATTGGCAGCGATGGAAGACACCGAGGCGGCGTGGGTTACAGGCTCTGGTATGGCGGCTATCACCTGCGCGATTCTGCAAATTTGCAGCGCAGGCGACCATATCGTTTCAAGTATGACAACATACGGCGGCACATTCGCGTTCATCAACAACTATCTCAAGAAATTCAAAATTGAAGCCACATTCGTCAACATCACTGACTTGGACGCTGTGAAAAAAGCAATGCGCCCGAACACTAAGATGATCTACACAGAGACGATGACCAACCCACTGCTCCAAATCTCAAACCTGCCGGAACTTGCAAAGATAGCTCACGCGAACAATGCGAAACTCGTGTGCGACAACACATTCACACCTATGATGGTCACTCCCGCACACTTTGGGGTTGACGTTGTGATTTACAGTATGACAAAATTCATAAACGGCAAGAACGACTGTGTGGCAGGTGCGATCTGCTCCACCGCCGAGTTCATTAACTCGCTGACAAACGTGAATGACGGCACAGCGATGCTGCTTGGTCCCGTGCTCGCTCCGCAACTCTCAGTCTCAATTCTGAAAAACCTGCACACACTCCATATCCGCATGATGCAGCACAGCAAAAACGCAATGTATCTTGCCAAACGTTTTAAAGAAATCGGTCTCAAGTGCAACTATCCGGGACTGCCAGAGTTCAAAGACCATGAGCTTCTTAAATCAATGATGAATGAGGCTTACGGCTTCGGCGGAATGATTTCCATTGATATGGGCACCGCTGACAAGGCCGCCAAAATCATGGAAAAAATGCAAGAAGAGGGTGTCGGCTTCCTCGCAGTGTCTCTCGGCTATTTCAAAACGTTGTTCAGCAACTCCGGCAAATCGACCTCCTCTGAGGTCCCTGAAGACATTCAAAAAGAGATGGGAATGAGCGAAGGTCTCATCCGCTTCTCGGTCGGTCTTGACATGGATATTGAAAAGACTTTCGAAACAATCAAAAAATGTATTGAGTCAATCAAATAATATGGCGGAACAGCCATTTATCACACAAAAAGGGAAGAGCTATTCTTCCCTTTTTTATTTGCGCAAAAAAACAAGACTCCAGACATTTAATGCCCACACCAACTCACGGGAGACAACCGCAAATTATTTCCCACAGCAACTTAACCGAGAAATATCAATCCACAACCGCAGCTGTTTCTTCGCCGAGATGTTCGAGACTGTAACGGATACTCACCGCCAAAGTGTCATCAGGATAGAGATGCAGGAATTCGCGGTACTCGTTCTCCGCACTTGGCAACATATTAAGAATATCCTCATAGATAATTCCCTTCCACCAATAGCAATATTTCACTATCGGATTTTCAGGATAAACAGTTATGATTTTATCGAAGATGGAGAGCGCCTGTTCAGAATACTTTGCACGTAGAGCCTTGTCGGTAGTTGCATTCGCCATGCGCATACTGTAGCCGCCAGCCTTTGCGAGAAGTTCCGGCACTGTCTCATCGGCAGGATTAGCGGCAGCAAACTCCACTGCGGAATCTATAAACCTCTGTGTCTCAACCTCTTTAATTATTCCTGTCGTGGCATAGACAGAGTCTAAAACCTGCGCTTGCCTCAATATCTGCGACTGATCCTGAATGCTTTGCAGCTGCCCGTCCTTTTCGGCACATGCGAAACACAACGCCGCAACTGCGAACAATATTGATAATCTTTTCATAATATCCTTATTTATTGGGTTTTGTCTTATAAGCCGGACGAACACGCCCTGTAGCAATATCCGACAATTTTCTCTTCAAAATCATTTTTTTAAGTGAAGAAAGCCTGTCTGTAAACACCTGACCTTCAAGATGATCATACTCATGTTGGATAACACGAGCCACGAGTCCGGAAACGACCTCCTCGCGCTCCTCACCGTCAACAGTCGTATATTGTATTCTCACTGATGATTTGCGGACGACATCCTCCCCTATTTCCGGCAGACTCAGGCAGCCCTCGTGGAAAGTGAAATCTTCACCGAACTCTTCGATAATATAAGGGTTCACGAATGCCTCGCGGCGCACTTCAACATTAGGGTAAGTCTCTTTAAAGCCCGCTGTATCAATGACAAAAACACGTTCTGCGCGCCCGACCTGCGGGGCGGCGAGCCCCACTCCGTTGGCATTATCCATCGTATCAAACAAATCCGCGACAAACTGTTTCAGTTCATCTTTCGACACCTCGACTTCTTTCGTCTGCTTTCTCAATACGGGATTCCCGTACAAACAAATAGGTAATATCATCTCTTTTCAAATATTAGTTCTTGTCTTTTCAATATCAAGCTGTTGCAAATAAGATTGAAGAATCAGTGTCGCGCTGATCTTATCCACAAGCTCTTTTTTCTGTCTGTCCTTTTTCTTCAACCCTGCGTCAATCATAGTCTGGAACGCCATTTTGGAAGTGAAGCGTTCGTCAACGCGTACGATTTCCAATTCGGGGAACGCCTTGCGGACACGCTGAACGAAAGGCTCTATGAATCTGGTTGAATCAGAGGCTGTGTTGTCGAGTTTCTTCGGCTCACCGACAACTAACACATCAACTTTTTCCGCCTGAATGTAATCGCGCAGGAAATCGAAGGCCTTGCTCACATGAATAGTATCAAGTCCGCCAGCACAAATCCTCAGCTCGTCCGTCACAGCGAACCCGACACGTTTCTGTCCGTAATCAATAGCCAAAATACGTCCCATATCATTAATAAATTAGGAATTACAAAGATACAACATTTCAGTTCATGAAAATATTAAAAAAGATTAAAAGAGACACAGCAGGAGCTATGGGGTCAAACCATTTACAAAATTAAGACGGGAATTTTTTAAAACTAAAAAGGGCGACCATACGGCCACCCTCTTTTTCATTGCAAACCCTTGTCTATTTGTTCCGACTGGTTGTCAGTCTATTTCTTAACTAAATCAACGATTGCTTTAAATGCCATCGGATTGTTCATTGCGAGATCGGCGAGTGCCTTGCGATTAAGCGCAATGCCCTTCTTTCCGAGCATACCCATGAAAGCTGAGTATGAGAGGCCATATTCGCGAACGCCCGCGTTGATACGGGTAATCCATAAACTGCGGAAAGCTCTTTTCTTGTCTTTCCTGTCGCGGTAGGCGTATTGCTGCCCTTTTTCCCACGTGTTTTTTGCTACGGTCCAAACGTTTTTGCGTTTGCCGAAGTACCCTTTGGTACGGTTCAAAATCTTTTTTCTTCTTGCTCTCGAAGCAACATGATTGACTGATCTTGACATAATTTTCTCCTTTCTTTTTTACGTCAGCGGTTCAAAATGATGAACTCTTAACAAGCTGATAGTAAAGTTAATAATTTATTTTAGCAGAGTCCCAACGTTTTCTTGATTGTACCTTCCAAAGTACGGTCAACGATGGCGCTGTAAGCCAGATTACGTTTACGTTTTGTGGATTTTTTCGTAAGGATGTGGCTATGATAAGCGTGATGTCTCTTGATTTTACCGGTGCCGGTCAGAGTGAATCTCTTCTTTGCAGCGGATTTTGACTTGATTTTTGGCATTTTTCTAAGATTTTTAAAGATTAATATTTAAGGGTTGCAATTTTCCTATTTTTTCGGATTCAATATTATGAACATTTTCTTTCCCTCCAATTTCGGCAACTGCTCCGGTTTGCCATACTCCTCGACCGCTTGCGCGAACTTGAGCAGTATCAGCTCGCCCTGCTCCTTGTAGACTATAGAGCGGCCTTTAAAAAAGACCTCTACCTTGACCTTGCAGTTGTCTTTCAGGAACCTGATGGCATGATTGCTCTTGAACTCGAAATCATGGTCATCGGTCTGGGGACTGAGACGTATCTCTTTAGTAACAATCTTCGCTGACTTGGCCTTGTTCTCCTTCATTTTCTTCTTCTGCTCATATAAGAACTTCTGATAGTCCATGACCTTGCACACAGGCGGATTCGTCTGCGGAGAAATCTCCACCAAATCCATTTCCATGTTCTCGGCGATTTCCAAAGCCTCTCTCAAAGAGACTATCTTGGCCTCTATGCCTTCGCCCACAACCCGCACCACCGGCGATGTGATGCCTCTGTTTATCTTATGGGCCGTCTCCTTTGTCTGCTGCCCTCCCCTATTCGGAATAGGTCTGTTTACTTGTGTTGCGATACCGTTACTCCTTTCTTTAAAATATGATAACTTTTACTTAAAAATCGGCTGCAAAAATACAATTTTTTTCAACACGAAATCCACGAAAAAAAATAAAAACTCACCTAACAAAAACGATACAGAAAATAATCCCCATACTGAAACAGCAATTGAACAAAATCAATGACAATCGTATTCTTCACATCTCTTTTCAAAGTCTTTCAAAGCATTAATGAATTCTTTCGCATCCAAAAAATAGCTCGGATATGTAACCAACAATGTTTTCATATCTGCTACTGAAACCAATACGACCGCATTCTGTTCTTCAATAATACGACTTTCTGTCAATTTGTACAACTCATTGGCCTTAACCAAATCAGATTTGTTAAAATGCTGAATCTCAGCACGTTTTTCATTAAAATCAATGTATAAAATAATGTATCCTGAATTGAACTTTTTATCTTTTGCAAAATTTACAGTTCCGACAAGGATTTGTAATTGCTCAATAAAATTAAATTGGTTGTTCAATTGTCTGTACTCATCACAAAAATCACAGAATGAATAATCGAGAAACTGCTTTGGAACTGGCAAATTCTCTTTTTGCGCTAAAACTGCTGAGGTGATTTTGAAAAACTGTTGCCAATGTTTGTTTCCTTTACTCGCTTTTAATGAGGATTTGGAAATAAGTTCCGCCGTTTCCACAGCAGTCGCCCAGCAATGTTGCAGTTTTGTGCGTATTTGAAGTTCCACAAGCATTCCGTCACAATCATCATCTGAATTATATTGGAATACAAAATGGACACTCCTGTATCCGCTCTCTTTCGGATTTTGAATATAGTCATAGACCTTCCCTTTTAACGAGAAACTGTCAATTTGAACATCTGAAAGAAGTTTTTTTGCCAATTCCAATTGCCGCATATCATTGAAAACGAATCTTATGCCACCAATGTCCTGCATTCTTGCCAAACTCATTGATGGATTGAATTTCATTTTTGACTCGATGGATACCATACGTTTTAACCGCATGGAAGAAAATGCGGCGGTTATGTTTTGCCTTTGGAAATACTCCACCAATTCTTGAAAAAGTTTTTCTGCAACAGGCAGATGCATCTTCCGCCAATTATCCACAAGATTCAATGCCTCATTTTTTGTCAAAACCTCTACAGAATCATTAATGATAATTTTCCCTGCATTATTTATTTGAGTATTTGAATACTTCATTTTTCAGTTTTAATTAAAAAAAAGACATTTGCCAAAAACACTTCAAAAACAAATCGATCCTTCAGTCGAAGAATTACAGATGGACTGCCTCTCCGTATGCGGCAGCGGCGGCCTCCATAATAGCCTCCGACATGGTAGGATGCGGGTGAACAGCTTCGATAACGTCCCTGCCTGTAACACCCTGCGCACGTGCCAGCACCACTCCTGAAATCATCTCAGTGACGTTATCGCCAATGAGGTGGCAGCCAAGCCATTTGCCCGTCTGCTTGTCGAAAATGACCTTTACCATGCCGTCTCGCGCACCGGCAGCGGTCGCCTTGCCCGAAGCGGTGAACGGGAACTTGCCGACTAAAATATCATAACCTGCTTCCACCGCCTTCTTCTCTGACATGCCGACTGACGCAATCTCAGGCGTGGTGTAAGTGCAGCCCGGAATGTTACCGTAGTCAACAGGTTTCGGGGTCAAACCGGCGATTTTCTCCACACAAACCAAAGCCTCGTGCGATGCAACATGTGCAAGCGCCGGACCGGGGACAATATCACCGATTGCGTAAATGCCCTCGCAGTTTGTCCTATAGTACTCATCTACAAGCACTTTGCCACGCTCAACCGCAATACCGTACTCCTCAAGGCCAAGACCTTCAAGGTTTGAAGTAATGCCGACCGCTGAAAGCACCGCCTCCGCCTCAATCTCACAACGGGTGTCTTTCTTTGTGTCATGTATAAAGACTCTGCACATATCTCCCTCTATATCAACCTTTTCCACAGCAGAAGATGTCATAACCTTAATACCCGCCTTGCGGAACGAGCGCTCAAGCTGTTTTGAAATCTCCTCATCTTCGAGCGGAACCAAATTCGGCAGGAATTCCACAATTGTGACCTGCGTGCCGAGCGAAGCGTAAAAATAAGCCAATTCGCTTCCGATTGCCCCCGAACCCATCACGACCATTGATTTTGGTTGTTTCGGCAGCGACAGCGCAATGCGGTAGCCGAAAACATGAACGCCGTCCTGCGGCACATTCGGCAACTCACGCGAGCGCGCGCCCGTAGCTAAAATAATGTGGTCGGCGGTATATGTGTTCATGCCTTCCTCGGACATCACAAGCACCTTTTTGTCTTTCACAATGCGCCCCATGCCGGCAATCACGTCAACCTTGTTCTTCTTGAGAAGGAACTGCACGCCCTTGCTCATCTGCTCAGCGACGTTGCGGCTGCGCTTCACAATCGCCTCAAAATCAGGCACGACTTCGCCGTTGACAGCCACGCCATAGTCGGCTGCGTGACGGAGGTAATTGAACACCTGCGCCGACTTCAACAACGCCTTAGTGGGGATACAGCCCCAGTTCAGGCAGATTCCGCCAAGCTCAGCACGCTCAACAATGGCGACTTTCATATTCAACTGCGCGGCACGAATCGCGGCGACATACCCGCCAGGACCGCTCCCGATAACTATCAAATCGTATTTCTGTTCCATAAATGATTATTTTTTTGTTTTTTATTTCCTCAAAAGTTTGCAAAGATACAATATAGAAGCCAACAGAAAAACTTTTTTTCAAAAAAAATGCCCCTCCATTGATAATACAAACAATTTTTATTACTTTTGCACCGTTATTGTAATATGGAATAATATTATAAATTATAAAGTTATGATAGAGAAAAAATCAGCCAAAGGAAATCTGGAGAACAAGAAGATAACGTTCGTCCTTATCGGATTGATTGTTGTTCTCGCTCTTGTTTACGCAAGTTTTGAATTGTTCGCAAGTCAAGACAAGAAGGAGATTGTGGTAATGGAAGAGGAAGAGATTATCATTGTGGAAGACAATGTGATCGCCACAGACCAAACACCTCCGCCACCACCACCAGAGCCACAACAACAACAAACTGAAATCATCATTAATATCGTTGATGACAATATCAAGGTCGAAACCGATTGGAATTTCTCAGCAGACTTTGATGAGAATGAGACTATTGAAGAGTACGTTCCGATTGAGATCGTTGAAGAGGAAGTTGAAGAGGCTCCGCCGGTGCGTATCGCTGAGGAAATGCCAGAGTTTATCGGCGGCACAGACGCTCTGTACGAGTTCCTTCGCCAAAATCTGCAATATCCGGAAATCGCACGTAACAACGGCATACAAGGCACAGTTCTTATTGAGTTTGTCGTTGAAAAAGACGGCAGAGTCTCTAATGTGAAAGCTGTTGCTCCGCTTTATCCGGACTGCGATGCCGAGGCTATCCGCGTGGTTCAAAAGCTGCCAAAATGGAAACCCGGCAAACAAATGGGCAAGGCTGTCCGCGTTTACTACAACCTTCCTATTCGTTTCGCATTGAACTAATCTTCAACACAATAAAAACAAAAAGCGTCATCAGAAATGGTGACGCTTTTTATTTTATCGCTCAAGATCAGATTGATATGTTATCTTAAAATTTCCAGAATCGCCCACAACAATCCTCACAACCTCATCAGGCAGATAACGCAAAACCAAAGAAGCGTCATCTGTCGGCACAAACGAGCTGTCTGCCAACGCTTTCGAGAAAGCCGCACGTATCGTTCCAACCTTAAAGGCCTGCGGAGTCTGCGCATTCATAAGCAGCCTTCTGTCGGGCACTGAAACCACGCGACTCAATCCAGCGTCAGCCACATAAACGGTGTCCGTTGCAGGCACCGCAACTGTCGCGGCATTGCACTCCTCAAGACAAGTGAGCAAATCATCAATAATCCTTTCCGAAAGATACGGGCGCGCCGCATCATGGATAAGCAGATTGTCATTGTCATCAGAACAGGCAATGACAGCATTATAAGACGAAAGATAGCGTTCCGAGCCACCGGCAATCACCTTGTCGATCTTCGTGAAGCCATATTTCGACTTAATCTCCTCAATAAGCGTGAAATAGTCAGGTTGTGCGACAACAATCACCGAATCTATCCTGCTATGATTCTGAAATGTTTCCAACGCATTGGCAATCAGTGGTTTCCCATTGATTTCAGCAAACTGCTTGGGGATTTTCAGCCCCACCCTGCTACCGCTGCCTGCGGCCAGCAGTACGGCCACAAGGGCGGTTTCGCTTCCGCCCCGCTTTAATGCGCGCTCGTGCTTGTACCTGTTGAATGAAAGATTTCTGACTATCTTTCCGAGGAACGTTGAAAGTATGCTCGGCTTGTGCGGCGGCAGAGAGTTCCACGCATTCATATATGTATCGTTTACACATTCCTGCGCATCTTCATTGCTGCTGAGGATATTGTAGGCTATCTTTGTGCAGTAATGCCCGTATTTTTCTGATGTCTCTGTTATCGCCTGCTCGTTTCTGTACCAGTAGAGCTTTACTATCTTCTCGTCCTGCATAATTTACACCTCGCTTTCTTTTGCTCTCTACACATATACACAACTTGTGAAAGGGAAACTTACAAGAAAAAACTGAAATTTTTCAAAATTATTATACCATATATTATCATCATAGTAAAGCGGGCAAAAAAAGAATTACGAAGCAGGTAGGGACTGCTTCGTAATCCGTTAAGCTATGGAGAGGTCGTTTCAAGGATGAAACCTTATAAGCTTTTTCAGCGCCTTGCGTTAGCCGCAGGGCTGGTCTTTTATGCTGCGCGCTATCTTTTTAAGGCTGTGTCTTGCTTTGCCCAGCAGCTGTACGAAAAGTGCCGTCAGCGCGAGCGCAGCGATTATCATTGATATCTTCATTTGCCTTTACCGCAGCCGCACCCGCTGCAGCTCATAGGGCAGCTTCCGCATTTGCCGCCGCAGATGGGTGACTTTCCTTTCTTCTTATCTTTTATC
>CACYHL010000046.1 GCA_902774205.1 uncultured Bacteroidota bacterium | reverse complement strand
CTTTTGGAGTTCGACACAGTATAGTTCAAGCGCTTCATACTACAGGGGGTTGAACTATTATTCTGAGACGGTTAGTAATTCGAACACACCGAAGTATTACGGCTATTCAGTGCGTTGTGTAAAAGATTGATATTGAATAAGTTAAACTTGATATATGAAAAACAATCAGGATAAATTTATTGAATTAAGAGAAAAATATCCGCTGTTTGAGTTTCATGATTTTGTGGTGGAGAAAGATGCTAAGGATTTGGTTATGAAATTTGATTTCAGGGTGGGGGAGGATATTCGTTTTGCGCCGCAAATGCGCCTTAATGCAGGTGTTTATGCCCGAGATATTGACGTTTCGGAACTTGAGGGACTTGTTTTTCATATAGGATTGATTGAACTTATAAGTTATTGGAAATCAGTTTGTTCTCCTCAAATATTAGTCAGAAGGTTTTCGCTTGATGAAGAACAGCAGAAATGGTGGAAAAAGTTGTATTACAAAGGGTTGGGGGAGTTTTTCTATCAGAATGGGTTAAATCCTTCAAAAGATGATTTTGTGGATTTTGTTTTTGAAGAGAATGCTCGTCCCGCTTCGGATTTGCGCTATTCTCATGTGGCTGATGACGGTCGTGTGATTGTGCCGATTGGCGGTGGCAAGGATTCTGTGGTCACACTGGAGGAGTTGCGCCGCGAGAAACGGATAGTTCCTTTCATTATTAATCCGCGCGGCGCAACTCTCGAATGTGCCCGTATCGCTGGCTTCCCGAAGTTGGAAGACATCGTTGTGCTGAAACGCCAGATTGCGCCCGAATTGCTTGAACTGAATGCGCAAGGCTACTTGAACGGTCATACCCCTTTTTCAGCCATGCTCGCTTTCTATACGTTGCTTGTCAGCCGTGTTATAGGTGTGCGCCCAATCGCCCTTTCAAACGAGTCAAGCGCGAATGAGCCGACAATTCCAGGGACTGAAATTAATCATCAGTATTCAAAATCTTTTGAGTTTGAGCAGGATTTCAGAAGATATGTCTCTCTTTTTATGAATGACTGTTCTGATTATTACAGCTATCTGCGACCTCTTACAGAATTGCAGATAGCCGAGCGTTTTTCAAAGCATGGGCAATATTTCCGCGTTTTCAAAAGCTGCAATGCGGGAAGCAAGGAGGACAAGTGGTGCTGCCATTGCTCAAAATGTCTGTTTGCTTACATTATTCTTTCCCCGTTTATTCCAGATGAAAAGATGATAGAGATTTTTGGGGCTGATTTGCTGAATCAGGAGGATATGCTTGGCTATTTTGATGAATTGACGGGCATTGTGGAGAACAAGCCGTTTGAGTGTGTCGGCACCGTTGATGAGGTGCGTGAGGCAATCCGCCGCATTATCCCCACCCGCGCCGACAAGTTACTGATTCGTCATTATATCGAGAAAATGCAGAAATAAAGAGGTATGCAGATAGAGCCCATTGCGCATATAGAAAGCGATTTCCAAACCAAGTTTGGGGTGCCGCGCCAGAGCGGACTTGCGCCGGCGTTGCGCTCCCGTGTCGTTTTTGAGCCGCGGTTCAGGAATGACGAGGCTTTGCGCGGCTTGGACACATTCTCTTACATTTGGCTGATTTGGGGCTTCTCGGAAACAGAGCGTGCGGAATGGTCGCCGACTGTGCGACCGCCGCGACTTGGTGGCAACAAAAGGGTAGGGGTTTTTGCTTCGCGGTCGCCGTTTCGCCCAAATTCACTTGCCTTGTCGTCAGTGCGGCTGGTGGCTGTTGAGCCGCTGCCTGACAAGGGACTGACGCTTGTGGTTGCGGGCGCCGACCTGATGGATGGCACGCCGATTTATGACATAAAGCCGTACATCGCCTACACCGATTCTCACCCTGAAGCCCGTTGCGGTTTTACCGACGATGTGCCAAAACCGGTTGTGGAGGTTGTGATTCCTGAAAAGTTAAAGGGGCTACTGCCGTCGGACAAGATGGAAGCATTGCGTCAAGTGCTTGCACTTAACCCTGCCCCTGCCTATCATGACGAGCCCGACAGAGTTTATGGGTTCACATTTTCTGGTGTTGAGGTTAAATTTTTTATCGCAAATGGAGTATTATCTGTTACGGAAATTATTGAAAATCAGGATAATATTCAATAGGATTTTCCGCCGCCATTGGGACAGCCTCTTCTATGGGGAAATATTTGTGTGAGCTGTGTTTGCATGTGGCGATAAAATAGTCATGCAGGAGGATTTCAGTTTTCCGCATAGTTTGTTCAAGATTCTTTGGCGTGAGCCAGCACTCCCAAAGGACTATAACCTGCCATCCGTTTTCCTGCAAAATCTGGTAATTCCGTTGGTCGCGTTCCTGATTCCGCTGGATTTTGTTTACCCAGAATTCACGGTTCGTTTGCGGAATTTTGCAACATGAGGAATTTTTGATGAATTGTAGAGACGTTTCATGAAACGTCTCTACGTTATGTCCGTGCCAGAAACATCCGTTCACAAAAATGGCGGTGCGGTATTTTCGCAGCACAATGTCCGGTTTTCCGGGAACGCTCTTCACGCAGAGGCGGTAGCGGTAGCCATGTTGCCACAACCACTGCCGCACCTTCAGTTCGGGTTTGGTGTTGCGGCTGCGGATATGCGACATGCAGCGATGGCGTTGTGCGGGGGTGAGCCGGTCGGACATATTGGAAATATATTTTGTTATTCGGCGTCAGGTTATATTTTTAAATCAATAATATGTGATAAAACGCTGATATGCCTCTATGAGTTTCATCTCGAAATTCTCATCAGCTGAACCAGCATAGATTCTTTTCTTAACCCAATTCCCATAATCATCATACTCATAATCGTAGCGAACAATAATGCCGGGGACATCTTTTTTAATGTAAGCGATACGCTCAACGACATTATTAAGGGAATCTAATTTTGTATGTTGCCTTACTGCAAAATTATAATAGCGGGAAGGGTAGCAATCGTGTGGAAAACGCCCAACTATAGCCTCTTTGATTTCAGAATCTGCTGTATAACTGTACTTTACAAGATAGGTGAGTCTCCAATTTCCGTTAAATAATTCATATTCTGTATATTCCAACTCTCTTCCAAGAGAATCGTAACGATAATAACTATCTGAATTACGCGGCTTCCATTCTCCAATTAGGTATCTGCGGCTAACTCTTTGAGCGTCATCATATTCATAACCAATTAGTGGTTCGAAATTCTTACATAAACACGTGTCTTGGGAAACTTCCAGTTTTTTACACCTGCCCTCAAGTGTTTTATTATTCAAACTATCATAGACAAAACGCTCGCACTTTGAAATATTTTTGTTAAACACTTGATATACAATCATATTGCCATTAACATCATAACAATAGTTTTCAACTGATTTTAAATTTTTTTTGTTACGTATTTCAGAAGATCTATATTTATAGACATAATGTTTTTTTGAGGGAACTTTTTTGAAAAAGTTATATTTATAATATTCCACTCGCACTGGATAACCATAATTATTTAATGTAAATACACTTTCTGCTCGCAAATAGATATAACCAGAGAAATCACGAATATTTGTCAAATTGCCTTGCGTATCATAATCAAAAACCTTTTTGTAAATAATATTTTCTTTCCCTTTGGTAATTATTTTCGTCAAGCGGTCTTCTGAATACTTATAAAGCGTAGAATGTTTGCTGGAAATGGTATAATCTCCTGAATCTTTGCGAATTATGGGAATGGGCTCATATACGGAATCTGAATTGGAGGGAATATTAAAACAGATGCTGCTGTTTTGGCTCATGGTTATGCGACCTGTTGAATCAAATGTATAGACCTCTTGAAAAGCTGTCAAACGTTCATTAGATGTTTTAGTTAACGAAATATCCTGATTTCGTACAGATGTGATTGTCCCGTCATAAATAACTCTTGGCATGGAAGTCTGTACTACACTTTTCACCCTGCCATTCAATGTGAGTTTGAAATTGGTATGTTCTTTCCCCGCGTAATTGATTTTATCAAAAGGCAGATCAAGATGTGCCACGGTTTTGGACTGGGCGCACAACTCACAGAATTGTAGGGAAAATATTATCAAAAATCCCGACAAAAAAGCAAGTTTGCGACAAAAAACAAAAAACTGGCACATAACCAAAGATTTTTAAAACAAGTATTGGTTTATGAGAAAATAGAATGGCTGCAAGAAGAATATGGAGGATTTTCTCATTTATAGTTACTAATTGTAATCCTTCACACACCGCACACTTAACGCATTAGAATTATCCATGCCAGTACCATAATAGCTTCCTGTCTGGCTACTTGAAAATTGGCGGTATGTACCCGACACAGAAGTCCAGAAATATGCAGCACTAGTTTTCGCACCTGTTGCAAAATAATAATGATAGTGGCTTTGACCATAGCAATTGGTATTAATTGAACTAAAATTCCATGTAGAATAACTTGAAGTATAGTATCTGTAGCCATTAGGAATCATAGAAAAGCCTGTCGTGTTAAAATCTGTTGAATCAGTTGTCCAGTAGCCTGGGAAAAACGAATTGCCTGCATCAGCAGACCAATATTTGGGTTTTGACATCATTTTTGCCATGGTCCCTCTCCAACCAGTATTGCTGCAATTCATATCAATTCCAGTATTGAGGAAATTCTCCAGTTCGCACCATTCCGCACAACTTGGAACATGCCACCCGAATGGGCAAACTCCCAAAATTCCACTTGGATTGCTATTGCTCGAACCAGCGCCCTTCATTACAGCAGGCCATGTGTATAGTAACCCGAAAATCGCAGCAGAGGCAGTATCATTATTTGAATAGTAATAGCAAGAAGATGGATTGCTTTTTGATCCATGAGCATCTACACTATTCGCTATTTGCACCGTATAAGTCGCCCCTGAAATCGGTATACCGTCTGCGTAAGTTTTTGTTCTCAAGTTCTCTTTCATCCAGCATTGGCGGCCGATATAGACAGTGTTGTATGTGTTGCCGTCAATGTCGGTTATAAATCCGCAATGGGTCGGGGTGGTGATTGTAATAACGTTGCCGTAACTCGTTCCTACAGAGTTAGTCGCATACGCACAGACATAATATGTTGTATTGGATTTCAAACCAGACACAAAACTTGTAAATCCCCCAATACTTGAACCATCAACAGTATGGTTATTCCCAATAGATGGTGATGGATTAGTGTTGCTCCAGCAAACGCCGCTCTCTATTATACCTGTGCTTCCGGCGTTGGTGATTGTGGCGTGAACATTCATCGTATAACCGTTAATGTTGAAAACAGAATCTGTAATTATGGTCGGAGCGATGGAGTTCAATGTATTTGGATTTGTCACCCAGCTGAGGCCGTTGTTCTGAGCGGTGAGCACTTGTCCGGGGCTTCCGATTGGCAGCACGCGCCAAGAGGAATCCGCCACGTCCCAATAAAGGATGTCGCCCTCATTAGTCCCAATCGGACGGTTGTCAAGGGCGTTGAAGTCAAAATAACTTGTTGTGCCACTGTGAAAAGCGTATGGCACCGTGACAAGTTGCTGTGTGCCAGTGATAGTGTAGTTGGAACCACCAGTTGGGTCAATTTCGCATTTCAGGTAAAAATCATCGTTCGGCCAGTCAATGTTGGCGAAAACACTTCCCGGAGTTGGTGTGCCCGTGCCGACAATCACAGTGGCAAGTGCGTTGTGGTTCGTCTGAACGGAGTGTGTCTCCTCATACACCGGCAACCCGTTCGGCATTGAAGCCAAAATACTGACTTTAATTCCAACATGTTGGTTTACAACGAGTTCATTGTTTGCATCACGCACCACAACCTGATAGGTCATCTTTTGCGGCGGAATTTGGGCAAATAAGACTGAATTTAAAATAAGAAATATTACAGCACTAAGTATTGTTCTCTTCATAATCTTAAAATTAATCAACAAAGATACTAAAAAATTCTAATTTGTCAGTCATTTGTTTTCCCGCAGATTACGCGGATTTTTGCAGAATCAATGATTATTCAAAAAATTAATTCCAATTTTTATTTATCTTTGCAAAGATTTAAAAACAAAATTTTTGGAACAAAAGAATTTGAATAATTAACGTGTTGTAAACCAAAGCATTAGCTATTATGTCTGAACGAGAAATAGACCAATACCGACTGACAGATATTGAAGAGCCGACTGACGAGATGCTGGCCTACATCATGCACGAGGTAGCTGAGGAGGCGCGTGTCACAAATGAGGAGGCGTTGGAACGGTATTTTAATGAAATAAACGTCATCTATCAACAAAAATATGGGAGTGCAGGTAGTCATGCCAGATAGAAAACCAGTATTGATTGTTGTAGCAGGACCTAACGGTTCGGGGAAAACCTCAGTGACGAGCAAGATATTGTGTCATCAGTGGTTGGAGAACTCCGTGTATATCAATCCGGATATTGTTGCGCAGGAACGTTTTGGGGATTGGAATTCCAAAGAGGCCATCATGCAGGCGGTGAAATATTGTGAAGAATGGCGGGAGCAGTGTCTTGCCGAACATAAAAGTTTGATTTTTGAAACGGTTTTGTCAGCAGACGACAAGGTGGATTACATAGAACGAGCCATTGCCGCGGGATTTTTTGTGCGATTATTTTTTGTCTGTACAAATTCCCCGACCATTAACGCTGCACGTATTGCAAATCGAGTGATAAAGGGCGGTCATGATGTTCCCATCACCAAAATTGTTTCTCGTTACCAGAAATCCATATCCAACTGTAAATACCTCACAAAAAAAGTACATCGTACATATCTTTACGACAATTCCATTGACGATGTTGATGCAAGAATACTGATCCGGTTTGCAGATGGTAAAATTGTCAAGCGTTATACAGATGAAATGCCCCGTTGGGCTACAAAAATCATAGAAGAATAAATCAATATAAATTAAATAGACACAACAACAAAAAACAGAAGAAAACAACATTAACATTTTATAAACCAAAGCATTAGCTATTATTTCGCGTTTGCCGAAAACCCTGCAAGATTAACGGAGATAAACACGGAAATAATAAGTGAAGGCCTGACTGCAAGCAGACAGACTTTTGACGAAGTATAATAGCAAGATGCTCATGCCTTAAAGGTGTGAGTACTTGTTTTCGTCAAGAGGTCTCCTTGCAGGGTTGCCTTGGTAAACGCAATAAGGAAAGCACCTTTTCTTTTTGCGTTTGCGGATAATGGTAATGCAAAAACTGTTATCCGTATGGCAAACAAAAATCTCAACCAAGCAAAAAATGCCAAGAAGGACGAGTTTTATACTCAACTTGTTGATATTGAGAACGAATTAAAACACTACAAACCGCATTTCAAGGACAAGGTGGTGCTGTGCAATTGCGACGATCCGCGCGTAAGCAATTTCTTCCACTATTTCAGTTACAACTTCGAGCAGCTGGGACTGAAAAAACTGATTACCACTTGTTACAAGAATCAAAACAGAGACTTGTTTTCTCAAAATGACAGCGAACGGGCGATATGGTTGGAGTATTATGGCGACAAGAACGGCAACCGCGTGCCTGACCCTGAAGAAATCGGCATTCATTATTTCAAGGGCGACGGAGATTTCCGTTCTGCTGAATGTGTTGAACTGTTGAAACAAGCCGATATTGTGGTAACCAATCCGCCATTTTCTTTATTCAGAGAATATGTAGCGCAATTGATGAAGTATGGAAAAAAGTTTGTAATAATTGGCAACCAAAATGCACTTCATTATAAAGAAATTTTTCCATTAGTTCAAAATAATAAGGTATGGCTTGGGTATAACCATGTGAAAGAATTCAATAAGCCAGATGGGAGTACGCAGAAATTTGGGAATGTTATTTGGTTCACAAACCTTGATATAAAGAAAAGACATGAAGATTTAGTTTTATACCGACACTTTTCACCTGATGATTATCCTATATTTGATAATTTTTACGCAATAAATGTTGACAAAGTAAGTGAAATACCTTGTGATTATTTTGGTTTTATGGGCGTACCTGATAGTTTCATTGAAATATATAATCCAGAGCAATTTGAGATATTAGGAAGAAGTGGAGATACGGATTGGGTGTTAAATGAATGCACTTTCTTTACGCCTCCTAATAAGGACAAATGCAATTTTTATAAGCATTACAATAAAACATGGCGAATTCAAAATGTATATTTATTAGATAGAGAAGAGTTACCAATTATTGTTTATTCTAGAATTTTCATACGCCGCAGACAAATACCCTACGAACAACCCGAAACGGAATTGCCCATGGCTGCGGAGGATGAGACCAATTACAATGGGAAATAAATATTAAAAAAATATAAACATATTGTTAAATATAATTAAAATTATTATTTTTGCCGGTGAAACGATTAATTGATATAAGAATGTTAGCAGAAAAATTTAAAAATTTGTATCGTATCCCATCGGCACGTGCCCAATGGCACGAATACAACGGAGGAATGTATTTCGTAACAATATGTACAAAAGAAAGGGAACATTATTTCGGTGAAATATCAAATGGGAAAATGAATCTTACGGAAATAGGGCGGTGTTTGCAAGATCAAATCAACAGAACACCGCAAATGCGTAATGATATGAATCTGGAAATACCATCGTTTGTCATAATGCCCAACCATGTTCATTTGATAATTGTTATCGGGAACAATCCATTTAATGGTGCGGGTACAACGGTGATTCCCCACGTTAGAGACGCAATGCATTGCGTCTCTAACGTGGAATTTACACCAAATAAATTTGCACCACAATCAAAAAATTTGGCATCGGTAATACGGGGTATTAAAATATCAACGACAACATTTGCGCGAAAACACCATATTCCTTTTGCGTGGCAACCTCGTTTTCACGATCATATTATTCGCAATAATAGTGAAATGAACCGTATCGCAAAATATATAGAAAATAATGTGGTAAAATGGGAAAATAATAAAAATAGACAAACAACAAAAAAACAATATTATGCAAATCGAATTACACAAAATCACTGTCCGAGACCTGACAGCGGGCGCCTTATCAGCGCGAATTCGTCTATAAGGAAAAACAACGCGACGCAGTCATCGACACGCTGACACAGGGATTCCCGCTGAATGTGATGTATTGGGCGGTGCGCGAGGACGGCACCTATGAAATCATAGACGGACAGCAGCGCACCATCAGTATCTGCCAGTATGTGAACGGCGATTTCGCCTTCAATCTCCGATATTTCCACAACCTGCAGCAAGATGAACAGGAGCAAATTCTCAACTACGAACTTCAGGTTTATATCTGCAGCGGCACCGACAGCGAGAAGCTTAAATGGTTCAAAACCATCAACATAGCTGGAGAGGAGCTCACCGACCAAGAGCTGCGCAACGCCGTTTATGCTGGCAGCTGGGTGAGCGATGCAAAACGCTATTTCAGCAAAAACGGCTGTCCCGCAGCACACATCGGCGGCGACTACCTCACTGGCTCAGCGATCAGGCAAGATTACTTGGAGACCGCCATCGCGTGGATTTCAGACGGCAATATTGAGGTGTATATGTCTAACCATCAGCACGATGCAAGTGCCGCCCCGCTGTGGCAGTTCTTCCAAGCGGTCATCACTTGGATAGAAACATCTTTCCGCCCGACAAAGGAACGAAAAAAGATAATGAAAGGCGTTGATTGGGGATTCTTATACAAGCAATACAAAAATGAAATTATTGATTATCAAAGTTTTGAAAGAGAAGTAAAACGTCTTGTATTAGATGACGACGTCACCAAGAAGACGGGAATTTATCCGTATTTGCTCACCGGAAAGGAAAAATATCTTTCGATACGGGCGTTCACCGAAGCGCAAAAGTTGGCGGCATACGAGCGGCAAGGCGGAATCTGCCCCGACTGCGGCGAGCACTTCGAACTTTCGCAAATGGAAGCCGACCACATCACGCCGTGGCACGAAGGCGGCCGAACCATCCCTGAAAACTGCCAAATGCTTTGCCGCGAATGCAACAGACGAAAAAGCGGAAGATAACCCCCTCTAACTCCTAATTCCTAATTCCTAATTATAATCCTTCACACACCGCACACTCATGGCTGATGTAGTTGCCTGTCCCGTGCCATAATAACTTCCCGTCTGACTGCTTGAAAACTGACGATACGTTCCTGATACAGATGTCCAGAAATAAGCGGCAGATGTTTTGTTACTGGTTGGATAAGCATAATGACTATGATAACTTCCACTGCCACAATAACTTGACCAAGAACTACCAGTAGAATAAGTATAATATCTGTACCCGTTAGGAATCATAGAAAAACCTGTAGTATTAAAATCTGTGGAATCTGTAGTCCAATATCCAGGGAAAAAAGAATTTCCCGGATCAGCCGACCAATATTTGGGCTTTGACATCATTTTAGCCATAGTCCCTCTCCATCCGGTATTGCTGCAGTTCATATCAATTCCGGTGTTGAGGAAATTCTCCAGCTCGCACCATTCCGCACAACTTGGAACATGCCACCCAAACGGGCAGACTCCCAAAATGCCGCTCGGATTGCTGTTACTCGAACCAGCACCTTTCATCACCGCAGACCAAGTGTATAAAAGTCCAAAAGTAGTTACGTTAGCCGTATCATTATTTGAATAGTAGTAACAAGATGTCGGATTGTCACTTGTGTTATGAGCTTCAGCACTGTATACTGATAATGTCGTATAAGTCGCCCCTGAAATCGGTATGCCGTCTGCGTAAGTTTTTGTGCGCAAGTTCTCTTTCATCCAGCATTGCCGGCCGATATAGACAGTGTTGTACGTGTTGCCGTCAATGTCGGTTATAAATCCGCAATGGGTCGGGGTGGTGATTGTAATGACGTTGCCGTAACTCGTTCCTACAGAGTTAGTCGCATACGCACAGACATAATATGTTGTATTGGATTTCAAACCTGACACAAAACTTGTAAATCCCCCAATACTTGAACCATCAACAGTATGGTTATTCCCAATAGATGGTGATGGATTAGTATTGCTCCAGCAGACACCACTCTCAATAATGCCAGTACTTCCGGCACTTGTAATTGTGGCGTGAACACTCATGGTATAGCCGTTAATGTCAAAAACCGAATCTGTGACGATTGTTGGCGGTGTGTTCTGATTCAAGACGTTGGAGTACCATTGGGGAATTCCATTGGGATTCAAGGTCAGCACCTGACCTGCGGAGCCTACAGGGATAACGTGCCAAGACGTGTCAGAAGCGTCCCAGTAAAGAATGTCCCCTGTATTGTTGCCGTCAGGCGGACGGTTTTCGAGTTTGTTGTAGTCTGCGGTGCCGGCATAAAACGCGTATGGTACAGTGACTAATTGTTGCACACCGATAATAGTATAGTTTACACCACCAGTCGGATCAATTTCGCTTTGAATATAATAATCGTCCTTACTCCATTCAACATCAGAGAGTTGCGTTCCGGGAGCTGGCGTTCCCATGCCGACCACAACACTCAGAAGACCGTTGGCGTTGGTTGTTGCTGTGTGAGTTTCCTCATAAACAGGCACACCATTGGGAGAGGTTTTCAGAATCCCAATCCGTACCCCAACCTGCTGATTCGCAACTATTTCGTTGTTTGCATCGCGTACCACAACCTGATAGGTCATCTTCTGCGGCGGAACTTGGGCAAATAAAATTGAATTAAAAATAAGGAATATTACTGTACTAAGTATTGTTCTCTTCATAATCTTAAAATTAACCAACAAAGATACTAAAAAATTCTAATTTGTCAGTAATCTGTTTCCCCACAGATTTCGCGGATTACAGCAGATTTATTCTCCCTCTGTTTTTCTGCGCACATCTGCATAATCAGCGGGAGAAATATTTCAGAAAATCAGCGACAACGAAAGTGCTGCCGCCGATGAATATCATGTCGTCCTCCGCCGAAGCCGCCAACGCCTGCCTGTACGCGCTGGCTACGTCTCCGCAGTTGCAGGTACGAAAGCCATATTCGCGCATTTTATCCGCAAGTTTTTCGCTCGGCAGCGAACGTTCCACAGAGGCTGCACATATATAATACTCAGCTTCTGTCGGCATTAGCGGAAAAATAATGTCTGTGTTTTTATCTTCAACGAATCCGATTACAAAATGTAATTTATTATGATTCAGAGATTTCAGTTGGGACATCGTCTCGGAAAAACATCCGAAATTATGTCCTGTGTCGCAAATTGTGAGCGGTTTCGCTGCCACTACCTGCCATCTGCCCCAAAGTGTGAAATTGTCTTGCAAATTCTCAATCGCCGGTTTTATCAGCTCCGCCGAAACGCCCAACGATTTTGACAGCTCCAGCGCCGCCGCTGCAAATGTGGTTATGTTTTTCTCCTGATATGTCCCGCACAACGGCGATTTCACATCTTCAGACAAAACTCCATTATTTTGCGAAATTGAAATTGTCCTGTATATGCCGTTTGCAATTTTATCTGTCGTGAAATGCGCTGTGACAATATTTTCTGCCAGTGTCAGCGGTGCGGCTTTCTCATACGCGACACGCTCAAAAACAGAGAAACTCTCCTCATGGTATTCGCCAATCACCACAGGCACATCTTTTTTTATTATGCCCGCTTTCTCGAACGCGATTTTAGCAATTGTGTCCCCTAACAGGGCGGTATGCTCAAGCGAAATATTTGTAATGACAGATAACAGCGGAGTTATGACGTTTGTGGAATCGAGCCGCCCGCCCAAGCCGACCTCTATCACGGCAATATCAACACCGCTGCGTGCGAAGTGGTCAAAAGCGAGCGCGGTTGTGATTTCAAAGAAAGATGGTTCAATGTGAGCGATTTTGTCATCGTAACGCTCAAAAAAAGCAAGTACTTCTTTCTCAGATATATACGCGCCATCAACACGTATTCTTTCACGGAAATCAATCAGATGAGGCGAAGTGAAAAGCCCGGTTTTAAGTCCGGCCTCTTTGCAAAACGAAGCCAGAAGATGTGATACGGAGCCCTTGCCGTTGGTGCCAGCCACGTGAACCGTCCGTAAACGCCGCTCAGGGTTGCCTATCGCCGCAAGTAGCTCCTCAATGTTCTCAAGCCCAGCCTTATACGCACCGCTCCCGATTTTATGATACATCGGGTAACGGTGGAAAATGCTTTCAATTATAGAAGCGTAATCCATTAATTGTTAGACCATAACAACGTTTTTCCTCCGGCAATGGACAATATCTGAGTTCTCCTCGAATAGTTGAGGATATTACGGACAACTGTGCTGCTTGGACGAAATAATTTTACGGAATTTGTCTTTTTGAAAGTGGTAGAATTGTTTTGCATAGGCGCTTCTTTAGTTAAACATACATGATTAAAACGCCACATTGACAGAAATATTATATTAATCAGAAAATAATTGGAATAAATTGGAAAATTTCGTGAGTGAAATCTGCGCTTTGTCGCGAAATCCGCGGGAAAAATTACATATCTTTGCACTGATAAATTATGAAAATGATTCATTATGCCTGAAAGCGGAAAGATAGAGTCTTTGTTTGATGACATTGCCCCGAAGTACGACAGTCTGAATAAGTTTATGTCTTTTGGCTTGGACAGAGTGTGGCGGAAAAAGTTGGTGCGCGCGCTTCAAGGAGCTGATGTGAAGACAGTTCTTGATGTTGCTACTGGTACCGCTGATGTTGCGGTCTCACTTGCGCGTGCGGGATATTTAGTCACGGGCGTGGATATTTCGGAGCGAATGCTTCAAATTGGGAGAGAGAAAGTGGAGACTCAAGGTTTTGCTTCGAAAGTTGCTCTGTCGCGTGCCAAGGCGGAGTCGCTCCCGTTTGAAACCGCCTCTTTTGATGCTGCCACTGTCTCTTTTGGCGTGCGCAATTTTGAGAATCTGGCTGCCGGACTGGGTGAGATGTGCCGAGTGCTGAAAAATGGCGGTCGCCTTGTTGTGCTTGAACTCTCTTATCCCGATAATCCTGTTCTGCTCGCATTGTACAAAATTTATACTCTTCACGTCATTCCGTTGGTCTGCGGTGCCGTGAGCGGGAACGCTGCTGCCTATCGCTATCTTCCGCAATCTGTATTGCAATTTCCTAAGTCTGAGGCTTTTATGACAATTTTGCAAAATGCTGGTTTTGGAAAGGTCAAGGAGTTCTCATTCTCTTTTGGCGTTTGCAGAATGTATGTCGCTGAAAAAAATTCCTGATTGTTTCAGCGGATTTTTCAGCATGCTTCAGCATAAGTTGCTTGCGTGATTCCAATTTCATTTTTAATATAAAAGCAAAATTGAAATGAATAAATCCGAAATAAAATGTTATCTTTGTGATTCTAATAGAAATTATAGTAATAATCAATAAATCAACAACTTAAATTAAAAATATATGGAAAGAATATCTGACAAAGTGAAACCGGGGGTTGTAACCGGAAGTGATTTACAGGAAATATTCAGAATTGCGAAGGCTCAAAAGTTTGCCCTTCCTGCTGTGAATGTTGTGGGCACCGATTCTGTGAATGCTGTGATGGAAGCCGCTAAAGCGGTGAACTCGCCTGTGATGATTCAGTTTTCTAATGGCGGCGCTTGCTTTTATGCGGGCAAGTCGTTGGGAAACGATGGTGAGAAGATAGCTGTTGCCGGTGCTGTCGCAGGTGCGAAACATATCCACCAAATGGCTGAGTATTATGGTATTCCGGTCATCATCCACACCGACCACGCTGCTAAAAAACTTCTTCCTTGGATTGACGGACTTCTTGATGCTGGAGAGGCTTTCTACAAACAGACTGGCAAGCCGCTTTTCAGCTCGCACATGCTTGACCTTTCGGCTGAGCCGCTCAAAGAGAACATTGAAATCTGTAAGAAATATCTCGCCCGTATGTCAAAAATGGGAATGACACTGGAGATTGAGCTTGGCATTACCGGTGGCGAAGAGGACGGTGTTGACAATACAGGAATCGACAGCGCACGTCTTTACACCCAACCCGAGGATGTGGCATACGCTTATGAGGAACTGAGCAAGATAAGCCCGAATTTCACTATCGCGGCATCTTTTGGCAACGTTCATGGCGTTTACAAACCGGGTAATGTTAAACTTGAACCGATTATTCTTCATAATTCACAAAAATATATTGAAGAGAAATTCCACACTGTTCCGAATCCGGTGAACTTTGTGTTCCATGGCGGTTCTGGCTCCGAACCTGCGAAAATCAAAGAGGCTTTGCAGTACGGCGTTGTCAAAATGAACATTGATACCGATACGCAATGGGCTTTCTGGGAGGGAGTTATGAATTATTACAAGGAGAAGAAAGATTATCTGCAATCACAGATTGGAAATCCTGAGGGCGCCGACAAGCCAAACAAGAAGTTCTACGATCCGCGCGTCTATCTCCGCGAGGGCGAAAAGTCTATTGTAAACCGTCTTAAAGTCGCTTTTGAGGATCTGAACGCGGTTGACAGATACTAAAATGGATCATGTATCTATTATCGGTAGTGGCAATGTCGCTTCTTGGTTCGCTGAAGTGGCTTTTGGCGAAGGTTGCCTTATAGACCAGATTTACAGTCGCGATTTTGAGCATGCGAAAGAGTGTGCGCAATGGCGTATGGCAACTCCGATAGATTCGTTGGAAGAGCTCACGCCAGACAGCGATATGTATATTTTCGCAGTCAAAGACGATTGTCTCAGTGATTTAGTAGCCAGTGTGCCGTTCAAGATGAAACTTGCCGTTCACACGTCCGGCTCCGTATCAAAAGATATTTTTAAAGGATATGCACATCATTATGGTGTGCTATATCCTTGTCAAAGTATATCTAAAGAGTTGGATTTTAGAAGATTAGAAGTTCCATTGTGTGTGGAAGGTGATTCTGATGAAACGGAAAAAATCCTGATGGACTTTGCCACATACTGGAGTGATAAAGTCTTTGCTGTTTCTGAAAAGCCGCGTTTCCAACTGCATTTGGCTGCAGTTTTCGCAAACAATTTCACCAATGCGATGTATGATATTGCCTATGGGTGGTTGGCTAAAGCGGGCTTGGATTGGAAAATATTGCTGCCGCTGTTGGAAAACACGGCGCGAAAGGTGCGCGAAATTCCGCCACATCAGGCACAGACCGGGCCTGCACGCCGCAACGACACAAAAATTATGGCCTCGCATTGCGAAGCGTTGAAAAATGACCCTGCGCTTTTGGAGATATACCGCATAATGTCGGAGTACATAAAGCGTAGAGGAAAGTAGTGGAGCGGGAAGAGTGAATTTAAAGAGCTTGAAATAATGTCATTCCTCTTTCGACATCACTTCATTTTCAGCAGATAATATTATAGGTATTATCTTATTTATTGATTCTGTGTCAAATGGCTTTTTAACTTTAATGTAATTGTCTGTGAATCCGAACATTAAACCGGATTTTTTGTCGCTTTCCCACAAAACCGGCCGTGCTTTGCCGAGATGTTGTGTGTAGAATATCTTTTTCTTCTCTTCGGAAAGTTCCAATAATCTGTTGGTCCTCTGGCGTTTCACTGGTTCGGGCACTTGCTCCTTCATGCTGTAAGCTGGTGTTCCAGGACGGCGCGAGTATGTGAAAACGTGTAGATAACTTATTGGTAATCTGTTTATTAGATTATAAGAGTCTTCAAAGTCTTCGTCCGTTTCAGAGGGAAAGCCTGAAATGACATCTAAGGCGATGCAGGCGTCAGGAATTTTTTCTTTTACAGTGAGGATTTTCTTCGCGAAGAAATCTGCACTGTACCGGCGTCTCATCAATGCGAGGATTTTGTCACTGCCGTTTTGGAGCGGTATGTGGAAATGTGGCATTATGATTTCAGACGAAGCCACAAGATTGATAATTTCATCTGTGAGAAGATAGGGCTCAATGGAAGAGATTCTGAATCTTCTTATAAGATGTTGTTTTTCAATGGCTTGCAAAAGCTTATAGAAATTTTCAGAAGTGCCTTTCCCGAAGTCGCCGAGGTTGACGCCGGTAAGAATGACCTCATTTATATCCTCGGCGGCGATTTTCTCAATGTTGTTCAGGACATTTTCGATGGTGTCGCTCCGGCTCTCCCCGCGTGCGTCAGCAACCGTGCAGTAGGCGCAGTGGCAGTCGCAGCCGTCCTGTATCTTGAGGAACGAGCGGGTGCGGTCGTTGGAGGAGTACGATGAGAAGAAGCGCGGTGCTTCGCCGACACCGTGTCCCAGCAGGAAATCCACCACGCTCATTTTGTCGCGGTTGCCGAACACCTTGACCACGCCTTGCCACTGGCTTATCTCCTCTGGCCTAAGGCTCGAGTGGCAGCCGACAACCACAATGCCGCTGGAGGGGTTCTCCCTGTGGATGCGCGCTATGTCGTTGCGCCCCTTTTTCTCCGCCGTGGCTGTCACAGCGCAGGAGTTCACGATAATGTAGTCGGGATTTCGCTCCGCAAGCGCCATGCCGCCTTCCACAAGCCGCCGCGCTATCTCTGACGACTCGCTGAAGTTGAGCTTGCAGCCGAATGTGTGTATCTGAAAAGTCTTTCCCAAAGATTTCATTTTAAGATGAAAAATACTCCAATGACAACTATTATAACTCCAATCCAGCGTGTGAACGGAACCGTCTCGTGCAAGATGAACTGCGCCGAGAGCAATCCTATTATGTAGCTTATGCTCAAAAGAGGGTAGGCGACACTGAACTCGAATTTTTTGAGCGTGATCATCCAGACAATCATGGCAGCCAATGCGCACACACCCGAGGCTGCGAACTGCCATGTGGTGAACACCGTTTTGAAATATGCCCACGACCAGCTGAACGGCCCGAACAACTCAACTGAGATTTTCAAAAGCGTCTGCGCGCCAACAAGCAGCACGCTCTGCACGCATACAAGAACTATCAGCAGCCACATCGCTTACAGCAGGTTTTCGATTTTTGCCGAGAGCACCTCCTTGGATGTTAGTCCGACCTGCATATCCTTGATTTCACCGTCTTTCAGGAAAACAACTTTTGGGATGCTCATAACCTGGAATTTCATTGCGAGTTCCTGTTCGCTGTCAACATCGCATTTGCAGATGACAACCTTATCTTTGTAATCTTCCGCAAGTTCCTCAATGATTGGACCGAGCGCACGACAGGGACCGCACCAAGTTGCCCAAAAATCTATTACCACTAATTTGCCGCTTTTAACGACCTCTTCAAAGTTTTGACTTGTGATTGCTAATGCCATAATCTGTTTTTTTTATTGGTTAATATTGAAATCGTTTTTAATCATTCTGTTATTGTATTGCTGTATATAAGCTTTCATAAAATTCTGATAGTATTCTTTATTTGTCAGTGAATCAGGATAATAAGAAAATTCTTCATTATTGTTGAAAGAGATTTTGCAGTTGTCGGTTGTGAGCTCGTAAACAGGTTCGCGGTAATGGATTGCGAAGTAGCGGCTCGTAGTGTCGAAAAGATTGTTGCCGTAAGATATGAAAGGTTCCTTAATTTCGAGAATGCCCATTATCGAAGCCATTATGTCGCACTGTTGCGCTGTCTTTTCAAAATGTTGTGGCTCAGTGATTTGTGGGTGGAAGAAAATCAACGGTATGTTGTAGATCTGCGCCGAGTGGCTGTGCGTGCTGCCTGCGTAGTTTGTGTGGTCGGAAGTTATCACGAAGAGCGTGTTGTCAAACCATTCTGTCTTAGAAGCTTTATCAAAGAAAAGTCTGAGAGCGTTGTCGGTGTACGCAACTGCCTGTTGCATAGGAAATTCGCCTTTCGGCAAAACCTCTTTGTATTTTTCAGGAACAGTGTATGGATGATGAGATGACAAAGTGTAAACGCAGGTGAAAAAAGGTTGTTGTTTCCTGTTCAGTTCTTCAGCAAAATATTGGAGATATGGCTCATCGAAAATGCCCCAATGCCCGTCATAATCATCATGATTCGGATACTCGTCAAGACCGTAATATTCTTGTATTCCAGCCAAAGAGCAGAATTTATTGAAGCCCATTGTGCCGTTTGCGCCGCCGTGATAGAATGAGCAGTTGTAGCCCATTTTCGCGAGAATCTTGACAGGATATTCAATGCGGTTTGTGGCGTAGTACGACTGTGTGAAAGGTTGTTCCGCCAAACTTGGAATGCCGCCGAGAATTGCAGGCAGCGCGACTATCGACTGTTGCCCGTTTGCATAGCCGCGGAATGTGTGGCTCCGTTTCGCAATGCTGTCGATAAACGGGGTGAAGCCTGCCACAACTTTCGGCTCCTGCGCAAGAAAATCGGAGTATTCTGCTGAAATGCCTTCCAAAATAATAAGTACAATGTTTTTGAACGGGGGCAGTTCCACCAGATTGTTTGTTGATTTCCGTTTTACAGGGTTGAAATATTTTTCCGCTTCCTCATCGCTGAAATAGCTTTTGTATTCAAGCCCTTTTTTGCCTATCGTTGTTATTATCGAAAAAGGGGTGTTTATCACCACCGGAATGTTCTCTATCGTTGTGTAGTGCCCCGCCGTCACGTTGTTTACAGGACGCAACTGGATGCCCCCGCGGCAGCCGATGACGAAAAGGAGTATTGTTAATATTCTGACAGATAATGCTTTAATTATTGAGATGATGTTTCTGTAGATGAATTTTCCGTTTAAGCTGTAGTTTGTGATTTTGATGATTGCCCAAACAAGAAAAGAGAAGATGACGAACAGAAGCGCGACATGCCAGAAGTCGTGCAGGAATTGCGGCACCAGCTTGCCCATGTTGTTTGTGTTTTCGGCTACAGCGAAAATCGCTGAGGTCGCGCGTCGGAGAGAGTAGGGGAAGTAGGCAACGTCAATGAAGGCGAAAGCAAGTGGTACTACGTTGAAAATGAAGAAGATAGTATTTGTAAATTTTTGGTATGCCTTTGTGAAGATGAAATTTGCTGGGATAAGCATCAGAACGGCATACAGTGTGTTGATGTAGGCGAGCGCGCTGAGGTCGAAGCGTAGGCCGTAAATGAAGCTGCTAAGCCCCACGCCAGAGAAAAAGGTAGAATTGTAGAGATAGAAAATGACACGGAGCAGAGTATACAGCACCATCATCAGGCTGATGCGGAGCAGCAGCGTTGCAATGGGTGAGAACTCGCGTTTGCAGGTCATTGTGGTCTATTTTGTCAAATGCTGGAATAATGCTTCCATATCAAAAACATCGCTCTGGCGGATTTGTTCGCGCACGCCCATCGTCTCAGCCATTTTTTTTAGTTCGTGGAGTGAGGCGTCCGCTACCAATTTTCCTTTTTTTATGATGATGGCGCGGTCGCATACGGCTTCCACCTCCTGCATTATATGGGTGGAGAGCAGGACAGTTTTCGTTTTCCCACAACTTTTTATCAGAGAGCGTATTTCAACGAGCTGGTTGGGGTCAAGACCGGTTGTGGGCTCGTCTAAAATCAGCACTTCGGGGTTGTGGATAAGGGCTTGTGCAAGTCCCA
>CACYHL010000045.1 GCA_902774205.1 uncultured Bacteroidota bacterium | reverse complement strand
GCTTGCACTGCGCACGGCCTTGAAAGACACGGCTGCCAAAGTACGTGGCGAATTGAAGGACAGCACGCTTGCACTGCGCACGGCCTTGAAAGACACGGCTGCCAACTTGCGCACATTATGGCGCGCGGACATTCACGACACTATCGCTAAAATTGGGGTTCTTGACAGTATGAAGAGTTTGCGCGATTCCCTCACGGCTTTGAGAGATACAGTCAATGCTCTGAAAAAAACTGTTGAACAATTAAAGAATGCTGTATCTAGTGGCGGCGGTGAATATAGTTTTGTAGAATCTAGTCCAACTCAGAATCAAACAGTTTTTGACTTGCCTGTTGGAATTGAAGAACCTAAAACTGGTACAATAATCAAGATGTACATCATGGGTATGCGTGTACAGCGGAATGCATCTGTATCTTATAGTAGCGCACTTAAACAAATTATATATGATCCAAGTGCGAATGACGGTATTGAAGTTGATGCAGGCAGCCCAGTTCTGTTTGAATGGGTTAACTTTGAATAACAGCTCATCATTCATATCAAAATCAAAAAGTCCGGGAAAACCTCGGGCTTTTTTTGTTTTTCCTTCGAAAGAAAAATATCTTTATCTATTGGTATAAATACAAATTTTACTCAATTAATAAATATAATGGGTTGATAATCTGATATTTGTTTACTTTAACTCATTTTCTTTAATATTATTAATTTAATATTAAAAATTTTACTATCTTTGTGGCGATAAAAATTCTAATGTTAACTAAAAGAAAAACGGTTATGGAAAACTCACAACAAACATTATTGGCGGACCCCATTTGGGTGTACGTAAGGGAGACTATAAGGGAGGCATCGGAGTTGTCAAAGGAAGCCTCAGAGTTGTCAAAGGAAACCTCATTGAAGATGAAAGAGATATGGGAACAGAGACAGCGTATTCAGGCGGAAGAGGCGGTAAGGCACGCTGAGTTGGAACGTGTCGTTAGGGAGACATCGGAGCAGATGAAAGAAACAGATCGCCAGATGAAAGAGACAGATAAAAAAATAAAGAGTTTGAGCGATACGTTCTCTAACAAATGGGGAAAGCTTGTTGAGGCGATAACTCGTCCCGCAGTACTCACGCTGTTCAAAAAAGAGGGAATAAAGGTATCCCAGATATTTGAAGGCTCGCGTAGCGGCGTGTGGGAAAATCATGAGTTGGAGGTGGATATTATATTGTGTGATGGAGATGAGTCCGTCGCTGTTGAGGTAAAATCGACATGCTGGAGGAAGGACATAGACCATTTTATAGATCAGATGCAGTACTTCAAAAAGATATTCAAATTGTTTGCACCCACACGCGTTTATCCTGCAATAGCGGCGTTGGAGTATAAGGAACATTCAGACAGGTACGCGGAGAAGAAGGGCCTGTTCGTGATACGTACGTCTGGCGAGGGATTGTACAATCTTAGCAGTCCAGCGGTCAGGTTGGAATTTTAAAAATGTAGAGGCGTTCCATGGAACGCCTCTACATTTTTGGGGAATTAAATCTCCTCTGTCATTAATTCATATTCCATTTCAACGCGATCGTCGGGGCGAAATATGCCTTGCGGTCGTAGTCAACGATGTTTTCAAGTTCATCAACCAAGCCCATGTAATTGTTGTATGTGAATCTTAATCTGGAACCGATTGAAAGGTAGTCTGTCACATTAAACCATACGTATGGCTCTATGGCGAAATGGAACGAGCGTTCGCGTTTCAGGCTTTTTACGCCGGTGCCGTCAATGGGGTTTTGCCAGAAATCGGCGTAGCCCGCAAGCGTGAACCATTTTACGGGTTCATACGAATATACAAATGTGAGCTGCCACCCTTCGCCGCCACAGCCGTAGTAATCTTTTAGCTCATAGCGGTTTAACGCTTGTATCTGAAAGAAATATTTGTCGCCGAACCAAGAGTAGGAGAGCCCGCCCAAGAGCGCGGTCTTGAATTCGAAGCCGTTGCCGGTTGAGCCCCAGCTGTCGCCTCCGTAGCCCACGCCCGCGTCAAATTCGGTGTGTATCGTCAGCGCGGCGGCTTTGCTATTGCCCCAGAAGCACCACTCCCGCGCAAATTCAATGTATGTTCCACCCAACATCTTGTTTTTCAGGTTTGAAGCGTTCCCGACTTCCAAGTCAACGAAGAAGTATGTGCTTCCGATTTTGTCCATTCCGCTCCCCTCAATAGTGAAAGTGCTCAGCGGCAGACTCTGTACAAGACTCGAGTTTTTGCCGTAAAACAGCTCTGAAAAATTGCCGTGCGCCTGCAGGTTTACCTGTAAGCTTCGCTTCGGTGCGGTCTCCTGCTCCTGCGAAAAGGCGGCGTTGACGGTTAATGAAAGTGCGATTGAAATAGCGGCGATTATACGCCAAGATTTTCTATTTTTATTTTTTTTCATTATGTAAGTGATTTAACATAAGTGAATTGTGGGTAAAAATCTTGAAATACCACAATTCGGTTATGAAGGTTAATAAATAAGGTTAATTATGTTTCATGGTCATTTATTTTCTTAATTCAAAGTTTTGGCCGAGATAGACTCTCTTCACCTGCTCGTCAGCGGCAAGTTCTTCGGCGGTGCCCGATTTCAGCAGCCGTCCTTCAAAAAGCAGATATGCGCGGTCGGTGATAGAGAGCGTTTCGTGCACGTTATGGTCGGTGATGAGAATGCCTATGTTCTTGTCTTTCAGCTTCGCCACAATGCCCTGAATGTCCTCAACGGCGATTGGGTCCACGCCGGCGAATGGCTCGTCCAACAATATGAACTTCGGGTTGGAGGCAAGGCAGCGCGCTATCTCCGTCCTCCGCCGCTCCCCGCCCGATAGGTTGTTCCCGTTGTTGCGCCTCACTTTCTGCAAGCTGAACTCCTCAATCAGACTCTCCAACTTCTCTTTTTGCTCCTCTTTGCTCAGGTTTGTGAACTGAAGTATCGACAGAATGTTATCTTCCACTGTCATGTGGCGGAATACAGAGGCCTCTTGTGGCAGGTAGGAGATTCCCATTTTTGCGCGTTTGTACATCGGGAACGATGTTATTTCCGTGTCATTCAGGTAGATATGTCCTGCATTCGGACGAATGAGCCCGACAATCATGTAGAAAGATGTTGTCTTTCCTGCACCGTTAGGACCAAGTAGCCCGACTATTTCGCCTTGTTGTACCTCAAATGAGGCGTTGTTTACGACAGTCCTCGACTTGTATTTTTTTACTAACCCTTCTGTTCTTATAGTGAACTTCTCTTCCATAAATTAGTTATTTTCAATTGCTTGCGGGACTTTTTCAGCTATCATGTCAACTGCGTTCTGCAATGGCTTTTTAACCATTGTTGCGAGAAAAGATGGAATATCCACATCAATTTCAACCTCTATATTGTTTGCGTTATCTTCATGAATGATGTGAAAAATGAGATTTATCGGTATATTTTTGTCGTTTGTGGCCTGAAAAGCCACTTTTGAGAATTCTGTCTTTTCAACGATTGAAAGATTCAATGTGGTGAGCCCGGGAATGGTGAATTTGCAGGTTTCTGCTGTGACTTCCACATCTTTCATCTCTGAGGGCAGGAACTTCTCGAAATTCCGGCAGTCGGAAAGTGAAGCGAAGATTTTCTCCTCGCTCGCATTTACGGCATGTCTTTGTGAAATTACATTCATTAATCTTTTATTTTTAGGTTTAAAATGTTCAAAAATTCGCCAAATTCCGCGTTTTCTTCCTTGAAATGGTTTAGTTTGTCGTTGTTGTCATAAATCATCTTCGGAGCTTCCAAAGTCTCATCTGTTTCAACAATTAAATCCTCAATTTGTTCGTCAACATTGTTTCTCCAGTATGCGAGAACTTCCCTTTTCTTTGAGTTGAAGTGCTCCTCCTGAATCGCGCCTTTCACCTTGACATACAATATTTTATCTTTTATTGTTGGCGGATGGTTCTTGAGCGGGTATAGTATGGTGCGTATTTTCGCGAACACGTTTTCGAGCATTGCGTTCCACTGCACCGTCAGCGGGTCTTGCGGCTCTTCGGGCTGCTGCGCCGTTGTGTTCGCTGTGGTCATCTTGAGTTCCTGCTCCATCGCGAGCTGCTTTTCGGCTTCTTTTTTGTCATCTTCGTCAAGATACTCCTCTGTGGCGTACAAGTTGTCGGTGTCGTTTTCGTCTGCCAATTCTTCCAACTCTTTTTTCGCCGCCAGTTCTAACTCTTCAGGTGTCAGTTCTTTTTGCGCTTCAGCTTCAACAACTTCCTCTTTCTTTTTCTCTTCTTCTTTAATATTTTGATTGTCAGTATTTTGGATTTCAGAAGTTAGTTTTGGTCCTTCTTTTTTTTCTGGTTTGATTTGCGGTTCTGGCTTCCCTATTGAAAGTGTCTTTTTTACTGTGAGATTGTTCGGTATGTTGAATGCCGCTGTGCCTTGTTGCGGTGTCGTGGTCGTGACTGTTGCGTTTTGCCTTGAAACGGACGCGTCACTATTTCCGGAGTCCCCCCTCCCGTGATTGCCTGGCACGCTTGTAAACGTAGTTCGCGTTTATCTGCATCAGGCAAATCTCTACAGATAGTCGTTTGTTGTTAGAAGCCTTATAGTTGAAATCACAACTGTTTGATATTTCCAAAGACCTGAGTAGCAGTAGTTTGTCTATATTTTTAGTTTGAGCGATGAATCTTTGTTTTACACTGTCCGAAACTTCCATTAAGCCGACAGTCGCCGGATTCTGAGCCATAAGAAGATTGCGGAAATGACCTGCCAATCCTGAGATAAAGTGCTGTCCGTCAAATCCTTTCGATAGAATATCCTCCAAAAGAAGTAGCGGCGCGGTGGAGTCTTCACTGAACAGGAAGTCAGTCATTTTGAAGTAGTTGTCCACATCAAGGACGTTGAGATTTTTGATTGCGTCCTGATATGTGATGTTTTTCCCGGAGAAACTTACGAGCTGGTCGAAGATTGAAAGTGCGTCACGCAGTGCGCCGTCAGCTTTTGCCGCGACTACACGCAAAGCCTCATCTTCAACGGTGACATTCTCGCTTTGTGCGACGAATTTGAGGTGTCGCGCTATATCATTGTCTGTAATTCTCTTAAAATCATATACTTGACAACGAGAAAGAATTGTCGGAATGATTTTGTGCTTCTCAGTTGTCGCCAAGATGAATTTCGCATACGCCGGCGGCTCTTCCAAGGTTTTGAGGAATGCGTTGAACGCCTGCGAGGTCAGCATGTGAACCTCATCTATGATATAGACCTTGAATTTCGCGCCTTGTGGGGCAATGCGCACCTGCTCGGTGAGGGAGCGGATGTCCTCAACGGAGTTGTTCGAGGCGGCGTCCAACTCATAAACGTTGAACGACGCCGAGGCGTTGAACGACTTGCAGGAGTCACATTCGTTGCACGGTTCGAAATCGGCTGTAAGGTTCTCGCAGTTAAGGGCTTTGGCGAAAATTCGGGCGCAGGTTGTCTTGCCGACACCGCGCGGTCCGCAGAAGAGGAACGCCTGTGCAACCTGCTGCGTCTTTATCGCGTTTTTCAGTGTCGATGTTATGGAATCCTGCCCCACAACCGATTTGAAGGTCGAAGGTCTGTATTTTCTCGCAGAAACTATAAAGTTGTCCATTTTATATGATGACTTTTTACTTTAACAGAATAGAATTATATCTTTTAAGTGTCTCAAGGACATTGCATTTCACATGGATGAAGTCGTCTGTGCCGGCGGCTTTAAGTGCTTCGGCGCAAACGGGGTTGCCTGCGATAATGAGGAGGGCCTTCGGATATTTCTCTTTAGTTGCTTTTGAGGCTTCTATACCCAATGTTTCGTATTCTTCGTCTGAACTGCACACTGCAATGATGTCGGCCTCAGCTTTGATTGCCGCTTGCAAGCCGTCCTCAACAGTTGCGAAGCCGGAGTTGTCCAAGATTTCGTAACCGGCGCATCCGAAGAAGTTGGTGATGAAGCCTGCGCGTGCCTGACGCATTGCAAGGTTCCCGACTTTGAGCAGGAACACTTTCGGCCGTTTGTGCTCTTTTGTATAACGTTCTGTTGCTAAGCGTATTTCCTCGAAAGCCATCGCGCCTCGGTAGCTTTTCAGACGGCATTCGCATTGGCAATGTTCACCTTTGTCCTCAATTTTGTCAGCCATCGTCTCGTTGATGTTCGGGAACTGGTTTGTGCCGAGCAGTATATATTTTCTTGTGGCGATGTCCATGTCGCGTTTCTGGCAGCTCTTTTCGATTTCCGCGATGATTGTGCCGTTATCAATTGCTGTGAGCATTCCGCCTTCAGCTTCAATCTCCTGGAAATGTTTCCAAGTCTGTTCCGCTATCGAATTTGTCAGATTCTCAATGTAATACGAGCCAGCAGCAGGGTCAATTACCTTGTCAAAATATGCCTCTTCCTTGAGGATGATTTGTGCGTTACGGCTTATTCTGCGTGAGAAATCGTCATCTTTTTTGTAAGCTATGTCAAATGGTTGCAGCAAAATTCCGTCAGCCCCGCCAATTGCCGCCGCCATTCCCTCGGTGGTACTGCGCAGCATGTTGACATAAGGGTCGTACAGGGTTTTGTTCCAAGATGATGCTATGGAGTTGATAGACAGCTTGTAAGCGCACTCGCATTTCGGGTTGTATGCCGCCACCATTGTTGACCACAACAGACGGATTGCGCGCAGTTTTGCGATTTCCATGAAGTAGTTGCTGCCGACAGAAAGGGACATCTCGATTTTCCGTGCCGCCTTTTCAGGAGCGATTCCTTTGTCTGTAAGGAAATTCATGTATTCAGCGGCGATGGCAAGTGCGTGGGAAAGTTCCTGAACAATAGTCGCTCCAGCGTTATGAATATCTATACCCTTGATATTAAGTACTTTAAACTTTGGCATGTCATCAGTAAGGGTGATGAGTTCGACTGCTGTGGACAAAGCCGCTTCTTTAGATGTGCGGAAACTTCCTCTTTTCAAATAACATGTTATTGGGTCAAAAGAGAGTCCTCCATAAACTTTTTCTTTTTCAAATCCCTTTTTATCAATATATTGGATAAAATCTTTAATCAAAGCCAACGGCTCTTTCGCGTGGTTGAATCTGACACCGTTTTTGTTGAGGTCTATGCCATCGAGCAGTTTTGCAAGGTCGTCATAACTTTTGACATTTTTTGCGGAAAAAGCGATAAGAGTAGCGCCTTTTTTCAGAGATTCCTTCGCAATGGAGTTCGCTTCCGCAATGTCATTTTCTTTCATCTCCTGAATGATTTCCCAAGCGTTATTCTGGCTTTTGTGCCCGCGGGTATATGGGAACGTGTCCGGCAGCGTGTTCAGGTAGCCGATTTCTTTCAAATCCTCGGCGCGGTAATATGGCCTGACATTAAAGCCCTCATCGGTACGCCAGATAAGTTTCCTCTCGTAGTCAGCTCCTTTTAAATCTTTTACAATTACTTCCTCCCAAGCTTCAGTTGATACTGGAGGAAATTCGGTGAACAGTTTTTCGTTATCTTTATCCATATTGGTTTTTATTTTTTCAAAAACATTTCGCAAAAATAATGAAAATTTGCTTGCAAAAATTGAAAAAAAGAACGGATCTCATTTTATTTTTTAAATACGCTTTATGGCTGGTGAACTGTTATGTCAGGAGAATGTTGTATTTTTGCTTTTGTTTTTTCAATAGAATGATTATGGATTATTTGAATCTCGAAATAAGGATAGACAAATGGTTGTGGATGGTGCGGATTTTCAAGACGAGATCGCTTGCCACGGAGGCGTGCAATGCGGGGAAGGTGAAGATGAACGGGAATAATGTGAAACCTTCTAAAGATGTGAAAACCAATGAGATATATAATATTAAGATAGGGCAGTTGGACAAGACAGTTCAGGTCATTGGCACACCGAAGAATAGGGTGGGGGCGCAGCTTGTGCCGCAGTATTACACCGACCTGACGCCACAGGAGGAATACGACCGCGTGAAGATGCTCAACACCTCTTTTGAACGGCGCGAGCACGGTGTGGGGCGTCCTACGAAGCGCGACCGCCGCCAGATAGAGTACCTGAAGGAGATGTATAAGTGATCCTGCGCCAATCAGCGTAATCTGCGGGGAATTTTTTGTCAGCAAAATCGCAACTTATAGGTTTCGTAATTAAAAAAATATTATTTTTGCAACGTACTAAAATTACTAAGTTATGACTTTTGACAAAATAATAAGTGATGGCCGTTTATGGGCTGTCCGTTATGACAACGACAAAGATAATGCTCTTCAAAATGTGATGTCCCAATGGAGTGACGCATATTGGCTTGCGGATTTTTTTACGCAAAATTTTGATGATCTCATCACATATTTTAAAATAACAAATATTGAAGACGCTATTTACCAAACTATGGAAGATAGAGATGAATTGTCTTGTATAATTATGGATATTTCACCTGAAGCTGATATTGATAATTTCTTCAGACCACTTGAGAATGAGCGTACAAGTGAAATGTTGCTTGGTAAAGAAAAAGGAAGACTGCATCGCAGAAGCTGGCTCCGATTGTATGCGATTAAAATAAGTGTGGGGATATACATAGTTACAGGTGGAGCCATTAAACTTACGCATACTATGCAGGAGCGTAAACATACGTTGCATGAGTTGGAGAAAATGGAAAAGGTTAGGAATTTTTTGATTCGAGAACATGTTTTTGATGAGGATAGTTTTATAGATTACCAAAAAGAAATAGTATTATGACAAAAAAGGAAGCTATTGAACGTTTGGAAAAATTACAGTCAGCATCACTTTCATCGTGGAGGGACGAGGAAGTAAGGCGTAAGAATGCAAAAAATAATGGGTGGCTTTCCTATTCGCGAAAAATCGCTATTAAAATTGCGGTTGTTATGAAACGGCAGAATCTTACCAGACAGGATGTTGCGGACAAGTTGTGCTGCTCTCCGCAATATGTTTCACGTCTTTTGAAAGGGGAAGAAAATTTGTCTCTCGAAACAATTTGCAAATTGGAGAATGCTCTCAACATTCCCATCCTTCAATGTGAATTTGCTTAAGTTATTGGCATGGATCCTGCGCCAATCAGCGTAATCTGCGGGAAATTTTTTCAGCAAAAGCGTAACTTATAATTTTATTCGTATCTTTGCCACTGTTTTTAATAGACTTATTAAATACATCATTTAAAAATTATGGCGGAAGGTTTTGTTACATACGATGTCGGCATAGATATAGGTTCCACAACTTTGAAAATGGTGGCTTTTGACGGGACAGGAAAACTTGTTTTCGCCGATTATCACAGACATTACGCTGACATCAAGAAGACGGCGCAGGCGGCGGTGGCGCGACTTTACAGCCAACTCGGGGACGCGGTGTTGCGGATTGTGATGACCGGCTCCGTGGGCATGGGCTATGCAAAACGGCTCAATGTGGCATTCGCGCAAGAGGTTGTCGCTGCCGCGGAGATGATAAAGCAGAAATACCCGACTGTCGGGACATTTATAGATATGGGCGGCGAGGACAGCAAGATGATTTTCTTCGAGAAAGGCAAAGTCCCCGACATCCGCATGAACGGCAGTTGCGCTGGCGGCACCGGCGCGTTCATCGACCAGACCGCTACCTTGCTTGATGTTGACACTGCTGAACTTAACGAGCTCGCAAGTCAGGCGGAGACAATTTATCCGATTGCATCACGTTGCGGCGTTTTTTCAAAAACTGATATACAGAATCTTATGAGCCGCAATGTCAGCAAGTCAGATATCGCCGCTTCTGTGTTTAACGCTGTGGCTCTGCAAGTTGTGGCTTCGCTTTCACGGGGCATGGAAATCACTCCGAAAATTTTCTTTTGCGGTGGACCGTTTGCATTTCTTCCTGAGCTTAAAAAACACTTCAAAAGGGTGCTTGGCGTTACGGAAGACGATTGTCTTTCGCCTGAAAACGCTCAGTTCATTCCAGCTTCTGGTTGTGCTCTGCTGGCTCCGACAGAAGCGCAGAAGCCAATCGCCGCCGCCGATTTCAAGGAGGCAATAGACAATCTCACACTTGGAAAAAACGCGAATCTTTCCGACAGGTTGGAGCCGCTTTTCACTTCAGAAGAGGAGTACAATAACTGGCTTTCATCAAAAGAACTTCATAAAGTTCCTCGCGGCGTTCTTCGCTGGGCTGACAAAAACAGTTATTTTCTCGGCGTTGACTCCGGAAGCACCACAACAAAAGTCGTTCTTCTAAATTCTGCTGGAGAAATTGTTTACACTGATTATCAGCGGAATAAGGGCGACAGTTTTAAGACATTTCATGATATGCTCACTACTCTTTACGATGTGGTTGATCATCCTGAAAATGTTGTAATTGATGGCAGTTGTGTCACTGGCTACGGCGAGAATCTTATAAAAACGGCTTTCAGTTTTGACTACGGCATTGTGGAGACAATGGCGCATTTTTCAGCGGCACGGGCCTTGGTTCCTGATGTCACTTTTGTGCTGGACATCGGCGGGCAGGATATGAAGGCGATTTTTGTGGAAAATGGCTCGATCAGGCGCATGGAGCTGAATGAGGCGTGTTCTTCGGGGTGCGGCTCTTTCATTGAGACTTTCGCCAAAATGATGGGCTATGAGGTCGCTGATTTTGCGCGGCTCTCCTGTTTCGCGCCGCACCCCTGCGATTTGGGGACACGCTGCACCGTCTTCATGAACTCGAAAGTGAAACAGGCGATGCAGGAGGGTGCGGAAGTGGAGGACATCGCCGCAGGCTTCAGCTTCTCGGTTGTGAAAAATTGTCTCTTTAAAGTGTTGAAACTGAAGAATATAGAAGAACTCGGCAATAAGATTGTGGTGCAGGGTGGCACTTTCAGGAACCATAGCATTGTCAGGGCTTTGGAGCAGATGACCGGTTGCAGCGTAGCTTTCTCTGACATTCCGGAGCTGATGGGTGCCTACGGAGCCGCACTCTACGCAATGAACCAAAATCATAAATAACTTTCTTATAATCAAATATTTAAAAGAAAATAAAATTCTGACATGGCACAAACTCTTAACGACCTGATTAAAGTCAACGACTACACATCGGAATACGAAGTTTGTCCGGGTTGTGAAAACCATTGCACTGTGAAACTGTTCCATTTTCAGAACGGTAACACTTTTTTTTCAGGGAATAATTGTGAGAAAATATATGCAAATGCCTCTGAGACAGATTATAAAGGGGTGAATATGTTCATTGAGAAGAACAAAATGCTGTGGAAGATGGACCCGGCTCCAAAAAACAGTTGCCTCACAATTGGCATTCCACGCGCGCTCGGCATGTATGAGGATTTCCCGTTTTGGAAACGGCTATTCTCTGTATGCGGTATTAGGATTGTGCTTTCGCCACCGTCATCTAACAAACTGTATGAAAGTGAGTTAAGAAGTATTATGGCGGATAATATCTGCTTTCCAGCAAAACTTATGCACGGTCATATCAGGTCTCTTGTAAATCAGAAAGTTGACAGGATTTTTTATCCATACGTGGTCTTTGAAAGAAAAGAGGACGAATTTTCGAAAAACAGTTTCAATTGCCCTGTCGTTGCCGGATATTCAGATGTTTTGAAAAGCTCTATGGATACCGCAAAAAATAATGGCATCCCATTTGATGCTCCTGCTATCTCTTTTAAAGACAATGATTTACTAAAAAAATCGTGTGTTGAATATCTTCATTCGCTTGGGGTGGAGGAGACACTTGCTGCCACTGCGGTTGATGAGGCAGTGAAGGCGCAAAACGAATATTTGGAAACTCTGACAAAGCTCGCCAACGAGATTTTGGACAATGCGATAAAGGAAGATAGAATGGTGATTCTTTTGGCCGCGCGCCCGTATCACATTGACCCGCTCATTGAACACAAGATTTCGCAGGCGATTACAAACATGGGAATTGATGTGATAACGGAAAACGTTGCGGCAGTGAGCGGTGCTAACGTTTACAATGAGCTGAACGCAATGTCGCAGTGGAGTTACCCGAACCGGATTTTCAAGGCGGCCTATTTTCTTGGCAGGCACGAGTACAGGAATTTCCATTTTGTCCAGCTAACTTCTTTTGGCTGCGGTCCCGATGCGTTTATTTTGGACGAGGTCAATGCTGTGCTGAAAAGATACCACAAGAATCACACAATCCTTAAAATAGATGATGTCAACAACATAGGTTCGTTGCGGCTGCGAGTTCGCTCATTGGCGGAGTCGGTAAAAGGCGGTAATACGCCGCGCCTCGGCGAAGCGCCGCTGCCATACAAAACCACGAAGACATATACGAAGGGGGAACGCCGCCGCACGCTTCTTGGGCCATATTTCGCCGAGGGCTATTCGGAGTTTTTCCCGTCAGTGTTCAAAGTCGCAGGGTATAACATGATAACGTTGCCGACCGGAAATCAGGAGGCGGCGGAGACAGGGCTGAAGTTCGCGAACAATGATGTGTGCTACCCCGCAACTATTGTCATAGGCTCGATTATGAACGCCTTGCAGAGCGGCAAATACAACCCTGACGAGGTGGCTGTGATTATGACGCAGACGGGAGGTCAATGTCGCGCATCAAACTATTATTCGCTGATTAAAAACGCCATGGTGTCGGCGGGATTTGAAGATGTGCCGGTCATTTCGCTTGCGCTCGGAAGTGGTCTAAACAACGACCAGCCGGGCTTCACAATACCGTGGCGGAAGATAATGAATCTTGTTGTTAACACAGTGCTTTACGCTGACTGTCTTGCGAAAATGTACCATGCGGCGGTCGTGCGAGAGACAACGCCAGGGCGTGTGAAAGAGTTGCGCCACAAATACACTCAAAAAGCTTTTCCGATAATCGAAGCCAATGATTGTAAAGGATTGCAAAATCTTATGAAAGAGGCTGTTGCGGAATTTTCCGCTGCCATTGACAGAAAGAAGAAAGTGCCCGTGATAGGTGTTGTGGGCGAGATTTATGTGAAATACAATGGCTTTAGTAACAAGTTTGTAATCAATTGGTTGGAGGAACACGGGGTTGAGGTTGTCGCGCCAGCGCTTTTCAGTTTTTTCAACACAAGTTTTGTTGACAGACACATTAACCGAGAAAAAAATATAAAGCAAGAGAAACTTCCTCTATGGATTAATGACTTGTTTTACAAATATTTATGGAGAAAAGTTGAGAAATATGAGAAGATTTGCAAGCCGTTCCCGTTTTTCCGGCCCTTCACAAATATTTTTGAGTATGCGGATCTTGCTAAAAATGTTGTCAATATGGCGGGCTCATTTGGCGAGGGGTGGTTTTTGCCAGGCGAAATCAGCCATCTTGCGCAGCAGGGCATTCAGAATGTGGTGAGTCTCCAGCCATTCGGTTGTATTGCAAACCATATCATCTCAAAAGGTATTGAAAAGAAAATCAAACAGATATATCCGCAAATGAGTCTTTTGTTCCTCGATTTCGACAGCGGAACTTCCGAAGCGAATGTCTTCAACCGGCTTCATTTTATGGTGAAAAACTGCAAAAGCCAACTTCAGTAAGGTAGAATAAAAAATAAGATTATGGCGAAAAAAAATTTGGAATCAGAAATAATGCTGGCGGCTGAAAAGCTCTTCATCGAAAAGGGTTTTGAAGCGACATCGACTACCGACATCACAAAGATGGTCGGCTGTAATCAGGCTTTGGTCAACTACTATTTCCGCACAAAAGAGAAACTTTTTCAGAAAATTTTTTCGCAAAAGCTTGAGCATATTTGGTCTTTCATGACTTTGGAAAGCAATAAAAGCATCTCACTTTTCGATTTTATAAGCCGTTTCATTAACGCCTATTTTGAAGAACTTACAACCAACAAAAAACTTCCATTTTTCATTATTAATGAGCTGGTAATCAATCAGGAACGAAGAAAATTTATCCGCGAGGAGATTATTCTTAGCGACAAATTCCAAAACTACTACACCACTCTGAACAACTTGGTTCAGGCAGAAGTGAAAAAAGGTACAATCCGTGATATTGAGCCATCGGACTTGTTGTTGCACATTATTTCATTGACAGTTTTCACTTTCATCTCCTTGCCGCTTTACGAAGACTTTTTTCTGAAAGATGATGTGGGGGTGCAGAACTATGTGAATGACCGTAAAGAGGAGATTATTATATTGATAATCAATGGGATAAGAAAATAAGTTCGGGGAGAAACTCTAATTATAGCAGAAAAAGTAATATTTCCCATACAACTTTTCGTTAAAAGTTTTCATCTTTCAGAGTAATTTCTGTAATAATTTTTTTAATATAAAAATATCATTTGTGCTTTGCATAATTTGTAAAAATCCATGTTAATTTTTCCAAAAAAAGAAAAATTAAACACATTTGAATTTGTCTTATCTGATAAATCATTGATTTTTAATAACATAAAAAATGTTAACCAAGAGTTGATTAAGGGAAAAAAGTGGTATTTTTGCACATTTTTTGAAGAGCATATAAAAATATATAGAAATAGTACTTTAAATATGATAAAGAAATTTTTAACATTCTTATTTTTGGGGATGCTGGTTGTAACAGCGATGGCGCAATCAACTCCAAAATTATCTTATCAAGCTGTTTTAAGGGACACGAACAACCGTTTGGTAACAAATGGAAGTAATATCACATTCAAATGGGAAGTGATGAATTCCTCTAACAACGTGATTTACACGGAGACATACACTGGACTTACGACTAATGCAAATGGTCTTCTCTCCCTTCAGATTGGTGACTCTACTGTTGGTATAGGGCAGTTCTGGGCTGTCGAGTGGAACAACGCGCGTGTGCGGACGACCATAACATTCAATGGGCAGACAATAGTTTCCCCTATAACTCCGATAAATGCTGTTCCATACGCCCTTATGGCTGATAGGCTGAACCCCAATGGCGAGACGATGAAGGAAATATACTACGTGTTAGACACTGTTAAAGCTCACATTCGCAGCGAGATAGTGGATACCGCTACAAGCATCAGATACTCGTTGGACACTACGAAAGCAAATTTGCGTGGAGAATTAGCTGACACGACCTTGGTGTTGCGCACGCTGATACAGGACAACTACGACACGTTACAAAAGCACATTGACACTACTTCTGCTCAAGTTCGCAGCGCATTGGTGGACACTGCGAGAGATATACGTACAGCGTTGGCTGACACGGCAAACGACATCAGGGCAGACATGGCTGCTGCTGATTCAGCGTTGGAAGCTGCTTTGCGAACACTGATCCATTATGACAGTTTGATACTTCACAATGCGTTGAACGACAGTGTTGTACTTATTCGCAATAACATCCACGACACGGCAGATGTTCTCCGCAAGGCCATGAAGGACTCGCTCAGCAACTACGCGCTTCAGAAGAGCCTCGATGACACTGCAAGCGCACTCCGCACGAAGATGCATGGTGACAGCACAGCTCTCGCCGGAAAGATACATTCGGACAGCGTGATACTCCACAAGTCATTGAATGATACAGTCACGATGCTTCGCGCCGACATCCACGACACGGCAGATGTCCTCCGCAAATCAATGAAGGACTCGCTCAGCAACTACGCACTCCAGAAGAGCCTCGATGACACTGCAAGCTCACTCCGAACAAAGATACATGGTGACAGCGTTATTCTTGCTGGAAAGATTCATTCAGACAGCGTGATACTCCACAAGTCATTGAATGATACAGTCACGATGCTTCGTGCCGACATCCACGACACAGCAGATGTTCTCCGCAAGTCTATGAAGGACTCTCTCAGCAACTACGCGCTTCAGAAGAGCCTTGACGACACCGCAAGCGCACTCCGCACGAAGATGCATGGTGACAGCACTGTCCTTGCCGGAAAGATTCAT
>CACYHL010000044.1 GCA_902774205.1 uncultured Bacteroidota bacterium | reverse complement strand
ATTCAATTACAGGAATAGAAAACATCGACAAAGTCATAAACATAAACCAGCAGCCGATAGGCAAGACCCCGCGCTCGAACCCCGCGACATACATAGGGGTTTTCGACAAAATAAGGGAGTTGTTCAGCGGGCTGCCCGAAGCGAAAATCAGGGGGTACAAATCGGGAAGGTTCTCGTTCAACGTGAAAGGCGGAAGGTGCGAGGAGTGCCGTGGCGGCGGTGTGAAAAGCATTGAGATGAACTTCCTTCCGGAAGTCTATGTCACATGTGAGGCCTGCAACGGGAAACGCTACAACGATGAGACTTTGGAGATAAGATACAAGGGAAAGTCAATAAACGACGTGTTGGAGATGGATGTGACGACCGCGCTTGAGTTCTTTGAAAACATACCTTCGATAGTGCAGAAGATAAAAGCTTTAGACGATGTGGGCTTAGGATATATACGGCTCGGGCAACCCTCCACAACGCTCTCAGGCGGTGAGGCGCAGCGTGTGAAGTTAGCCACGGAGCTGTCGCGCCGCGAGACAGGCAACACTTTCTACATCTTGGACGAACCCACTACGGGACTGCATTTCAACGACATTGCCGTGCTGCTGAAAATCCTGAACGAACTTGTCGAGCGTGGCAACACAGTGCTTGTCATCGAACACAACATGGATGTCATTAAAATGGCTGACTGGATAATAGACCTCGGACCGGAAGGCGGCAAAGACGGAGGCAAAATCATCACGACCGGCACCCCCGAAAACATTGTGAAGCATGGCAAGGGCTACACTGCGAAATTTTTGAAAAATTATCTGTAAGCAGTTTTCACCAAAGCAATAATGGGCACATTCCCTCCCCCCTATCCTCTCACAAAATGCGGCATCTCCTCCGGAATTTCCATAGAGAGTTCGATATACCCCGCAAACTCGCCCTCCACAAACCACGGCATTTGGTAAATCAGTTTCTTAATACCGTTTTTCGAGATTGTATAGGCGTTAACGTTGTGGTTCTCAAGCATTGCTGTCAGCTTGCGGCGTGCCGGCTCCGGATGGCAGTCAAGCAATGAGGCACCAATCAGACTTTTACCGTCTTTAATGAATGTCTTGACAGATTTGTCGTTCATCTCTAAAATTATCCCCTCCTTGTCGCAGATTGTCACCGCGATTGGAGCTTCCTTGAAATAGTCGGGCTTTCCCATGTTTTTAATTCTTTATATTTTATTTGTTGAAGATATTAGTGACAAGTTGTGGCAAAAGTAATATTTTTTATGACAAGGTTCAATAAAATCTTATGGGAATACGAACATAACTGAAAAAGCACTATTTTTGCACTATGGAAATGACTGTTTTTTCGGCGCAAGGCGGATTCGATTTTGAAAGGGTTCCTGTGAATGATTTTTTTCAGGACACTTTCACCGTTGTGGCGGGTGTCGTCATTGTGCTGATGGCCGTTTGTATCACGGTTTATCGCAAGGAGATGCGACAGTTGGCACAGGGACTTTTCGCCGCAAGAATCAGCGCACAGGTGATAAGGGACGGCTCTATTCTCCGCGATCGCATCGTGTTGATTCTGCTTCCATGCATAGTGCTTGTCCAAGCCACGCTCGTGTATTATATAATGTACATGTACTGTCTTCCGGCGGAGTTGCACATTTCAGCCATCTTGCTCTTTTTCGCCGCATTGGGGATATTTGTCTTTGATGTTTTGTTTAAGTCATTGGCTTTCAGGTTTTTCTCATTCATGTTCGATTATGACAGAAATGACAAGATGGAGTATCTTCTTCAGAAATTGTTCTACCTCACCGACACCACGCTTTTGCTTTTTCCACTGATGATTGGTGTTGTATATCTGAATCTTCCACAGATTCTTTGGGGCTACCTATTGCTTTTTCTCTTGTTTTATGTCGCCATGTTTGTGAGGCTATTTATGCTAAATCGCAAAAAAGGAAATTCGTTTCAATTTTTTTTGTATTTTTGCATCGTTGAAATTTTACCGTATATAATCTTGTTAAAAACGGCGTTATTACTTGGAAGATAAGGCAGTACAAAGACAAGAAAAATTGCAAAAGGCAACATGAAAGTTAAAAATATACTGATTTCACAGACCCCTCCGGCCGATTTTGAGAAAACCCCTTACGCAGATTTGAAGAGAAAATATAGTGTCAATTTTGATTTCTATAAGTTTTTCAAAATAGAGAATGTTTCAACTCGTGAATTCCGCGACACAAAAGTCAATATTCTGAATTATACGGCGGTGGTCTTCTCCAGCAAAAACACTATAGATCATTTCTTTAGTCTTATAAAGGAACTTCGTGTTGAAATGCCTGAGGCGATGAAGTATTTCTGCACCACGGAAGCCACAGCACTCTATCTGCAAAAGTATATCGCTTTCAGAAAACGCAAGATTTTCTTTGCGAAAAACAGCTCCACGGAAGCCCTTTTCGAACTTTTTTCCAAGAACAAGGACCTGAAATACCTCATACCATGCAGTACCGACAGCGTGGGCACACCATACGATGAGTTCTTCGCACAGAACGAGATTGAGTATTCGCAAGCGGTCGTCTTCAAAACCGTGCCCGCTGACCTGAAGAAAGACGTGGACATCTCAAAATATGACATGATTGTCTTTTTCAGTCCTTCGGGAATCCGCTCGCTTCGTTACAACTTCCCTGATTTCGAGCAAGGTGAAATCGCGTTCGGCGCGCTGGGGCACGCGGCAGAAGAGGCAATCGAGGCTGAGGGCTGGACGGTTCACGCAATCGCGCCTACCAAAGCGGCTCCTTCAATTACCGCCGCACTGGACATTTTCTTTAAAGACCATGCGACAAAAAGAAGATAGTTCCAAGCGACAGTTTTCCTTTCCTAAAAAAGAACGTATCTGCTCAAAGATTATTCTCGATAGATTGCTGCACAAACAGCAGGTGATTTTCACATTCCCTTTCAAATGCTATTACGACATTGAGCCATGCAATTCCGCTGACACAAAGAATGTTATGGCTGTGGGGGTTCCTAAGAAACGCCTGAAACGAGCTGTTGACCGCAACCTCATGAAACGCCGCATCCGCGAAGCGTACCGTCTGAACAAGCATCTGATAGAGGCACTTCCAACTGAACAGGGAAAATACGCCGCTCTGTTTTTCGTGTTTGTTGGCAACGAGGTGCTTCCTTTTAATTTCATAAACGATAAAATAATATTGATTTTAAATCGTTTACTATCTGATAATATCGAAAATATAGATAAATAAAGTATGAATCACCACATATTGAAAAGAATTTACTGCTGGATTTTTCTGCTGCTGGCACTCGTTCCGTCTGCAACTGCACAGAATGATTTTGAGATAGCCAAGAATGTTGACATTTTCATCACAATACTCAAAGAACTGAATGCGAAATATGCCGATGAGATTGTCCCTGGCGATTTGACAAAGACCGCCATTGACGCAATGCTTGAGAAACTTGACCCTTATACAGTCTATTATCCTGAATCTCAACTTGAGGAGTACAAACTTATGACTATGGGGCAGTACGGCGGCATTGGCGCGCTGATTCAGCAGCACGGCTCCGATGTTGTGATTTCTGAACCCTACGAGGGTTGCCCCGCACAGACTGCCGGACTTCGCGCAGGCGACAAGATAGTGAAAGTGAACGGTCAGTCAACGCAGGGCAAAAGCTCTTCAGATGTGAGCGACATCTTGAAAGGGCAGCCCGGAACGAAAATAACCCTTGAGGTTGAGCGCGTGGGCGAAAAGAAACCGGTGGTCATAAATGTTACGCGCAAGGAAATCAAACTTCCGAACCTGCCGTATTACGGGCTTGTGGGCGATAACGTGGGCTACATCAAACTTGACCAGTTTACAGAAAATGCAGGCAACGAGGTGAAAGACGCTTTTCTCAAGCTGAAAGAGCAGGGAATGAAATATCTTATTCTTGACTTGCGCAACAATGGCGGCGGGCTCCTTAACGAAGCGGTGAACATTGTTAATATTTTTGTTGACCCTAATATCACGATTGCGGAGACGAAGGGCAAGGTGAAAGAACAGCAGTTCTCCCACAAAACCCGCTATCCTGCTGTGGATAAGAATATTCCGGTTGTGGTTTTGGTTAACGAGATGAGCGCCTCCGCTTCCGAAATCGTCACCGGCTCAATTCAAGACCTCGACAGAGGCGTGGTTGTTGGAAAGAAGACTTTCGGCAAGGGACTTGTGCAGAACGTGATTCCGCTCAGCTATAACTCAAGTCTTAAAATCACTGTGTCAAAATATTACATTCCGTCAGGCCGGTGTGTCCAGAACATTGACTATTTTAACAAGGACACCCTGAAGGCGATGAAACGCACAATCCCCGACTCTTTGGCGACTGCGTACAAGACGAAGCACGGCCGCACCGTTTATGACAAAGGCGGTGTTGAGCCGGACATTCTCACAAAAGACACACTTTCGAGCAACATTCTTCTCTCTCTGGTGCTCAATAATCTTATTTTTGATTTCGCAAACAAATACAGGGCAGAACACGACTCGATTGTGGAACCTGAGGATTTTGTGGTCGATGACGCTCTTTACACTGATTTTTGCAGCTATATAAAAGACAAGGATTACAAATATACCACTGAAACAGAGGAGTTTATGAAGGACCTGAAAGATGCGGCGGAGGACGAGAATCTCTGGAAGGCCATAGAGAAGAGCTTTGCGGAGATGGAGAAGGCTGTGGCGCAGGATAAGGAGAAAGACATTGAAACATACCGCGATGAGATTGCGAAATATATTGCAAATGAGATTGTTGTACGTTATTACTATCAGAAAGGCCGCATTCGCCATTCTTTGCAGTTCGACCCTGAAATCAAGGTTGCGAAAGAGGTGCTTCTTGACAGTGACAGATACAAAAGAATCCTAACCCCGCAAAAATAACATCACATTGACCCGCAAGCAGCTACACCACATAATATACATTTTCCTACTCTTCGCGTTAGCGGCGGCTATACCCGTTTCCAATTTCGCGATGAGTGCGGCGGGCATTTTCCTCACTGCGAATTGGGTGTTCGAATGGGACTGGCGTGAGAAATGGCAGCGTCTCCGCGAAAACAAGCTCGCTTTCATCTTGGCTTCGTTTTTTGTGCTTTTCCTCTTCGGACTGATTAACACCGACAACTGGAGTGATGGCTTGGATAATGTGCTGAGCAAACTGCCGATACTGTATGCTCCGATAATTTTAGCAAGCAGTGCCGCACCTTCCGGCAGAGAGCAGCGTATCATCATTGCTGGCTTCGTGACAAGCACTTTCGTGGGGACATGCATTGCTTTATCATGTGCCATTACCCACCCCGCTGATGATTTCCGCGCAATCTCGACGTTCATCTCTCATATCCGCTTCGGATTTTCTGTCATTCTCTCATGCCTCTTTACTTGTCTGTTCGCATTCAAAACTGCTGTAGCTCCAAAATGGCTTCGCACAATTTGTATTTGTCTCGCCGTGTGGTTTGTGGGATATATATTTGTAGCACAGACATTTACCGCCATCCTGCTTTTGGCTGTTATAACTGTTGTCGCGCTGTTTTATCTGCTTTATGCTGAAAAGGAGATGCGTTTGCGCAAGTTCCTGCTTCCTGCAATGGCTATCGCAATATTAGGCTTGACTGGCTATGTCTCGTATGTCACATGGTCGTATTTCCACTATGATTACGCAACCTCGCTTGAGTCGCACACCGCACTCGGCAACACTTACACCCACGACACGGCTTCGATGGTCGAAAACGGTTCACCTATAGGGATTTATGTATGCGAGGAAGAGTTGCGAACAGCTTGGTCGCAGCGGAGCGGTGTCGATTACGACAGCGTGGCGCCTGCACTTATCCGCTACCTTAACTCGAAACATCTGCGCAAGGATGCTGACGGTGTGGCTCAGCTGATGGAAAAGGATATCGACAACGTGGAACATCTTATCGCCAATGTCGATTACACACAGTTTATCGGGATTAAGCGTGCGTTGTACCCGACTTTTTTCAGCGTCTCGCTTTACAATCGCACGCACCAGGTTCACAACTCATCGCTGCTGCAAAGGTTTGCGCTTTGGCACTCTGCCGTGCTGGTGGTGTCGGAGCACTGGGGCACCGGTGTCGGTATTGGCGACCACAAAGCGGTTTTGAACGAAAAGTTGCAGTCGATATTTCCCGATATGCCGCTTGACATGGGTGCGCACAACCAATTCCTCACCCTGTGGATTATGGGCGGCGTGCTGCTTCCAATCGGCTTTCTGTTCGTTCTGTTCGTGCCGTTTTTTGTCAGAAAACACCCTGTCGAGGTGCTTTATCTGCTGTTTTTCATCATGATTTTCTTCTCCTGTTTCGCGGAGGACACAATAGAGACACAAGCTGGAATCACTTTCTATACCTTCTTTAACTCTTTCTTCCTTTTTTGTTTTGACAGATTTGAATTTTTGGATTGGAATAAAAATTAATAACTTAAAAAAATAAACATGAAAACTGAAAAATTGATTACTGACATCACTGTTTATGAGAATAGGTCGGAGTTGCCGGCAGACGTGGCGATGCTCATGGACAAGGCATTTGAGGCAGCGCGTGGGGCATACGCACCCTATTCGCGTTTTTATGTGGGAGCCGCCATTCTGTTAGCCAACGGCGAGGTCGTTACAGGCAGCAATCAGGAGAATTCCGCTTATCCGTCAGGACTTTGCGCCGAGCGTACAACCGCTTTTTCAGCTTCGGCACGTTTTCCGGGGGTGGCATTCAAAAAACTTGTAATAGTCGCTATCAACCCTGACAAACCGCTCGACAGACCGGTACCTCCGTGCGGTGCCTGCCGCCAGGTGCTTATGGAGTACGAGCAGATTGCAAAATCGCCGATTGAAGTCACTTTCGCCGGCGAAAGCGGCCCTATTTATCAGGTCAAGTCGGTCAACGATCTGATGCCTTTCGCTTTCAGCGCGGATTTTATTCCAGCTAACTAATAACGCATGATTTTTTTCGTGTTAAAAAATTGTGTAATTTTGCAGTTGCAATTTTATAGTTAGATATGGAAGATACTTTTTTGCCGATTCGCCACTATAACGAACGTGAAGCACGTTTCGCATGGAAGTATCTTATTGAAAATGAGGATTTTCGCAAAGCGCTGAAACTTATTGAGCATAAGGCCACACTTGAACAGATGGAAGCCGAGTTCGCAAGTTTCAACTCAACGTATGAATTCCAACTTTCTGTGGCAAAGCGCTTTATAGAGACTTTCGTTGAAAAGACGGTTTCGGCACTTGATATGCGCGGACTTGAGAATCTTCAGCCCGATGTGCCCTATCTTTTTGTGGCGAACCACCGCGACATTGTTATGGATACGGCTCTGCTTCAGTACTATTTTCTTACAAACAACCGACCGACCTCCAAAATCGCTTTTGGAAACAATCTCATTTCAATGCCTCTGCTTGATGCTTTTGCGAAGCTAAACAAAATGTTCATTGTTAAACGTGATGGTTCTATAAGAGAGAAACTTGCAAATTCAAAACTGCTTTCAGAGTATATTCATTACAGTCTTACAGAGGAAAAGTCTTCGGTGTGGACAGCACAGCGCAACGGCAGGACAAAGGACGGCATTGACAAAACACAGCAGGGACTTCTAAAAATGCTTTCTGAATGCTCTTCTGATGAGCCTCTTTCTGTGCTTAAAGGCTTAAATATTACGCCAGTAACAATTTCCTACGAGTATGAGCCGTGCGACAAGCAGAAGGCGCGCGAGCTTGCGTTGTCAGAAGAAACACCGTATGTGAAACAGCCGGGTGAGGATTTTATGAGTATGCAGCAAGGGATTTTCGGATATAAAGGAAGAATAACTTTGGTGATTGGGAAACCTTTGGTTGAACAGATTGACACAATAGACGAAACTCTGAAAATCAATGACAAATTGACCGAGCTTGCGCATCTTATTGACAAACAGATATATGCGGATTATCAGTTGTATGGCACCAATTATATGGCTTACGATATTCTTGAAAACAGTAAAACTTTTTCTGACAAATATGATGAAAAACAACTTGCTGATTTTAAGGACTATCTGAAAAAACAATCTGATGTTCCAGATGTGTCAGAAGAAAAGATGATGAATTATCTTTTACATATTTACGCTAACCCTGTAAAATCCGCTCATGGATTAACTTATTGATTTACAAATAAAAAAAATATAAAAATGGACGATAACCCTCCGTCTCATCAAAAGATTTTAATAATCAGACTCAGTTCTATAGGTGATGTCGTATTGACAACACCAGTGATAAGGGCTTTGAAACTTCAGAAGCCTGATGCGGAAATTCATTTTCTGATAAAGAAAGAGTTCGCTCCTGTATTGGAGTATAATCCGTACATCTCTAAAATACATTATTTTACGGGCAGTGTCACGGCAGCTGTAAACGAGCTGAAACCAGAACATTTTGATTTCATTGTTGACTTGCAGAAGAATGTCAGGTCGAGAAAGATAGTTCGCAGGCTTGGCGCGGCTTCAGCGACATACAACAAGCACAACTTCAAAAAATGGGTTTTAGTGCGCCTGAAAATCAACTTCCTGCCCAATTCACACATCGTTGACCGCTATTTTGAGGCGGTGAAGCCGCTTGGTGTCACCAACGATGGCCAAGGGCTTGACTTCTTCATTCCAGAGAACAAATCCTTTAACGAAGATGACCTGCCGGCAGTGTTCGAGAACGGGTTCGTGGCGGTGTCGCTCGGCGCAGCGCACGCCACAAAGCGGATTCCAGTTGAAAAGATTGTTGAGATCGGCAGGATCCTCTACAAGCCGATGATGCTTCTGGGCGGTCAGGACGTATTTGCCGAGGGCGAGGAGATTGTCGCCCAGTTAGGCGAACGCGCCTACAACGGTTGCGGCAAGTTCTCTCTGTTCGAGTCAGCTTCAATAATCCAGCGCAGCGCATGTCTGCTCACCGGCGACACTGGGCTTATGCACATCGGTGCCGCGCTCAAAGTACCGATAGCATCACTTTGGGGCAACACCGTTCCCGAATTTGGAATGTACCCGTACATGTCATCTGACAGATTCCGCATTTTTGAGGTCTGCCCGCTGCGTTGCCGCCCATGCTCAAAACTCGGATATAAAAAATGCCCTAAAAAGCATTTCAACTGCATGAACCTCATTCCAGCCACCGAGGTCGCGGAGTGGATTAACCAGTTTGAGGAATGAAGCGTTTTCTCATAACCGTTTTCATTTTGTCGCTCATAGCTGACGTGCTTGCGCAGCCTCAGTCAGACCGCAAAGTTGACGATTCCGGCAACCTGATTTATCAGTACAGCCGCTCATGCGCCAAAAATCCGGCAAACCCGTCAGAGGTTTTGGTGTCGTTTGTCTTCATCAATGGCAAGAACCAGATGGCGGTTTCGTACAGGCAGGAGCATTTCAACAGCGGTGTCAGATGGATTTCCACTGCGGGCGCGCACGTGAAGATAGATACGCTTGTTGACGCCCTCACCGCGAACATCTCCCCAAGTGACAGCGTCGTCTGGACATTCGCCATCGAAAAGGGCGTTAAGGACAAGCAGGGAACAACTGTCGAGCCCGCCGCAATTCTTCTCATGGACGACACCCAAGAGGTGCAGAAAATCTATTTTGAGGAGCGGAAATTCAAAGCGGGGAAATAATTATGAAAAAAATATTCATCACACTTTTTATAGTATTATCGGCATTTGCATGTAAAAGTCAAAATACTTTATGTGTTCTCATCGGGGATACTATACCAATTTATAACTCAGACACATCATCAACCCCAATTCTAACCTTATACAACATTGCAAAGACCCGGGTATATACGAACGACACTTTTCATGAGCCTTTTTTTTTCACAAAATTAATCAAGCAAAACCAAAACAGATTTTTAGTGAATATTTTTTCATCCATTTCCGACATCACAACCTTAAATAGTGATTCGGTATGGATATGCAATGAAAATGCCGGTATAGGAGTTATTGCCAACCGATTGTCTGACAATAAGAACCTTAAGATTTACGACACCCCTGATTTTAATTCAACCTACAGAATAGTTGAAATGCCAATCGAGGTACACATAGCAACTGTTATAGCTTTTCACGATGATTGGCTGAAAATAATTTATGATTGCACAGACATCCCTCAAATAACCGGTTGGTTATCGCATGAAAATCAGTGTGTTAATATGTATTCGATGTGCATGGGGAATTAACTCATGCGCATAAGACACCCCACATGATTCTTTTGTAGAGCCATTTTGTACAACGGCTCAACATACGAATCCATTTATTCCTGTATAACAAAATTCTTGGCGAATATAACAATTATCTCTTACAGACTTGCCGCAAGAGAGATTGAATAGAGTTTCGATTTTGACGAATCGCCACGAGAAGTCAGCACGCACGGCACTTTCGCACCGATGACCATCGCTCCAAGTTCCGCACCTGCAAGTTTAGTGTTGCTCTTGTAGAACAGGTTTCCTGATTCAATATTCGGGAAGAGCAGACAGTCGGCGTCACCAGCGACCTCACTCTTCAGCCCCTTTATGCGCACGCTTTCGGCGTCAATGGCGAGGTCAAGTCCAAGCGGTCCGTCAACAAGCGCACCTTTGATTTGTCCGCGTTCTGCCATTTTGCTGATGAGGCAGGCGTCAACGCAGGCCTGCATTGCCGGAAGCACCTGTTCCGTAGCAGCCAGCAACGCGACTTTTGGCTTCTCAATCTGCAACGCCTTTGCTGTTTTGATGAGATAATTTGTGATAGCTACTTTCTGCGAGAGGTCCGGTGCGGGGATAATCGCAACGTCACCGCAGATGATGAGCTTGTGGTAGCGCGGGGTCTCAATAACAGTGACATGCGACAACACAGCTTTCGGCCCAGGCATAAGTCCTTTCTCCTTGTTCAGTATCGCACGCATGTATTTGTCTGTGGAAAGCAGCCCCTTCATCAGGATGTCGCCCTCGCCCGCATTGATAATGTCAATCGCCTTCGCCGCCGCCTTCACGTCAACCGGCTCATTAATGATGCGGAATTTGTCGGCGTTAATGTTCAGTTTTTTGCAGACTTCGCGGATCACCGCTTCCTCACCGACCAATGTCGCGTCAACAATGCCCATTTCCACAGCGTTGTTCACCGCTTCAATCGTGTGTTCATCATTGGCATACGCCGCAACTAATCTTTTTCTCGGTTTTGTTTTGACCAATTCAATAATCTGGTCTAATTTTGTGATGTTGTTCATTGTTTTGTTGTTTTATATTGTTGGAATTTGCGTTTCATTTTTGGTTGAGACGGTGTGCACACCGTCTCTACAATTTTCACGTTTTTTCGTTCATTTCGAGACGGTGTGCACACCGTCTCTACAATAATCATCTAACCCTCCTATCAACTAATTCCTAATTCCTATCTCCTAATTTCTATTCCCAACCACAATCTCGCTGAAATCCGCGCCACAAAACACTTCTCCTGCAATTTCTTTCACTCTTGCAGCGGTGATGTTCCTTATTATTTC
>CACYHL010000043.1 GCA_902774205.1 uncultured Bacteroidota bacterium | reverse complement strand
AGCGTGTCGTAGATTTTTACGCTCAATGTCTTGTTAGAAATGGTGAATTTCGGGTCGTATTCCATTGGCGGTGAAAAAATGCTGTTCTCTGTGGGATTGTTAAGGACGATATATTCGTCAAACGTGATTTTAAAGCTGTTTCCGCTGAAGTTCAAAGACCCAGTCTCAGGCTGTGTTTTCACGAGTTTTGGCGGGGTCGTGTCTTTCGGCCCGCCTGACGGGGTCAGCATTTTTGCGCACATACTAAGCACAAAAGGTAGCGCTATAAGTGTTATCATCAGACTTTTGTGTTTCATGTTTCGCAAAAAATACTGTTTTATATATGTTTGTTGTTAATTAAACTTGCAAAGATAAATAATAATTTGGAATAATCCAATTTTGTCTTTATAATTGGATTCACGTCGCCCCTGATATTAAAAAATCTGCGAACATCTGCGGTATCTGCGGGACTGTTTTTCCCCGCCGATTACGCGGATACTCGCTGATTTTTAAGATTTGCAAGAATATTTTCTGAAAATCCTTTCCCTAAAATCTCAGCCTTATTCCTCCAATAAAATTGATTCCAGCTTGCGGATAATAGCCTGCCGAATAGTTGAGCTCGTTGCCGGAGTAAAATTTGTATATCCATGCGTTGCTCGCGTATTTGTGGTTGAAGATGTTGTTGATGTGGAAGAAGAAGCCGATCTCTGAAATCGCGCGGGTGCGGAGTGTGTAGTCGAAATGCAGGTTGCTGACACAGTACGGTTTGATGACTAAATTCTCGTCCTGGCTGTTGTCCAAATATTGCTTGCTTACAAATTTTGTGATGAAAGAGATGTCAAAATCCTTTACTGGCGTGAAAGTGAAGTCGTTGCCCGCAACTATTGCCGGCGAGAAGGAGATGGTGCTTGTGCCGAGTTTTGCGGTGCGCTGCTCACCAGTTTCACTGTCCCAGTCGTCAACATAGTCAGTGTAATCCAAAATCTTGTTCATGCTGAATGCCGCATTCAGGTTCCATGCGAACCATCTCACTGGCTTGTAATAGGTTATAATTTCAATGCCTGTGCGGAAACTTTTCTTCACGTTTGTCATTATTGCCGCTCCAACAGAGTTGATTTCTCCGGTGAGCACAAGCTGGTTGTCGTAGTACATGAAGTAGGCGTTGGCGTTTACGGCAAAAGTGTTGCCAGTGAGACGGTAGCCCGCTTCGACATCATACATGCGCTCAGGCACAGGGCGGCGGTCAGGATCGGATTCGGTGAGATCGCTGCGGGTTGGCTCGCGGTGTGCAATGGCAAAAGATGTGTAGATTGAATGGGTGAGACTCTTTTTGGCTTTCCAAGAGTAGTTTATACCTGCCTTCGGATTGAAGAAATTCCATAAATGTGTCTGGTCAACAGTGTTCAGACTTTCATTAATGCCTCGTATTTTATAATATATAATCCGGTATTGCAGATCGATGTATGTATAGACATGCTTGCTCGAAAACGACATGGTGGTGAACAGGTTGCCTTGGGTCTTGTTCCCAGTGCCATCGTACCAATGTGTGTTGATGGGGATGTTTTCTGAATGTTGCGCCCAGATGATGTCACCGAAATGTTTTCCGTCATATTGCTTTATGTCGCCGCCAAGTGACCAGTTCCATTGTCTTATTTTTGTCGTTTCCCCAGCGGTCTTGTTCTTGTTAATATTCTGTTTGATGTTGAAATTGAGTCCGTAAAGATAGTTGTCGAGCCATTTTCTTGTTACGAGTTGGGTCGTGGATATTGTGTCATTATCTCTTATAATATTGTCGAAACCGTACATTTCGAATGGGGCATCGTAATACTCTTCATAATAGCCGATTCCGCGGGTGAGGTGTACGCCGATATCGTAACGCAGACGGTTTTTGGCAGATGGTTTGTTGTATCCTGTGTAGAATAGCTGGAAGTGGTTTTGGTTGTAATTGTCGGTCTGGTTTTCATAGTATTTTCTGTTTCCGTTCTCATCGTAATATTCACCGCAACTGTTGTAACGGGGATTTGTCTTGAGAGAGTCGGCGGGGACACCATTCCATGCGAGGCCTGTTTTCTCTTTTCCGTAAAGAAAGTTGAATTTCAGCGTGCCGTATGATTTGCTTTTGTCTTTCGAGAGCATTTTGTAGTCAGCGGTGAAGAATAAAGAGTGGAGGTTAGCGGTCGCGCGGTCGATATAGCCTTTGCTCAAGGTGTTGGAATATGCGACAGAGGCTGAAAAACGGTCTTTTATTCTTCCGGTTGAGGCGGTGATAGAGTTTTTGAATGTGTAGAAAGAGCCTGCGGCGGAAGTGAATTCAAGGAATGCTTTTTCCGCGGGGTCAAGTGTGGTGAAGTTCATTGTCGCGCCGAATGCAGCCGCACCGTTGTTTGAAGTCCCTACCCCGCGCTGAATTTCAAGATGTTGTGTCTTGAGTCCGAGGTCGGGCAAGTTCACAAGCCACGACCCTTGCGACTCGGCGTCGTTCAGGGCGATACCGTTTAGGGTTACGTTAATGCGTGTCTGGTCGATGCCGCGTATGCGCATGTAGGTATAACCCACGCCCGTGCCAGCGTCCGAGGTCGTCACCATTGAAGGGACCATGTCAAACATATTGTTCACGCTGCCATTTCCGGCGTTTTTACGGATTGCGTCTTCATTGACATTCGTCACAGAGAAACACTCTTCTCCGTTTGGGCGTGTCCATGTTACTCCAACGCTCTGAAGCTCAATAGGGTTGAGCGAATCTGTGAGCGATTGCGCCAAAGATAAAGCTGGTGCGCAGAAAAGAGACAGTGCCGCAACTCCAGCGGCGATTTTTCTTCTTACCTTTAAAATTCTATTACTCGTCATAAACTAATAATTTTAAGTTATTATTTGAAACGTTTAATAGAAAGGGAAAAATAAGATTTACGGAATATTCCCTACGGCAGCATTACCTGCATCAGGTTCATTGGGTATAATCTCAGCCTTGCGGCACCCCTTTCAATTCGGCGGCAAAGATACGCTTTTTTCTTTATTGTCCAATTCCATTATTTTTCCTTGTTAACATTTATTAAGATATTTGTGTGTTGCCTATTGTATTTTTTTATTACTTTTGCAGCGTAAATATTTATTCACTAATTTAAATTTAAATTATCATGAAAAAAGTTTTATCAATCATTGCTGTTGCTGCTGTAGCAACCCTGATGTTCACCTCATGCGGTAAAAAATGTGTCTGCACATACTATGAGGACAATGTTAAACAATATGCTTACAGCGATGCTGACGTCAAAGCAATTTATGAAAAATCATATTGCGAAAACTTGTCAGTAGCTCCTTACCAAGGACTTTCACAAGTTGTTGATGGTAAAGAAGTTACTATTGAAGTAAAATGCAAATAATCAATTTGTATTGAAAAGGAAAGGGAGGCTGAAAACCTCCCTTTTTTATTGTCACCATTCTTTTTCGCTCAGTTCGAGCCAGCGCATTGATTTCTCGTCAAGTGTGTCAGCCACAACCTGATACCGTTGCCCGATTTCCACTAATTTCTGTCCGTCAGTCTCACCGCCGTTCATCTGTTCAAGCAAGGTCTTCTTTTCCGCTTCCAAATTTTCTATCTCCGTCTCCAACGCCTCAAATTCCTTTTTCTCCTTGTAAGTCAGCTTGTTAGGATTTGCTGGTTTTGCAGCCACTGGCGCTGCCGCAGAGGTCTCCGCATCGCGCTGTATCCTCTCCGCTTTTTTCTGGATACGGTTCTCCTTCTCTTTCGCAAGTTTGTATTCAGTGTAATTTCCATAAAAATCTTTGACTTTGCCCCCGCCTTCAAAAACAAAAAGATGGTCAACCAACTTGTTCATAAACCATCTGTCGTGGCTCACAATCAGCAGACATCCCTTGAAATTATATAGAAAATCCTCCAAAAGGTTCAGCGTGTCAATGTCAAAATCGTTGGTCGGCTCGTCAAGAATCAGGAAATTTGGGTTTTGCAGCAGTGTTATCAGCAGATGGAGTTTCCGCTTCTCCCCACCGCTAAGATCTTCATAATAAGTGTATTGCTGCTCAAATTTGAATCCGAAATGGTTCAAAAACTGTGATGCGCTGATGTAGTTCCCGTTCTCTGTCCTGATAACCTCCGCTTTTTCTTTCACAATGTCAATTATTCGGCGGTTTCCGGCGACTTTCATTCCGTCTTGTGCGAAATATCCGAACTTGATTGTCAGTCCCGGCGTGATTTTGCCCGCATCGGGCAGCAGCTCGCCCATTATCAGCTTCAGGAAGGTGCTTTTCCCCGTGCCGTTTTTCCCGACAACGCCGCATTTTTCACCTTTTTTGAAGATGTAAGAGAAATCATCTAAGAGCTTATTGTTCGGAAAGCTGAAGTCTATATTGTTGATTTCCAGAATTTTATTCCCAAGCCGTTCAGTCTGGACGTGGAACGCCGCAGGCGCGGCTTCAACCCTTTGGCTCGTCTCTTCCTTCAGTTTTTCAAAAGCGTTGATTCGGGCTTTCGCTTTTGTTGTGCGCGCCTGCGGCGATGTGTGCACCCACTCAAGCTCGCGGCGGTAGAGCTGCCGCATCCTTTCGTTTTCCGCCGCGGCGTTGGCAAGCCGCTCAGCTTTTTTCTCTACAAAATAATCGTATTTTCCCTTGTAATGATAAAGTTTTCCATTATCCAACTCAATAATCTCATTGCAAACCCTGTCAAGAAAATGGCGGTCGTGAGTGACCATCAGTAGCGTTGTGTTAGAGAAGGAGAGGTAATCCTCAAGCCACTCTATCATGTCAATGTCAAGGTGGTTTGTCGGCTCGTCCATTATGAGAAAGTCGGTCTCTGTAAGAAGCGCTTTCGCCAACGCCGTTTTTTTGCGCTGCCCGCCCGACAGCTCGCCGATGTTTCTTGAAATGTCATCAATGCCGAATTTTGAGAGAATTTCCTTCGCTTTGTTTTCAAAATCCCAAGCGTGAAGCCGTTCCATTTCCTCTATCGCCTTTTCAAGACGCGTGTGCGCCTCCGCCGAACCGTCTCCCAAGTTTATTGCGTTTAGGGCAGTCTCATACTCCCTGATGGCTGCAATTGAAGGTGTTTGCGCGTCAAAAATCGTGTCAATGACGGAAAAATGCTCCGGAAAGTTCTCTATCTGAGGTAAATACGAGACTTTGATGTCATTGCGTATCACGACCTGGCCTGAATCGGGCTCCTCCAAACCGGCTATGATATTCAGCAGCGTGCTTTTGCCTGTGCCGTTCCTTGCAATCAGCGCGACTTTCTGTCCACGCTCCACCCCGAAGGAAATGTCCTCGAAAAGTAGTTTCTCGCCGTAGGTTTTGGAAAGTTTTTCAACGCTGAGGTAGTTCATTTTGACAGATTTCTGTTAGTGGTTCCACCAGTCTGTTTCAAGCAGGATTTCTTTCAGTTGCCGCATTCCTACAGTAGCTTTCTCTTTTATGAAGTTCACTCTGCGCGAAATCGGTTGCACATCATTTGGGTCGATGACATAAATCGGGATGTTTGACGGCGCGTAATAGAGCAGGTTCGCGGCTGGATATACATTCAGCGATGTCCCGATGACAATCATCAGGTCGGCGGTGCTTGCCTCCTCAATTGCGCGGCTGAGCAGAGGCACGTCTTCGCCGAACCATACAATGAAAGGGCGCCAGCGTCCGCCGTCTGGGGCTTTCTCGCCGTAAACCTGTGGCGCATAGCCGATGTCGGTGACGTGGTGTTTTCCGTATTCACTGCAAATCTTTGTCAGTTCACCGTGAAGGTGTATGATTTTTGTTGAGCCCGCCCTTTCATGCAGATTATCAACGTTTTGCGTAGCGATAACGACATCAAAATATTGTTCAAGTTCCGCAAGGATTTTATGGGCGTCATTTGGCTGAGCCTTCTCAAGCTGGCTGCGCCGCTCGTTGTAGAAGTTGACCATCAATTCGGGATTCCGCGCCCAGCCGTCAATGTCGGCGACATCACGCACATCGTAATTTTCCCATAAACCGTCAGAATCTCTGAAGGTCTTTATTCCGCTCTCAGCACTTATCCCAGCTCCGGACAAAACCACTATCTTCTTCATAATCAACTATTTTTGAACTCTTTTATTGTCTTCCTTATACCAATACATTGTCTTCCCGAAAAGAGAAACGCCCCAATAGCCGCGTACTTTCCATTTCTTTCCGCTTTCTAATTTCATATATAATTTATATGTACCATTTTTTCCAGGATATTGGACAGAACCACCTTGCCATTCATTGTCTTTTTCATTGTAAGTCAATCCTTTAAGGAAAACCAATCCCAAAAAATGTTTTTTCTTCACGTTCGAAACCCAGCAGACTGAACCGTCATACTTGCCTTCCGCATTTTTGTAAATATACGTTTGCGACTCTTCGCCAGAGAACGGGTCAACGGAATAAAAATAACCTACAATGTCATCAGCTTTGCTGCTTGTCTGCGCTGAAAGCAGAATCGGCAAGGCTAACAATAAAAACAGTGGAAAGAGTTTCTTCGCCATACAAATTGTTTTTTAATTGCTGGCAAAGATACAAAATTAAGCGTAAATCTCCGAAATCATATCAGCATACTTTTTCTGCACCACATGGCGCTTGACTTTCAAGGTGGGTGTAAGTATGTTGTTCTGTTGGGTCCACTGCTCCGGAACCAGCTTGTATCGTCTTATCTGCTCCGTCTCACCGAAATTCCGGTTATACTTGGCGATTTCGTCAGAGAAACGCTTCAGCACGTCAGGGTTCTTGATAACACTGCTCGGCGTGTCGAACGGAATGTCATGACCTTGGCACCAAGTCTTGAGGAATTCGAAATCGGGGGCGATGATAGCGGCTGCGAACTTCTCATTCTCGCCTACAACCACAATGTTTTCGATGAACGGTGACTCTGTGAATTTCTCCTCAATGACTTGCGGATTGACATATTTGCCCATAGAGGTCTTGAAAAGACTTTTCAGACGGCCGGTAATGATAATCTGACCGTGCTCGTTCATATAGCCCATGTCGCCAGTGTGGAACCAGCCGTCAGCGTCAATGACGGCGCGTGTTTGCTCTTCGTCTTTGTAGTACCCCATCATCACGTTGTGCCCGCGGCAGATAAGCTCGTTCTCATCCGTGAACTTGATTTCAATACCAGGGAGCGCGGGGCCGACAGTTCCGACTTCGCGGCCGTACTTGCCACGGCAGCTGACGGCGATAACCGGTGATGTCTCAGTCGCACCGTAGCCTTCGAATACGGGCATTCCAATTGCGGAGAAAAATCCCGCAAGGCGTGGTTGGATGCTTGCCGCGCCGGAGACGACGATGTCGAAATTGCCGCCTATGGCCTGGCGTATCTTGCTGTAAACTAATTTGTCAGCAATGGCGTGTTTGAAATTGTACCACTTTGTGCGGTCGCAATCCTCAATCTTGTACTCTTCGCCGAGGCGTACAGCCCAACGGAAAAGCTTGCGTTTCATCGGGGACATTTTCTTGCTTGAGTTCCAAATCTTATCGAAGAACTTCTCCAAGACACGTGGCACTGCCGACATCATAGTCGGGTTCACTTCCTTGAGGTTTTCAGCGATAGTTCCGAGACTTTGAGCGTAATAGACACTCATTCCAAGATATTGGTACAGGAAAACGAGCATTCTTTCGTATGCGTGGCAGAGTGGCAGGAAACTGAACGCGCGTTTGGACCAAGGCGCTGGAGTCTGGCGTAAATTCATTAATTGTGAGACAATGTTGTGGTGCGAAAGCATAACTCCTTTGGGCAGCCCTGTTGTTCCCGAAGTGTACATGATTGTTGAGCAATCCTCTGGTTTCACAGCATCGCGGCGGCGTTGTAGCTCCTCTGGGTTCTGGTTCTCTTCGCCCAACGCAAACAGTTGTTCCAAAAACGGGAATTCGCCTCTGTCGATGAATGTGTATATGAATTTCAGATTCGGCGATTCCGGCATGATTGATTTGATCTTGTTCATCACTTCCGCACCCTCCATTACCACCATCTTCATGTCAGAGTGATTCACAATATGTTTATAGTCAGCCGCGCTGATTGTGGGGTAAACCGGTACCGACATGGCGCCAATTTGCATGATTGCCATATCAAGAATGTTCCACTCCGGACGGTTTGTCGAAATTATACCGACTTTGTCGCCAGGCATAATGCCTAATTTGATCATGGCATAACTTGCATAGTTTGCCATCTGCAAATACTCTTGTGGTGAAAAATTCCTCCACGAGCCGTCCCTTTTTATTGATAATGCAATTTTCTGTTCCGGATACCTTTCCTGATACTGTGTTAGAATGTCAAAAAGTCTTGTAATCTCTTTCATGATATTAATGTTTGGTTTTGAAAAATCAAAATGCAAAAAAACAGATAAATCTCCAATCCCCTGATTTTATGGGGTTGGGGCGAAACAATTGGGACGAAATCAATTATTTTGGGGTAAATTTTTTAAATAAGGGGCGAGCTTTTGGCTGTTTGAATAATTATTATTAATTTTGCGGGGTGAAATTATTGGTTAATTATGAATAAAAAACTGCCGTTATATCTGCTTGAAATAAAGACGAATCTTCAGATTCTGGCATTTATTGGTATTTTTTCCATCCTTTTCATTATTATATATACCCCTTTCACATATTCCTCATGGTTCATCAGCAATGACAACAACCATGGGATTCAGTTCATCTATTCTGTCATAACAATAATCGGAGGGCTTCTCATTACTACCGCCACAAGAATTCTTCTTAATTTTATAAGCAAGAAAAATGAAATCACTTATCTTCAATATGTTTTCTGGAATATTGGTGAAATATTTTTAGTGGCACTATCATACACTGCTTTCACAAAATTCATATTGAACGACCCTCGTGAATTTTTGGATATATGCAGGCGTGCGATATTGTTCATACCATTGCTTCTGCTTATACCTTTTACTGTTTCCCAGCTTTATTTGGCTTTAAAAGAAAAAGACAAGAAACTCAAAAAAATAACAGAAAGCAGTGAATTTTCTTCAATTCCCGTTCAAACATCTGACACTGATGAGATTATCAATTTTTATGATGAAAAAGATGCTCTTAAACTTTCTGTGAAAAAAGATTTCATTTATTATTTGGAATCTGCTGACAATTATGTGAATGTATTTTATAAAAAGAACGGAAAACTAACAAGGTTCATACTCCGCAACACGATGAAACGTGTTGAAGAGATGTTGCAACAATACGGATTCGCCCGCTGTCATCGCTCGTATATCATTAATTTGCAGAAAGTTCAGATGGTGAAAAAAGAACGTGATGGTTTTGTTATTGCCCTCGATGTGGAAGAGATCGCAGACATTCCGATTTCCAAGACCTATACAAACGACATTGTAGGGATTTTCGCGCAATAATCACTTCGGAAAATTTTCTGTGTGAGTTACAGCGAGTTCATTGTTTTTCAAATAGATAAAATATGCAGCCCACTCCGAATGCTGTTTCAGAATCTCCATTGAGCCGTTAACGCCGAGCACCATGAACGCTGTGGCGAGCGCGTCAGCTGTAACACAATCGGCGGCGACAACGGTAACACTCAACAAATCAGACTTTTCAGGGTAACCTGTCTTTGGATTAATAATGTGCGAATAACGAACACCGTTCTCCTCGCGATAGTTCCTATAGTTGCCGCTTGTAGCCACTGCCGCCTCAGACAAAGGGAAAGTGTAGTCCGAGGCAATTGCGCCATCTTTTTCTTTTGTCGGCACCTGAATTCCCACTTGCCACGGTTTTCCTGATTTTGTGCCATGGGAGACAATCTCACCGCCGATGTCAACCAAAAAATCCTTATAACCATTGTCAAGAAGGAACGCCGCAACTTTATCCACACCGTAGCCTTTTGCTATCGCATTGAAATTCAAAACAATACTTTTGTTTTCTTTTATAATGGTATTATCTTTGAGATAAACTTTGTCAAAATCCAAAAGCGGGAGAAGAGCAGACACCTCAGAAGCGGAAACCTCAGAAGCGGAATCACGTCCGAATCCCCACAAATTCACCAATGGCTCAACAGTCGGATTGAAAGCTCCGCCAGTAACATCACAGACATACTTAGACACCTCGAAAACTTTTGCGAAATCTGAGTTGACTTCCAGTGAATCGGCTTTATTGACACAAGAAATCAGCGAAAGCGTGTCGAAAACTGAAAAAGTGTGGTTCACATCAGCCAAAACAGAATCTATTTGTGACTGCAAATCAGGCTTTTCATCACCTATAAACAAAACCCTGTAATAAGTTCCCATTGTAAAGCCTTGAAAAGAGTGCGTTTTCTCCGAATTTGAACATGAGGCCAGGAGAACCGCCAAAGACAAAATCAAAAAATCACAAATTTTCATCATAGCACAACATTAACCCCGATTCTGAAAATGGGAATTGAATAAAGTGAATATTGGTCGTTATTAAGGTTGAAAAGTATGTGAGAATAAATGTTGATTTTATCTGTAATATCCTGCTTATAGCCCGGTCCAATCAGAACTGCGTGAGTGCCAACTCTTTCAGAGGTCACAATATTTGTATTCGGGTCAACAATGGGTAGAGTGTAAGTGAGGTATTCGTAGGAGGCGTGCAGGACAAGATAATTCCAGAGATAGCCCTCGACAAATGCGCTCGCGCCCCAAATGTGATATTTGTCGCGAATGCCGTAGTAAGTCTTGTAACTGTTATAAATATATGTGCCGCCGATACCTATGGCGATGTACTTGATGGGCATGATTCCGAAATGCGGGGAGACTTCAACACTGGTGTTGCTGCCGATTGAGAAGCCGAAATATCCGCCCGCGATAAATTTAACCTTCCGCTCAGACTCATTCTGCTTGACATTCATACCCTGCCGGAGGCTTTTTGGAAGCGGGACAGCTTCTGTATTTACATCTTCCTGCGCCCAAACAGCAGTGGTTGCAAGCGCAAAACATATCATTATCAAAATTATTCTTTTCATCAGAATCAAATTTTGTGCAAATTTAAAATTATTATCAACACAAATTTTCATCACGAAAAAAATATAATAAACAAAAAAAGAGTATTTTTGCCAAACATAATAGTCAGGTTAAAAATCTTTCCGAATTTATGGTAAGGCGTTTCACTCCGAAAAAAATAAAACTTCTCCCGAAACGGAGCTGGATTGAGGATTTTCTCTACCTGACGATTTTCAACTATTTGAAATTCAATCATGACCACTTCTATTACAATAAGATACATCTTCTCAATAAAGAGAATATTTTACCAGTGGGCACGCCGCTGATAATTGCCTCGAACCACCAGAACGCGATAAACGACCCGTTGGCGATAGAGTTCGCTTTTCATGACAGGGTTGTGACGATATTCACGAGGGCGGATGCCTTCAAGAAAAACCTGATAGGAAAGTTTTTACGGACACTGTACCTTTTGCCGGCGTACCGTATGCGCACTGATGGCGAAGATACGCTTAAGTACAACTACGCGATGTTCGAGGAGGCGGGCGGCCGGTTGTTAGGTGGCAACGCCGTGGCAATTTTCCCCGAAGCCACAAATCAGGACAAGCACTGGCTCGGCGATTTCTCGCTCGCATACCTGCGCATGGCGTTTGAGACCGCAAAAGACTCCGACTTTGAAACCGAC
>CACYHL010000042.1 GCA_902774205.1 uncultured Bacteroidota bacterium | reverse complement strand
GCACAAACGCCGCTCACCGCGGAATGGAGACCAGTGCCTATAACAAAATTCTTCAGAAAATCAGGAATTGATAACAAGACTAAAAGGGATAATTCCGTTTTATATTCTAGCATAATCCTTTTTCTTTCTTTAGCCTTTCGAATTTTTGCTCGATTTCCGAGTAGTATTTTTTTACTTTAGGCCTCATTACTAATAAAATGGGTAATTCCAAAATGAAAGAAACCACAGGTGTAGTGATCAATGACCACCAGTCAGAAAGACCGAGAAGGTTGCCGAAATATAATGCTGGTCCTAGTGTCAGCAAATTAAGAAAGATTGATAATGGAAGTAGTAGGTCATTAACATTGCATATCACAATGTTTGATAAAGCAGTTCGAAAGATATTCATTGAAAAAAGACCAACTACTAACCCTATCCAACCATACCATTAGTGATCTTGGCAGCTACCTATCCTTGAGCAAATATCTAGAATTAATGGTATTAATAAGAAAGAAAGAAAAGTAAAAGCGTCTGCTGAGACACTCAAATATAATTTAAACAGGAAATCACCTCTCCACTTTTTATACACTATTTTTTGTGCTATAGAATGCAATCTTTCCAGTGCAAGTTCTTTTTCTTTCCTTTCTTTCTCAAATTGTTCTGCTTTCAAAGGGGCAATTCTTTCCTCTTCTTTTCTTTTTTCTTCCAAAAGGAATTGCTTCTCTATTGTGTCAAAGTAGTCCAATAATTGCGTGAGTGTTTGTGGTTCGAAGTGTTGGGCATTCTGTTCGGTAATAAGGAAAGAATATTTTTCCACCCCATCAAGTTGCAAGGCGAAAACAATTCCGTTGAGGAATGCGGGATGGAGCATATATGCCTGCTTGGGGGTGGTGATTACAATGGAATTGTTGGACGGAATGTATTTCCACGAACTATTTGTAACAAGTCCATTGCAGGAAATAATCATGGTTCCATCTTCGTTGAAAATGAATACTTCACGTTCGCCTTCATCATTGAATACTAACCATGTTTTATTGCATAAGTTTGTCTTGACATCGAGTGTATCGCTGTAACGTTTGAACCTTTTGAATGTGTCAAGCAAGTAAGCTTTCATAAGTGAAGTATTAAAATTTAAAGATTTTGCAAAACTACAAAAAAAGTGATTTGGTATGCCAGTTTTTGAGAAAAGATACTTTGGTGAAAGTGAGACATCCTGTTGATCTCATATAAATGCAGTGTAGAAGATGTGAGAATTTAGGTGTATGCGTGATAGATATGGATAGAATGGCAATTGTGCCTCCGCCTCGGAGAGGCGCCACGCACGCAGTGCAGTTATCACCATACAAGCGAAGCGCAGTGTGGTGAAACTGCAAGCCGCCAGTCACCGTGTGGTGAAGGGTGTGAGTGACAGCAGGCATCTCGGAGAGATGCGACAAGTCGTGCTATGTGATATAGATAGTGCTATATCTCATATCTCCTATACGTGGGAGCCGTCATACCCGTATGTAACCTCAATGTGCGGCACTGACGTCGGTGTGATGGTAATTGCTCCCACCTGCGCATTACACGCATCCGGTATGATGCGTTCAGTCCTTGAGAAAGTACTCCTCCTTGATTTCAACGCCGTTCTCTACTAGAAACGACCGGTACTCTTCGACAAATGTCTTGCTCCGGTGGTGCTTTTTCTGTTTGGCGATATACCCCACTATCATGTTTTTGTCACGCAGATTATATGAAAAACCGGCATATTCTTTAGTCCATCCGTCAAAAAGAGGAAAGTTTGGGTTCTCTTTCAGCCATTTGCTGGTGGATACTTTGAGTTCTTGAACGAATTTGGACATGGCCAAGGTCGCCGGAAGGGATACGAAAAGATGCACATGGTCGGGCATCCCGCCAATGCGGTAGAGACGAGCCTCTTTGTTGTTGATAAATCCGTGCATGTATGAATAAAGCTCTCGCTCGTGCTCTTCGGCTATGGCGGGAATGCGTTGGTGTGTGCAGAGAACGATGTGGTAGAAGGTCTGTGTGTAACTCATAAATTGTTTATAATTATTGTTATAATTTAATTAATTATATAATATTAACGGAGTGAGGTTCGGATTATTGTGTTAGTCCCATCTCTTCGAGATGTATTTTCCGACCGTATCTGCTTCATTACTCCTCAGGTATGCTGTCGCATATCTTCGATATGCGGGAGAGGCTGTACATGTATGTCACCACACTGCGCGGCACTGCCGCTTGTATGGTCTTAGCGGCACCTATCGGTGCGTCTTATGCCTCCGGCATAATGCATTACATCATCGCCTCGGAGAGGTGTCATGTACGCAGTATGGTGGAGCCACAAGTCGCAGTCGCAATATGGTGCGCCCGTCAGCCGATAGGTACAGCATGATAGATGAGATAGCCACATTAACCATAGACGACTTTGAACTTCTGTTGGGAGTCGGTGTTTTCAACTGCGCACAAATGAATGACGCTATTTTGAAATTCCGCCGTTACGAAGATGCTTCATTAGCCTATACTGGCGTCAACCGTCACGCTTCAGCAACCTGTGTCGGCTTGATGGACAGCACTGTGCCCATATAAGCATTGCTAAGTGCCGGAAATGTGTAAACAAATTGTAAAAGTTTGTCTCTTATTGACCACTGTACAGTGACTGCAAATTCTTAAAAAACTACATCCATTCAAAGTTCACTTCCCCTGCACCAATCTCGAAGTGGCATTTTGCGACGCCGAGGTCGATAGGGGCGTAGCTGGCGAAGATTGCGAAGCGTTTCTGTGCTTCCACCTTGTTGCCGTCGTGGAGGATAAAGGAGAATTTTTGTTGGTTGACGGCGGTTGGGGCCAGCAGGGCGGCTTCTACGCCGCACACGAACCACTTTGGGAAAGCCTTCCCTTGGTCTTTCGTGCGGCGGTCTGTTGTCACATCGGCGATTTGCCGTTTCTGTGGGTGCTGTATTCCTTGCGTGGCACCGTAGCCGAGTGAAACCACACAGACTAACGTCTCGTCACCCTCCACCTTGTATCGGTCTGGCTGTTTGCGATAGGAGGCGCCCACCCAACAGGTGTTCAGTCCCAGCATCTGCGCCAACAGCACAACTTTTTCGCCGTAGTAGCCGAGGTTCACATCGTCGCCCTTCTTGCAGACCATGGCGATATAGTTGCGAACTCCGCGGAATTTGCTGTAATGTGCTATGATGTTGGAGAAGGCATTCGGCTCGTCGGTCACCAACTGTATGTGAAGGTTCCCTTCGTGGTTGCATTTGTCTATGAGTTCTTGCAATTGCTGGATCTTCTCCGCTTCAATTGGCTGTTCGGTATATTGCCGCACGCTGTGGCGGGCTTTTATGGCTTCTTGTTGGGTCATGATGTTTTATTTTGATGATGCAAACATACAAAAAATCCCCAAACACGTAATGTTCATCGTATTGTATTCCATACGCGAGAGCGAATATTTTGTATTCCTCCTGAAATGCCCGTTTCTTGTGATAATTCTCTACCCATGAATATATTTGATTGTATTCTCCAATAAATAAGGACAGACAGTAAAATTCTTCTGAATCGAAAGAAGAGAGTTTGTTTGCTTGCCGATGTTCTTCGATAGCAAGAATTTGTTCACGGTGGTTCAACAGCAGACCATTAAACTACCTCATTTTGGCATCGCCCGCACTCCCGCGTCGGTCATCAGGCCGCGTTCCATTAGGTTATGGCAGCGTTGCAGGTTGAGTTCCGTCCAGTGGCTGTTTTTGCGGCGGGGCGAGAGACGTTGCGCGCACCGCCCGTCAGACAGACGCTTTACAGTGCTGTCAATCCAGCCGAAACATAATGCTTCCTCCACCGCTTCAACATACGGGATGCAGTCAGTGCGAGCCTGCTTGCTGCGGTTGACCGTAATCCAGCACTCTTTGGCTGTCAGGTGGTTCTCGGTGAGCCACTGCCGAAGCTGTTTACGATTGCTGTATTCTAATAGAGTTGTAATCTCCATTTTCGTTTTTAATGATGGGATACTATAGCGCTTTTTACTTGCAAATATACTTTTTTTCGGTTTCCCCAATTCTTGTCCGAGTTATTTATTTGTATATTTGCACTTCAAAATTATGACATGGAGACTATTGGAAGTTGGTTGACAGAGGCTATTTTGACCGTTAACGGCTTGGTGTGGAGTTCTGCGTTAGTGTGGTTGTGTCTCTTGGCGGGGCTGTACCTTTCGTTGCGGACACGTTTCGTGCAGGTGCGGCGGTTCGGTGAGATGTTCCGGCTGCTTTTTGGAAGCGCGGGCAAGGACAGGAAGAAAGTGGGTATCTCATCGTTCCAAGCTTTTGCCATGGCATTGTCGGGGCGTGTGGGCACGGGCAACATTGTGGGCGTGGCTACGGCAATCGGCTTCGGCGGACCGGGAGCAATCGTCTGGATGTGGCTTATAGCCTTTTTCGGGGCGGGAAGCGCTTTTGTGGAGGCGACTTTGGCGCAGATATACAAAGAGAACCATAACGGACAGTTCCGTGGAGGTCCGGCTTACTACATTGAGCAGGGACTGCGGTCGCCATTTTTCGGCTGTCTCTTTGCGGTGATGGCTGCGCTGGCGTGCGGAATATTCCTGCCACCGGTACAGTGCAACGGCATTGCCCTCAGCTGTTCGCGCTCATTCGGGGTGCCGGTGTGGGTTGTCGGAATCTTCGTCGCCTTGCTAATCGCGTTTGTGATAATCGGCGGGGTGAAACGCATTGCCAATGTGGCGCAGATTGTCGCTCCGTTCATGGCGGTAATCTATATCATACTCTCTATAGTCGTACTAATTGTTCATTATCAGATAGTTCCTGATATTTTTATGCGGATGTTGCAGGGTGCTGTTGGCGTTAACGAAGTTGGTGGCGCGCTGATAGGCAGCACTATAGCATGGGGTGTGAAGCGTGGGGTCTATAGCAACGAGGCAGGGCAGGGCACGGGACCTATTGTGGCAGCCGCCGCAAAAGTGAGCCACCCCGTGAAACAGGGGCTTGTGCAAGCTTTTTCCGTTTATATCGACACGCTGCTGGTATGTACAGCCACTGCTATGATGATACTCGCCTGCCAAACTTACAACATCATTGACACCGTCCAACATACTCCTTCAGGCGCTGTTGTTACTTATTTGCAACAGAATCCTTTGGCTCCCGAAGGCGAGCCGGGCGTGTTCTACACCACCAGCGCCCTCGGCTCAGTGGTCGGCGAGCGTATGGGCGACATCATCGTCTCTGTCGCGCTGTTTTTCTTCGCATTCACTACAATAATGACATATTATTATTATGCCGAAACCAACCTCGTCTATCTTTTTAACCGGTGGCGGCGGTGTAAGGTAAAGAAGTCGCCGGAACTCTTACAGGAACTTGAAAAAGAAGACATGCATTTTGGCGATGACCGTGGCGAGAAAGTGGTGGTGTGGCTGCTTCGTATCTGCACGGTCTGTTCCGTTTTCATCGGCTCGTTGATGGGAAGCGGCATTGTATGGACCTTTGGCGACATCGGTGTGGGCACGATGGCGTGGATAAACATTGTGGCGATTCTGCTGCTTTCGCCCAAGGCGTTGCGAAGTCTCAAGGATTACGAACGCCAAAAGAAACAAGGCTTGGAACCGACCTTCCATCCGCAATCATTGGGCATTGAGCACGCAGATTTTTGGGAAAAACAGAATGGTGGCGATGAGAATTGAATCTTATTAATCTTGATGAAAAGAGAGTTATTATATTAAAATTTTGAATCCACGCGAAGAAAAATACCAGTAGAAACTTTTTGCGGAATAGGCTCAAAAGGAACTATTGCTTCAATCTTACAATTTATAATTTCAAATTCTGGAGAGGGGTTTTCTCCCATTCACTTAATTTTTGTATTTTTGCAGATTAATGAAAAACGAAAACTATATTGAATATGAAAAGAGTTGTTATCACTGGTTTAGGCATTTATTCTTGTCTCGGAAAATCGCTTGATGAGGTTCGCGATTCATTGTATAACGGAAAATCCGGGATTATTTTCGACCCGATAAGAAAAGAGATGGGCTTCCGTTCGGGGCTGACTTCGCACTTGGACATTCCAGACCTGAAGGGCGTTTTGAGCCGTAACCAGCGCGTCTATATGCCTGAACAGGCGAAATATGCGTATGTGGCGACCGCCGAAGCACTGAAAAACGCCGGCATTGATCAGGATTATCTTGACACTCACGAGGTTGGGCTGCTGTACGGCAACGACAGCACTGCCGATGCGGTGGTGAAAAGCGTTGACACTATGCGTGAGAAGAAAAACACCACTCTGATTGGCTCCGGCGCGATTTTCCAGTCGATGAACTCAACGGTTACTATGAATCTCTCTTGCATTTTCAAACTGAAGGGCATAAATCTGACAGTGTCGGGGGCGTGCGCAAGCGGTTCTCATGCAATCGGCTTGGGTGCGCTGCTGATACGCAACGGCTTGCAGGAGTGTGTGGTTTGCGGCGGTGCGCAGGAGGTAAACCCTTATTCCATTGGCAGCTTTGACGGCATTAGCGCTTTTTCGGTGCGTGAGGACGCTCCGGAGAAGGCTTCCCGTCCGTTCGACCGCGACAGGGACGGGCTCGTTCCGGGCGGCGGCGCTGCCACAGTTATTATCGAGAGCTACGAATCAGCTGTGAAACGCGGGGCTCCGATTATTGCGGAAGTGCTTGGCTACGGCTTCTCCTCCAACGGCGACCATATCTCCGTTCCCAATGTCGATGGTCCGAGCCGCTCATTAAAAATGGCGATCCGCGAGTCGGGCATCGACATCCGCGAAATTGGCTATATAAATGCTCACGCGACTTCCACGTTAGTTGGTGACCAAAACGAGGCGAAAGCCATTTTCAACGTTTTCGGCGACTACCGTCCGGAGGTCACTTCTACAAAGTCGCAGACAGGACACGAGATGTGGATGGCGGGCGCAAGCGAGGTCGTCTATTCAATGCTTATGATGAAAAACGACTTCATCGCTGCTAACCTCAATTTTGAAAATCCCGACGAGGATTCGGCGAAGCTGAACATACCTGGTGTCCGTGTCGCAAAACATTTCGACATGTTCCTTTCAAACTCATTCGGTTTTGGCGGAACCAATTCGACTTTAGTTGTTAAAAATCTGTAATGTCTTAATAATTAGCTTTGTATATCTCTATTTTTAGAAGAATATGAATAAAACGCTACAGTTGCTCATCATAATTTTCCTTGCTTTATGCACGAGTGCGTATTCTCAAGACGGCACTATTAAGGGCTTCGTCTATGATGACTCGAATGGAGAGGGTTTGGGTTACTGTATCGTTCAGTTGAAAGGGACTTCATACGGAACATTGACGGAAAAAAATGGTGGTTTTATCATCAGCAAAATTCCTAAAGGAGACTACACGCTTACTATTACATTTTTTGGTTATGACACTATCAGTGAGCCAATTACGATAGAAGGTGGGGTGATTTCCAAACGTTATCAGATGAAACCGGCGAAGGTGGCGTTGGAGGCGGTGCAGGTCACGGCTGCGGAACAACGCGTGATAACCGAAACCCGCACATCTGTGATTTCCATTACACCGAAAGAGATGAAGAAAATGCCGTCTATTGGCGGCCAGCCCGACTTTGCACAGTATTTGCAGGTGCTGCCGGGCATCGTCTCAACCGGCGACCAAGGCGGACAACTCTACGTCAGGGGCGGAACACCTATCCAGAATATGGTTCTGCTTGATGGAATGCTGGTCTCAAATCCGTTCCACTCTATCGGCTTCTTTTCTGTCTTCGACAGCGACATCATCAGCGATGCGGATGTCTATACTGGCGGCTTCGGCGCAGAGTTTGGCGGAAGGATTTCATCTGTTATGGATATTCATACAAAAGACGGAAACAAAAAAAGAACCTCAGGAAAAATTGACGTTTCCCCAATCACATCTAAACTTTTTATTGAAGGACCTATTGTTAAGTTGAAAGAGAATAGGAAAGTCTCACTTAGCTATCTGCTTTCATTCAAAGGCTCTTATCTGCAACAATCCTCGAAAGTCTTTTACAAATATGTGGGAGAATCAGGACTGCCATATAACTTTTTCGATTTTTACGGAAAACTGTCGTTGGCTTCAACAAACGGCAGCAAACTTAACATTTTCGGATTCAATTTTGACGATAAGGTTGATTATAGCGACATCGCGACCTACAAATGGAAAAACTACGGTGTCGGGGCCAACTTCCTTCTCTCTCTCGGCAAAGTCCCTATAAACATTGAAGGGACTATGGCGTATTCAAATTATGGCATAAAATTGGATGATAAACTGAAAGATGGTGTTGACAGCAGCACGCTAAGCGGTTTCACCGCCGACATCAACTTCTCGTATTATTTTGGCAAAAGTCTGCTCAAAATCGGAGCGGCGCTCATCGGATACAGAACCACATATTCGTTTTTCCCAACCCCTCACAACAAAATTTTCACTTCCGACAACACATCAGACATTGGTGTCTATATAAAATATAAGTATAATTATCGTAGCAAGTTGCTGATAGAACCGAGTTTCAGACTGCAATATTACGCTTCGATGAGTGTGGCGTATCCTGAGCCGAGGTTATCGCTCAAATACAACATCACACAGAAAATAAGGCTGAAACTTGCGGGGGGACTCTATTCGCAGAACTATGTGGCAGCCACCTCAGACCGAGATGTGGTGAACCTCTTCTACGGATTTTTGTCAAGTCCGTCTGATCTGCCGAAGAAATTCGACGACAAAGCTGTCCGCAACAATCTCCAGAAGGCACAGCACATCGTTTTGGGCTTGGAGCTTGACCTGATTCCGTTCACATCTGTCAATATTGAGGGCTATTTCAAGAATTTCTCACTTCTTACATCTCTCAACAGATACAAAGTCTATGACGACAATGATATATACGCCAGCAAACCGGAACTGCTCCGCAAGGACTATATTTTTGAAAAGGGGCAGGCATACGGCGGCGACATAACATTGAAATTCGAACACAAGGGATTTTACATCTGGTTTGTCTATTCGCTCGGTTGGGTAACACGCTACGATGGGGTTGTGAACTATTCGCCGCACTTCGACAGACGGCACAACATCAACCTTGTGGCTTCGTATGCGTGCGGCAAGCGTAAATCGTGGCAGTTCGACCTCCGCTGGAACTTCGGATCGGGCTTCCCTTACACACAGAATCAGGGCTACTATCCGCAGTATGTGCCCACCAACGGCTTGGGTGATGACTATGTGAGTGCGAATGAGGATATCTCGTTCTTCCTCGCCGACCTCAATGCCGCACGGCTGCCATCGTACCACCGCCTTGACATCAACATCAAAAAGAAATTCTTCATCGGCGAGCACAATATCATAGAGCTAAATGTCGGGGCCACAAACCTTTATAATCAGAAGAATATCTTCTACGTCAACCGTATCAGTAACGCGATCATTTACCAGCTTCCGATACTTTACAGTTTCGGCATAAACTGGTCGTTCTGAAAAATACGGGAATAATCATGGTCAACATTGTCTCGTTTTCATTTGTCGGGGGCGACAAAAATATTATTTTATTGCCTCAATATAAAAACTGAACGGTCGGAATCCGTCGTTACAGCTGATCATTGCACTCATCGGGTTTCGCATCCAGCCATCATAAAAGTTGCCCACACCTTTGGCTAATGACTCAACGAACGGTTTCATGGACTCCCACGCTGCGGCGCACATCCCTTCAGGACATTGGCAGTCAACAGAAATCCATTCTTGCCCTTCTGTCACATCACAGGCATGCTCGATAGGGTTTTCATATTTTGCCATAAGGTCAGGATAGATTGTCTGACGAACAGCCGTGATGCGTACCTTATTCATAATTCAAAAGATTTACAAAGTGCAAAAGTAGTAAAATCCTTCCTTTTCAACCATAAAATTCGAATATTTTGTGTATGTTTGCAATCTTTAAATTAGCATTACAGATAAGATAAAGAATTATGAATAAGGTTTTATGTTTTTCGGTTGTTATTGCGGTGGCAATGTTTTTCGCCTCATGCAACAAGGATTGTATATGCCGTTACTACAACAGCAACAATGCTGTTATCAACACCGAGGTTTATGACTCCGACGAAATATCTAACGCCGAGTGCGCTGATATGGATGGCGAAAAAGACGTCACGACCGAAGTGGGGGACGATATGCAGGTTGCATCTCATGTAAGCTGTTCAGCATCATGGTAGAAGAGGATTTCACTTCCGCGCTGAACGTCATGCCGGGGATTGAGCAGCCAGTTTGTGTCAATCCTTATCTTAAGGCACACCCGCGGCGGCCAAAACGCCAGCTCTCCGTTGACGAGTATGTTGACGGGATTCTTACAGGCAACCGCGTGGTTCTGAGCCGCGCAATCACACTTGTGGAGAGCGTTAACCCCGAACATTTCGAAATGGCGCAGACGATAATAGAGAGGTGCCTGCCCCATTCGGGAAAATCTGTGCGCATAGGCATAACAGGTGTGCCCGGTGTCGGCAAAAGCACTTTCATTGAGAGTTTCGGGAAAATGCTCACCGCGAAGGGCAAGCGACTTGCGGTGCTTGCCATTGACCCCAGCAGCGAACGTTCAAAAGGGAGCATCCTCGGTGACAAAACACGCATGGAGGAACTCTCAACAGATGAGAACGCCTTTATACGCCCTTCGCCCTCCGGACTGACACTCGGCGGCGTGGCGCGCAAAACCCGCGAGACCTCAATTCTTTGCGAGGCCGCAGGTTTCGACGTTATCGTTATAGAAACTGTCGGGGTGGGGCAGTCTGAAACGGTCGTCAAGTCAATGGTGGATTTCTTCCTTCTGCTGATGATCTCGGGTGCCGGTGACGAACTTCAGGGCATAAAGCGCGGCATTATGGAGATGGCGGATTCCATAGTCATCACCAAGGCAGATGGCGACAATCTGCAGCGTGCGGAGCTCGCCGCCGCGCAGTACCGCTCCGCTCTTCAACTCTTCCCAAAGAACGAAAACGGTTGGGTGGTGCCGGTTGATATTTGCTCCGCCCTCGAAAACAGGCGCATTGACAAGGTTTGGAAAATAATAGAGGACTTTGTCCGCCTCACAACCGACAACGGCTGGTTCTCGCATAACAGGAACGAGCAGTCAGTCAAGATTTTCTACGAGTGGATAGAGAGTTCCCTGCGCACGCGTTTCTTCGCTGCGGCAGACGTAAAAGCGACAGTCGAGCGGCTTCTGCCTTCTGTCAGAAATGGTCTTCTCTCTCCGTATCAGGCTGCCACAGATGTGCTTAACTGTTATTGAGGCTATGCTTGAGAAATGGATTTTAATAATATTTGCTTGAAATAAAAAATTCGTGATGAAAAAAATAATATCCGTAATATTGCTTCTTGTCTATTTTTTGGTGGCGTTTCCGCAGACTGTAACGCTTACCTTCACGGGACGCGACGCAGTCAATAATTATGTCCAATTAGACAGCGTTTCTGTCGTCAATATGACACGTGGATGGCAGGAAATATTATATTGGCCTGACACGGTATTGAAAATGCAGGCTGGCGTTGGGATTGATGATAACATTGTAGGGACGCACGTCCGTGCGTCCGCGTATCATTGCAATGGCGCAAACCGTAGAGGCGCACGGCCATGCGCCTCTACGGTTCCCCAGCACGCATAATTTCCACATTACCGTTGCAAACGCAGGCACATACGTCCTGACCGCCCGCCAAAACGGGAAATCATCGTCAATAAAAATGGTGAATAACGGTGGAGGCAATGGCAACCGAATTGAATATACGGGAACCGTTGCGGCGACGCGCCATGGCACGTCGCTACAAAATGGCAAAACCGCCAAATCTCCCAAATTGGCAACTACCTATCCGTTCAAATTCGGCGACCTGATGGAATATGTTGGTTACGCTACCATTAATGACAATGCGGAGGAAAGCCAGCGAATAACGCAACAACAGGGGGCGGCTCAGACGTTTATGCTGCAATTTGATGTGGCACAGACTTATTTGCCGACTGTTACAACCTCTCCTGTAAGCGGTGTTACACAAACTGTAGCGATCGTGGGGGGGAAAGTTGTTGCAGACGGCTACACACCTGTAATTGACCGTGGTGTGTGTTGGAATAATACCGGAGCTCCAACTATCACCGACAACTGTCTGCACATCGGCAACGGTATTGGGGCTTTCACCGATACGCTGACAGGACTGCTACCTGGCACAACTTACTATGTTCGCGCTTACGCTACAAACAACGTTGGCACGGCGTATGGAAACGAGGTGATTTTCACAACATTGCCGAAAGATGGAAACCCTTGTTTAGGAGTTGCTATTATAACAGATGTTGAGAATAACAAATATAACACAGTGCAAGTCGGACTTCAGTGCTGGATGAAAGAAAATTTGAGAACAACAAAATACGCCGATGGCACAAGTATTCCTCATGGTAGCACATACTCTTACGATGATCCGTATTGGTATTATCCTAACAACGATTCTACAAATAAGCCAACCTACGGATTGCTTTACAACTGGGTCTCGGTGATGGGAAAATCATTTTCCAGTGATTCGAATCCGAGTGGAGTTCAAGGTATTTGTCCTAATGGTTGGCACGTTCCAAGCGATGCTGAGTGGACACAGTTAACGGACTATGTGAGCAGTCAGAACCAGTATGTTTGTGTGAATACAAGCACATACATTGCGAAAGCGCTTGCCGCAAACACTGGGTGGAATACCGATAATGGAGTGTGCGTTGTGGGTAACGATTTGACAGCGAACAACACCACTGGATTTGGTGTGCTGCCTGCTGGCTATTTTTTTGCCGCATACAGCTATTTCGGCACTTATGCTGAGTTTTGGAGTTCTACAGCGACAGATAATACAGGAGCTTATTGTATATATATGTATCATAATTGCGCTTACGTGAAAAGAACCGTTGGCACAACGTTTGGGGCTTATTCCGTCCGTTGCCTGAAAGATTGACAGAAATGAAAATATTTTTTTACCTTTGTCGTTAATATGTTTGTTTTTTAACTGGAATCAACTATGGAAATATCATTAACAGCACTTTATATCTCATTGGTGGTCATGCTCATCGGCTTTTTTGTCGGGCTGTGGGCAATTTTCAAGAAAGCGGGTCGTGCTCCGTGGCACGCGGTTGTACCATTTTACAACCTCTGGGCGTGGCTCCGTGTCATCGGTCGCCCGTGGTGGTGGCTGCTATTCTTCCTCGTGCCCGCCATCGCTGTATTCATGTTCTTCCTGATGATTTGGAAGACGATACGGCTGTTCGGCAAGACAAGCTATCTGCCACTGATTTTCGGCACTGCTTTCTTCTTCATCTATCTGCCTTATCTCGGCTTCTCTAAAAAAGAGAAATTCACTCCATATGATGAGCTTCCAAAGTTCAAGAAGAGTTCCGCCCGTGAGTGGGGTGACGCTATCATTTTCGCTGTCGCGGCGGCATACCTCATCAGGACTTTCATGGTTGAGTTTTATGCCATTCCTACTTCTTCTATGGAGAGTTCGCTTATGGTGGGCGACTATCTTGCGGTCGGGAAGATGGATTACGGCGCGCGGCTGCCGATGACGCCCATTGCGGTTCCGTTTGTGCACCATACGCTGCCCGGCACCAAAAATGTGAAGTCGTATGTGGAGTGGATTAAGTTCCCGTATTTCAAATTCCATGCGCTGCATGAAATTGAGCGCGGTGATGTCGTTGTCTTCAACTATCCTGATGGTGACACCGTCGCGATTGAAAGGCAGAGTGAGAGTTACTATGCCATTGTGCGTGAGTTCGAGACCATTTTCAATCCGAATGCGCCGGAGCCGGAACGCCAGCAGGTGCTCAACCGCTACGGTCAGGATTTCGCTATAGGTCTGTTGACGAAATATCCGGGGCAATATTATGCCGGCAAAGGCTGCGATGTCGTCAAAAAGGAATATACTGTGGTGGCGCGCCCTGTCGATAAACGCGAAAATTATGTGAAACGCTGCGTGGCTTTGGCTGGCGATAAGCTGCAAATCATTGATGGTCAGTTGTATATAAACGACAAGCCGGCGGATAATCCAACCCGTATGCAGTTCTCTTATTTGGTTACAGATCCTATGCATCTTGGTCTCAATTCCAAAAAACGCAAAGAACTCGATATCAATGAGGAGGATTGCTTCCAGTTTGGTGACGGCAAGGGCATTTATATGCTGAATGAGTCGCAGGTGAAGCGTATTGAGAAAGAAGGGAAAGAAGTCGTGAAGCGCATTGAGCCGAAAGGAGAGTACAGCTGTGACATTTTTCCGCACGACTCGCGCTTCGCTTGGAATAAGGATAATTTCGGTCCGTTCATCATTCCGCAGAAAGGCGTTACCGTTCCGATAAATGATTCAACCATTGTTTTATATGAGAAGATTATCGTCAATTATGAATTGAACAAGTTGGAGAAAAAAGAGGGAAAAATATACATAAACGGTGTTGAAGCAGACAGTTACACTTTCAAAATGGATTACTATTTCATGATGGGCGACAACCGTCACAACTCCGCCGACTCCCGCTTCTGGGGCGTGGTGCCGGAAAATCACGTTGTCGGCAAGGCATTGTTCGTCTGGTTATCTGTCGATAAGTTCAAGAATTGGGACGAGAACAAAATCCGTTGGAACAGAATGTTTAGGAGTATTGGTAAAAAATAATTTCTAATAATCTGATTATGAAGATAATACATCTTTTTATATATATAATTCTTTTCGTTTTTCTATTCTCTTCTTGTACAAATACAAAAAAGGAATATTATGCTGACGGATCTGTGAAATCTGTGATTCATTACAAAAACGGCAAAGAGGACGGCTTGATGACATATTATCGTGCCGATGGCGGAAAAGCGCTTGAGGTGATGATGAAAGATGGGAAGAAAGAGGGAAAGCTGACACGTTGGTACTTGAACGGTGCCATTGAGGACATATCTTATTATAAAAATGATTCTCTGCACGGTTCGCAGTCATTGTACGATATGCAAGGCCGCCCCACTCTCTACATTGAATATGAGAACGGGAAAAAGAATGGGGCTTATAAGTCTTGGCACCAGAACGAAATGCTCAAAGAGTCAGGGAGCTTCAAGGACGATTTGTATGATGGTGACTGGGAGTATTACGACAAGCGCGGCGTTCTCGTCGGCGAGGCGCACTTTAAGGATGGTGCGGGCGAACAATCCGCATACGACTCTTTCGGCAACCTGATGCGTGTGACATCTTATTCAAACAATATGAAAAACGGTGCGGAGACTTACTATAGCAGCACCGGTGATGTTGTTAAAACCATAATTTATAAAGACGACAGGATTGTCTCTTGTGACACCGTAGCCATTCAATAAAATTTTATGAGATTCTCCACCCGCCTCTTACTGATACTCCTCATGCTCGCGACTTCGGCTCTTTTCGCGCAAAACCAGTCGAAAAAGGTGAAGTTCCGCGCTGACCGGCTCGATTATGACGAAATGCTTCTGCCGGGCGTTGACAGGTTTATCGGCAATGTGGTCTTCACACATGGTGAAGTCGTGGGGTATTGCGACAGCGCATATTTCTATCAGTCGCAGAATTATGTTGAGGGTTTCGGCAAGCGGATTCGTGTCCACATTAACGATTCGGTTACTCTTTACGGACAGTATATGACATACGATGGCGATGCCAAGATTACGACAATCTCACGTGAGGTCGTGCTTCAGGACGCGAATTCAGCATTATACACAGATAGTCTTACATATCTTCTTGATAAAGAGCACGCTTACTATCTGTCTGGCGGAAAAATGGTGAGCGAGGACAATGTGCTGACAAGTCGTGTCGGGAATTATTATACAGCCATCGACAAAATTGTTTTGGAAGACAGTGTAAAACTTGTGAACAACAGTTACATTATGGACTGCGACTCGTTGGCGTATAATACTCAGACTGAGATTGTTACGTTTATCTCTCGCACACATCTCCTTTCTGATGAAAACACAATTTACACTAATGCGGGCTGGTACGACACACGCTCAGACATAGCGCAACTTATTGACAGTGTGGAGCTTTTCAACAATACGCAGCACCTTACAGGCGACTCAGTATATTACGACAAAAATCTCAGATTCGGAGTGGGGCGTAGCAACATCAAATTAATTGACTCAGAAAAAGATTATGTCCTGACAGGCAATTACATAGAGCATTATGAGACAGGAGGCTTTTCCACTGCGACTGACAGCGCTATGTTAGTTATCATCGACGGCGAGGATTCGCTCTACATGCATGCCGACACGCTAAAAATGTTGTTCGACTCGTTGCAGGAGCCGCAGCTTATGATCGCTTTTAACAAAGTGAAATTTTTCCGTGAGGATATGCAGGGCGCGTGCGACTCACTCGCGTTCCATTTTCCTGATTCAGTGATGTTTATGTATTATAACCCTGTCATTTGGTCGGGCGAGAACCAGCTGACTGCCGATACAATAATGTTCGCAATGATAGATTCAAACCATATCGAAGTCTATCTTTTGAAGGCAGGTTTTATCGTCTCCTCAGTGTTTGAAGGCACCGAGTTCAATCAGGTTAAAGGCGTTAATATTACAGGATATATTGTAAATAGGGAACTTAAAAGAGTGGATGTCATCGGGAATGCGGAATGTCTTTATTATATTCAAGAGGAAGACAGCGCACTGATAGGGGTTAACTCTTCCGCCACGAGTGAAATGCGTATCGAATTAAAAGACAATGAAATCTCTTCAATTTCTTTTTATAACGATCCTGACGGAACTATTTCTCCTGATGAGATTATCAGTGAAAAAGACCGTCTTCTCAAGGATTTCAGATGGCTTATAGAATATCGGGCACTCAGACCTGAAGATATTTTTGTAAAGCCAATTAATAGATTAAAAGACTGATTGTCAATATCTTAATCACTTTATTTTTAATTTTTGCAATAAGGGATTGATTGTTTGAAAAATCTTTTATAAATTTGCAAGTTTTAATTTTTATGCTCAGATGAAAAAACGCTGGATTATTAACAAACTTCCTGACCAAAGCGAAATAATTCGCCTGAGCGAGCTTTTAAAAATCGAGAAACCGTTGGCTGCGTTGTTGCTCAGCCGAGGCATTTCTACCGCAGAACAAGCGGACGAATTCTTCAATCCCGACATTAACAAACTGCACGACCCGTTCCTGATGAAGGACATGGACAAGGCGGTTGACAGACTTTCACACGCTATTATCAATAACGAGAAGATTTTGGTTTACGGCGACTATGATGTTGACGGGACTTCCGCTGTTTCGCTCGTCTATTCTTTCTTGAGCGAGATTATTGGGCAAGATTACAAGAACTATGTGGAATATTATATTCCGGACAGATATGCTGAAGGGTACGGGGTGTCAACAAACGGCGTGGAATATTGCCGCGACAACGGATTCAAGCTGCTTATCACACTTGACTGCGGAATCAAGGCTAATGACATGGTTGACCTTGCCAACAGTTACGGCATTGATGTCATTATCTGCGATCACCATCTTGCCGACGAAAAACTTCCTGACGCGGTTGCCATTCTTGACCCGAAAGTCAACGACTGTCCCTATCCGTACAAGGAACTTTCAGGCTGCGGTGTCGGCTTCAAACTGATTCAGGGCTACTGCAAAAAGTTCGGACTTCCCGACCAGTTATGGCTTTCGAAAATCGATTTGGTGGCCATAAGCATTGCTTCCGATATTGTCGCAATCACAGGAGAGAACAGGATTTTGGCATTTTTTGGATTGATAATAATAAACCGTTTCCCGCGTCCGGGTATCAAGTCAATAATCGAGCAGTCGAATATCAAAGTACATTATCCTCCTAAAGAGGACACCATATTCAGCCGTGTGATTTCCATTTCAGATTTGGTCTTTTACGTGGGGCCGCGCATAAATGCCGCCGGCAGAATGAAGACGGGACGCGAGTCGGTGCGGCTGCTCATTTGCGATGACGAGGACAAGTCGAACGACATCGGGAAAAATATCAACACGCAGAATGATGTGCGCCGCGACCTTGACCAGAAGGCAACCCACGAAGCCACCGTTATGGTGCAGGATTCTCACGAGTACCAGAACAGGAAAAGTATTGTGGTTTATAACCCCAATTGGAACAAGGGTATAATCGGAATTGTCGCCTCACG
>CACYHL010000041.1 GCA_902774205.1 uncultured Bacteroidota bacterium | reverse complement strand
GCGAAGGGCACAAAGTCGCGATAAAACATATTGTAGGGAAACCGGGCTACTACGAGCCGGAAGCGATGGAAATCATAAAGACCTCAAAACCAACAATTTTCGTAGCTGGACACTCACACATACTACGTGTAATGCAAGACCCAACAAACAAGCTGCTCTTCATCAACCCAGGGGCAGCGGGACGATATGGAATACACACGCGCCTGACTTTCCTGCGGCTCAAAATTGACGGGACAAATCTCAGCGACCTCGAAGTCTATGACGAGCCAAAACAGGTGAAAATATGAAAGTTTCGTGTTATTTTTGTATCTTTGCAAGTTTAAAACACAACAACGATGACAAAACGGCTTTTCATCATGGCTATGACGGCAATTACAGTCATAGTCTGCGCCTGTTCAAAAAAAACACTTGAATGGGACGTTGATGTCGCCGCGCCGCTGTTAAAAACAGAGCTTTCCATTGCCAACCTGTTGCCAGACAGTGTGCTCACCACAAACGACGACCACACAGTCTCGGTGGTTATAAACAGGGAACTTTTCTCAGTCTCACCATCAACCATAGCAGAGTTTCCCGATTCGCTGTTTGAGTTCGCGCTTGACGTGCCGCAGCAAAGCGCGCTCGCTCCGGGTCTGCTATTCTTCTACAAAGACGAGCTTCAGAAATTAGCCATCACACCTGTAGAACTTAGTTATGCAAGAATATATTCGGGCAATCTGACTTTCTATGTGATAAATCCTTTTGACAAACCGATAGAGATAAATTACAAGCTGCCGTCCGCGACAAAAAACGGGGGCTCGTTCAATGAGACTGTCATAATTCCGCCGGGGAACGCAGCCGGAACACCACACATTGAAAATATCAGCATGGCGGGCTATACAATCGACATGCGCGGGCCCGAGGAGAACACCTGCAACCGTTTCATGACACGCATGACAGCACGTATTGCGAACACTTCAACAGATTCAGCACATTCCATAAACCAAAAACTTTTTATAAAAATAAGATTCCAAAATATTGTCCTCGATTATCTGAAAGGATATTTCGGAAACGTGTCAACATCATACGGACCGGAAAGCATTAAGACAGACATTTTCAATGACATCACAGGCGGTTCGCTGCAAATAGACAAATGTTCGGCGAAACTTGAGATTGAGAACGGTTTCGGTGCAGACGCGCAGTTGCAGATTCAGAACATTAAGGCAGTGAACGGCACATTGGGAAAAGAAGCCACGCTTCAGAGCAGCCTGATAAGCAAGCCGATAAATATAATCAGGGCCGCCGAAAGCGGAAATAGCGTTATTCCAAGCAAAACTGAAATTGACTTCACGGCGTCAAACATCGCCGAACTGCTTACAGTCTTTCCCGACCGTTTCGAGTACGCCGCGAATCTCAAACTGAACCCGCTCGGCAACATCTCCTCTGGCAACGACTTCGCTTACAGAATAAATCCGTTTTCAGTAAAACTGCACTTTGACCTGCCGCTAAGATTCTCTGCCCACGGGCTCACACTACAGAAAAAAATCTCTTACAATTTAAACGGCAGAGCCGCTGACATCAACAGCGCGACACTACATCTCATTGCCGATAACCATTTTCCGCTATCTGCCGCCATAACCCTACACATTGAAAATGAGAACGGCGAAGCAATAATGGAAATCCCGCAAGAGGGAACACCGCTTGCAGCCGCAACCCCGCAGCCAAACGGCAACACTGAGGCAAGGCGCACAATCATCAATTTCAAATTAGATGAAGCACAGACTAAAACCCTGAAAGAAAATCAAATGATGAGAGTGACCGCAGTTTTCGACACACATGACAACCAACAAATAGACATCTATGACACATACAAGCTGAACATTAAAATCACCACCGACTTCAACTATGAAGTATCAACCAATAAATAATTTAAGAATCAATAAGTTACAATAAATTCACACATATCATTTACAACCATGAAAAAGATATTAGTAACCGGCGGCGCAGGTTTTTTAGGCTCCCATCTTTGCGAAAAACTGCTGAACGAAAACAACGAAGTCATTTGCCTTGATAACTATTTCACAGGCAATAAGAAAAATATCATACACCTTTTGGACAACCCCTATTTCGAGTTGGTGCGGCACGACATCACATCACCTTTCTTCATAGAGGTTGACGAAATCTACAATTTGGCGTGCCCCGCCTCCCCTATTCACTACCAGTACAACCCGATAAAGACGGTCAAAACATCTGTAATGGGGGCAATCAACATGCTCGGTTTGGCGAAGCGAATCCGCTGCAAAGTTTTGCAAGCCTCAACGAGCGAAGTTTACGGTGACCCGGTTGTACACCCACAAAAGGAAGAGTATTGGGGCAACGTAAATCCTATCGGTCTACGTTCATGCTACGATGAAGGCAAACGCTGCGCTGAAACGCTATTCTTCGACTATCACCGCCAGAACAATGTGAAAATTAAGGTAATACGGATATTCAACACATACGGTCCAAGAATGCACCCGAATGACGGGCGAGTGGTGTCCAATTTCATCGTGCAGGCACTTCAGGGAAAAGACATCACTATTTACGGAAGCGGCAACCAGACACGAAGCTTCTGCTATGTTGACGACCTTATACGCGGAATGGTCGCCATGATGAATACCGGAGACGATGTTATCGGACCCGTCAATATAGGCAATCCTAATGAGTTTACCATCAAAGAATTAGCCGAAATGGTTGTTGATCTTGTCGGCACAAAATCCAAAATCGTTTATAAACCCATCGCTGCAGACGACCCGCAACAACGTCAGCCTGTCATCGACAAAGCAAAGCGGCTTTTGAACTGGGAGCCCACAATACAGCTTCGTGAAGGATTACTCAAAACCATTGAATATTTTGAAAAAGAACTCCAAAACAAGTAGCAAAAACAGACATTTACAAATTAAAATTAATTTAGTATTTTTGTGGCAAAAAAAAGTGTGCAAGCAACACAATTCAACTATACATTGTCATACAATAAAACATTATTGAAAGCAACCAGACCCATGATAAAATACGCAAAAAAGGAAGTCATTCTAACATTGGTAATGTGTTTTACATTCGCCACGTGGTTACCAGCACAAACTTCATATACAGTACCTTACAGCGGCAGCAACAGTATAACCACCTGCTATGGGAAACTGTATGACAATGGCGGTCCTAATGGAAACTACAGCACATACAGTTCTGGCTATACCATAATCTATCCGGCCAACACGGGCTCACAAGTCTCTGTTTCAGGAACTCTCTCATTCAGTTCGTCAACATACCTGTACATATACGAAGGAGCCGGCACGTACGGCACCCTACTATGGTCATGGTCTGGCTCAGGTTCAGCTACAGTGCCGCTTATCTCATCGTCAACAGGGGCACTGACAGTCATGTTCTCATCGTCATCATACACAAGCACCGGATTTGAGCTGACAGTATCGTGCTGCAACGCTTGCGGCTGCGCCGGTCCCCAAAATGTCACGGCTGTAAGTGGCGGCAACAACGACATAACACTCAGCTGGGACCCTGTCTACGGAGCAACGCAATACATTGTCGAATACGGGGTTTCAGGATTCACGTTAGGGAATGGCACATTATTCACAACCTCAAACACAACTGAGACTTTCTCTAATCTTCTTCCCGGACAGACATACGATTTTTACGTTTACATAGACTGTGACAAAGACGGCACAACACAAGACGACATATTCACTCTTATATCATCGTGTGTATCATCAGTTTCCAACTGTATTGACTTCACAGATTTGTATGCGCAAGGAGTAAAATGTACCTATGGTTCATTCAGCAACCCTTATCAGAGTACTGGCGTGCAAAACGGCAGGCACACAGTCATGAACAGCGGCTACGACTCATATACTGGCAACAAACTGCCGTGTGTCCCGCCGTGCGAAAACGCCTCAGTGCGATTAGGCAACTCAAGCACAGGCTCACAAGCGGAAAGTGTAACTTACACATACACTGTTGACACAACGCAGTATAACATTCTGCTGCTCAAATACGCCGCCGTGCTGCAAAATCCGGGGCACAGTGCCAGCCAGCAGCCACGTTTCACATTCAAAATATTGAACCAATACGGAATGGAAATAGACCCGATATGCGGCTCAGCGGACTTCATCTCCAACGCTTCTCTGGGTTGGAACTATGGCACATCAAGCAACATTTTGTGGAAAGACTGGACGACTGTTGGTATTGACCTGACACCATATCACGGACAGACAATCGCTATACAACTAACAACATACGACTGCAACCAATCGGGACACTTCGGGTACGCATACTACACATTAAGCTGCGCGCAAAAACGTATCACCGTTGAAACCTGCGGCAATGTCAACGAAAACACCTACACCGCCCCCGATGGATTCAACTACCATTGGTTTTTCGGCAACGACCCGACAAATATCATATCCACACAACAGTCCTGTACTGTTCCCATCACATCAAACAACCAGACATTGTATTGTGAAGCCTCTTTCATCGACAAGTCGAACTGCCGCTTCACGCTTTCAACAGATGTCCGTCTGCGTTATCCTTTAGCTAATTTCTCATACACCAACAAATTGTGCACATACCAATATGACTTTACCGATTTGAGCGCAATTTCCAACGATGGTGTCACACCAGACGGCACGGGTGAACAATGCGACCAGTTCGAGTGGGATTTCGGCGACGGAGGAAAATCAACAGACGCTAACCCGTCTCATGTCTTCCCCGGCCCTGGCACATACAATGTTAAAATGGTTGCCATAATCGGTGGCGGAGCTTGCAGGGACAGCATCGTCAAAAAGGTAATAATTCCACCATTTGGTCCACAGATTATCGGCGACACGGTTATCTGCGACGGCGAGACTGTTCTGCTAAACACTACTGATGGCGTCACTTTCGCATGGAGCACGGGCGACTCAACAGCTGCAATCGCGGTAACCCCACACACTACGACAACCTATACCCTGTTCGCCGCCGACTCTAACGGCTGCGCAGACACGCTAACTCACACTATTACAGTTTATCCGACATATTTTGTGCCACTTTCAGGATCGGTTTGCCAAGGGGAATCATTTTTTGAATATGGTTTCCAACTGACTAATTTGCAACAAGTGGGAACCACAAACTATAAACTCAACCTCACAACAGTTAACGGCTGTGACAGTATTCTCAGTCTTGACATGACCGTCCGCGAAATGCCGAAAGTGGAATTGGGCAATGATAAAACCGTATGCTTTGAAGAGATTGGAGGTCTCTACCTTGATGCCGGAAAAGACTACGAGCACTATATGTGGAACACTGGCGAGAACTCACGTTTGATACATGTCACAGACACAGGCTATTACGCCGTTGAGGTCAACAACCAAGGTTGTATTCAGACTGATGACATTCACATTTACGAACTCTGCCCCTACCAACTGTATTTACCAAATACCATCAGCCCGTATTATCCTGATGGCGTGAACGACTACTTTGCACTGCCCTCAACCGAAAGGATTCTCTCAATGGAAATCACCATTTATGACAGATGGGGTAAAGTTGTATTCGAGTCCACCGACCCGAACTTCAAATGGGACGGCTCAGTTGGAGGAAAAATAATCCCCAACCAAGTGTATAATTATAGGTTACGCATCGTTTCTGACGACACAAAACGCCACGTTTACAAAGGGCATATCACTGTTCTCTAATCTATCATTTTTAGAGAGATGGAGGAATTGCTGGAAAAAATGCGAAAGTATTGCGCCTATCAAGAACGCTCAATGCTTGAAGTACGCGAAAAACTTAAGCCTTCAAACCTTTCTACAGAAAAAATTGACATTATTATTAAAAAACTTATTGAAGAGAGTTTTATTAATGAGGATAGGTTTACTGAATGTTTTATCAGAGGAAAATTCAGGACTAAGCAGTGGGGAAAGAATAAAATAAGACAACATCTCATTCTCAAAGGAATAAACTCTAATATGATAAACACTCATTTGGAATCTGATCTTGATAAAGATGAATATAAGGAGATGCTTAAGAAGCAGATAAATAAATATAAGGAAACCAATGATGTCTCATCAGAGAATGGAATGGCTAAACTTTTCAGGCATTTCATCGGCAAAGGTTATGATTACGAAAATATTAAAAACGCTTTGAAAGAATAATACATTATTATATATGGTAACTATAGAACAGGTAAAAGAATTATCAAAGAGACTCAGTGAGTTAAGGAGGTATCTTTGACATTGATGCGAAAATCAAGGAGATACACGACAAAGAAGAGATAACGCACGCCGACAATTTTTGGAATGACCCAAAAGCAGCGGAGAAACTGCTGAAAGAGATAAGCTTGATAAAGGCGTGGGTGCAGGATTACGAAAAAGCCGCCGCATTGGACGATGACCTGAACGTGCTTTTTGAGTTTTGGGAAGGCGGCGAAGGGACAGAAAAAGAGGTTGACGAACAGTACGCTGCCACAATGAAAGCCGTTGAAAAATTAGAGTTTAAGAACATGATGCGAGATGAGGAAGACCGTTTCAACGTGATTCTCACAATAAATTCCGGCGCGGGTGGTACCGAAAGCTGCGACTGGGCAGAAATGCTGCTGCGAATGTATATGCGCTGGGGCGAACGCAACAAGTACGGAATCAAACTGTTAGACCGTCAGGAAGGCGATGTGGCAGGGATAAAATCAGCCACCATTGAATTGGAAGGACCATACGGCTACGGCTATCTGAAAAGTGAAAACGGAGTACACCGCCTCGTGCGCCTTTCACCGTTCGACTCCGCAAACCGCCGTCACACATCTTTCGCCTCTGTGTTCGCATACCCTGTCATCAACGACGACATCAATATTGAGATAAATCCTGCGGACATCTGGTGGGACACCTACCGTTCATCAGGCCCGGGCGGACAGAATGTCAACAAGGTTGAGACTGCGGTCAGGCTTCACCATAACCCCACGGGCATTGTGGTCGAATGTCAGGAGACACGCTCACAACTTCAGAATCGTGAAAAGGCAATGCAGATGCTTAAGTCGCAGCTCTATCAGATTGAGCTTGAAAAGAAACGCGAAAAAATCAACGACATAGAAAACTCGAAGAAAAAGATAGAATGGGGCTCACAGATAAGAAGTTACGTTTTCCATCCGTATAAAATGGTGAAGGATTTGCGCACACAGCACGAAACCTCAAATGTCGCCGCAGTGATGGACGGGGAACTTGACGATTTCATAAAAGCCTATCTGATGAGTTGCCACTAAGCTCTTCTGCGCACATCTGCGAAATCAGCGGGTAATTATTTTTCCTGCTGATTATGCTGATTAGCGCTGATTATTCTCACTCCTATCTCCTCACTCCTATCTCCTAATTTAATTATAATCCTTCAAGCAGCGCACGCTCATAGCCGTATTGGTTGTTGATTCTCCTGTTCCATAATAACTTCCAGTCTGAGCATACGAGAACTGCCTATATTCTCCCGAAACAGATGTCCAAAAATAGGCGTAATAATTTAGATTGGAATGACTATACAAATAATGATAATGATTGGAACTATTATTATAAGTACAATAATAACAGCAACTTGAACTAACTGTACGATTACCTGTCGGAATCATAGAAAAACCTGTCGTATTAAAATCAGCAGTATCGGTTGTCCAATAGCCTGGAAAGAAAGAATTTCCACTATTTCCCACCCAGTATTTAGGTTTAGACATCATTTTTGCCATGGTTCCACGCCAATTATGGTTATTACAATTCACATCTATTCCCAAGTTAAGCAAATTCTCCAATTCACACCATTCCGCACTGCTTGGCACATGCCAGCCATACGGGCAAATTCCTAATATTCCGCTCGGATTACTGCTTGAAGAGCCTGCGCCTTTCATTACAGCAACCCAATTATATTGAAGCCCTCTATCTTTAAAAGTAGAGGTATCATTATTCACGTAGTAATAACAAGCTGATGTATTTTGATAATGTGCTGGATCTGTTGCATAAGCTGTGGCAGTATTTACCGCTTTCGTTATAGATATTCCATCCGCATAAGTGGTGGTTCTCAAATTCTCTTTCATCCAGCATTGGCGGCCAATATACACAGTGTTGTAAACGTTACCATCAATATCGGTAACAGTTCCGCAATGAGTTGGGGTCTTTATTGTGATAACATTACCGTAACTTGTTCCTACAGAGTTAGTTGCGTAGGCACATACATAGTAAATGGTGTTTGAGTTCAAACCTGAAACATTGCTGATAAAACTTCCGACACTTGCTCCGTCTGTTGTGTAATTATTGCCTATAGATGGCGAAGGGTTACTGCTACTCCAACAAACACCGCTTGCGATAATGCCTGTACTACCAGAATTAATGATGGAACATTTCACGGTCATTGTGTAACCGGTAATGTCAAAAACGGTATCTGTTACTATTGTCGGCGGGGTGCTTTGGTTCAAGACGTTGGAGTACCATTGGGGCACGCCGTTGGGATTCAATGTCAGCACCTGACCTGCGGAGCCAACAGGGATAACATGCCACGATGTGTCAGAAGCATCCCAGTAAAGAATATCTCCGGTATTATTTCCTTGTGGTTTGTTATCCAAATCGTTATAATCAAAATATGCGGTTTTGCCGCTGTAGTATGCGTATGGCACAGTAAGCAGCTGCTGTGTTCCGAGCACCGTATAGTTGCTTCCTCCGGCAGGGTCAACCTCCGCCTTGATATAGTAGTCATGATGAGCCCAGTCCACTGCCGATAGCGTGCTCCCGACTATCAGCGTCCCCGCCCCTATCTGCAAAGTGGCAAGCGCATTGGCGTTTGTGGTTACTGTGTGCGTTTCCATAAACACCGTTACCCCATTCGGATTATCCTCCAAAAGGCTAATCTTTACTCCAACCTGCTGGTTTACAACAAGCTCATTATTAGCGTCCCTAATAACTATCTGGTACGTCATCTTGTCAGGCGGCGGCGTTTGCGCAGATAACATGGTTACACCAAAAATAAAAATCCAAATAACAGATACTATTCTTTTCATATATTCATTTTTATTTCCCGCAGATTGCGCTGATTTTCACAGATTAATCCTATTTCCTATCTCCTAATCTCAATTCTTCACACAACGAACACTGAAAGCATAATAATAAGTATTACTAGTTGAGTGACTCGTGATTTTTGTTTCCAACTGTATTCCAGAATACGAATAATCAAACGACCTGTAATAAACAGGGTTATAGCTTCCCGTTGAATTAATTGTACAACTCCAAAAATATGCATTGGTATTTTTCCCAGAATATGAAGGTGAATATGAACAATCAGAATAAGAATAAGTATAACTATGAGAAGTTAGACAACCCGCTGGTATCGCAGAAAAACCGCTTGAATTAAAACCTGTTGGATCTATTTGACAATATCCTGGAGCAAAAGAATTGCTTGAGTAAGATGACCAATATTGTGGAGCTGCAAGTCTTTTCGCCATTGAGCCACGGTATCCCGTTGAATTACAATTCACATCAATTCCAGGTTCAACAAAATTTTCAAGCTCACACCATTCGGCGTTGCTCGGCACGTGCCAGCCAGATGGACAAATGCCTTGAATACCACTTGGATTATTACTCGACGAGCCTGCACCGTTCATAACAGCACCCCAAGAATAAAGCAAACCTCGTGATGCAATATTTGAACTGTCATTATCATATATGTAATAATATTTCTTTGTTCCCAATGGGAATGTGCTTGTACACGCAGTCGGAGTTGTTAAAGTTATCGCCGCGCCGTTGCTGTAGTGCGTTGTTTTAAGGTTCTCTTTCATCCAACATTGTGCTCCGATATAGATGGTCTGGTAAAGGTTGCTATCGTAGTCCATCACTGTGCCGCAATGAACAGGAGTGGTGAACTTTATCGGATTGCCGTAGCTTGTTCCCACAGAGTTGGTTGCGTATGCTCGCACATAATAGGTTGTACCAGAAACCAAACCTGTGGCTTTGCTAATGAACGTGTCGATGCTTGTGCCATCTGTTGTGTAGCTGTTTCCAAGAGAAGGATTCGGATTGGTACTCCAGCAAACTCCGCTTGCGATGACACCGGTGCTGCCAGCGTTAGTGATGTGGCACATCACGAGGGTTGTGCGCCCGGTAATGTCAAATACGGAATCGGTAACAACTGTAGGGGCAATACTGTTCAGCGTATATGGATTCGTGACCCAGCTGAGGCCGTTGTTTTGTGCGGTCAAAACCTGTCCGGGAGCACCGATAGGCAAAATATGCCAAGATGAATCGTTGGGGGCCCAATAGAGAATGTCACCCGCATTAATACCATCTGGCGGACGATTTTCAAGATTGTTGTAGTCGGCGGTGCCGGCATAAAAAGCGTATGGCACAGTGACCAACTGCTGCACCCCCACAATAGTATAGTTTGCGCCGCCAGCCGGATCAATTTCACTCCTTATATAATAATCATCTTTACTCCACTCAACATCTGAGAGTTGTGTACCGGGAGTTGGGGTTCCTGTTCCAACCATAACACTTAAAAGTCCGTTAGCATTGGTTGTCGCTGAGTGAGTCTCCTCATATACAGGGACTCCATTAGGAGATGTTTTCAAAATACCAATTCTAACTCCAACCTGCTGATTGGCAACAAGTTCGTTATTCACATCGCGCACCACGACTTGATATGTCATCTTCTGCGGCGGCACCTGCTGGGCAAATAAAACTGAATTTACAATTAGCAGTATCGCTGTAAAAAGTATAGTTCTCTTCATAATAATAAAAATTAACCGACAAAAATACTAAAAATTCGTAATTTGTCGGTCAATTATTATTTTCCCGCAGTCGTGCGGATTTTAGTGGAGTATGTTTCTTTTTCTATTTTTCTGCGTTCGTCTGCATTATTAGCGGGCGATTAATTTTTCCCGCAGATTGCGCGGATTTTCGCAAATTCAATTCTCATTCCTTACTCCTAAATCCTAACTCCTAATTCTTTATACATCGCACAGAATATGCATAATAAGTACTATAGGAGTCATAATTATTAATTCTTGTAGATAATTGTATTCCTGATGATGAATAACTGATTGATCTGTAATAAACAGGATTGTAACTTCCACCAGAATTCAATGTACAACTCCAAAAATATGCTTCTGTATTTATGCTGGAAAATTTAACTGAATTATTACTTGAATAACAACCTGAGGTATAGGCATAAGCACTCATATATCCAGCAGGAATTGCTGAAAAACCACTCGTATTAAATCCCGTGGCATCATATTGCCAATATCCTGGAGCAAAAGAATTACTGGAATACCCAGTCCAATATTGTGGTGCTGCAAGGCGTTTCGCCATAGAGCCACGATACCCCGTTGAATTGCAATTTACATCAATTCCAGGTTCAACATAGTTTTCAAGCTCGCACCATTCCGCATTGCTCGGCACATGCCAACCTGAAGGACAAATTCCTTGAATGCCGCTTGGGTTATTGGTCGAAGAGCCCGCTCCATTCATTACAGCAGCCCAGGAATAAAGCAATCCACGGGTTGCAACGTATGAACTATCATCTTTATACTGATAATAATATTTATTCGTTCCCATCGGATATGTTGAAGTACAAGTTGATGCATCTGTATATGGTGTCTGCTTTGTTATTGCCGCACCATTACTATAATGTGTTGTTTTAAGGTTCTCTTTCATCCAGCATTGCGCTCCGATATAAATGGTTTGGTAAACATTGCCATCC
>CACYHL010000040.1 GCA_902774205.1 uncultured Bacteroidota bacterium | reverse complement strand
ACAAAACGGTTCCCGTCTATCAGCAGCAGCTCAGGCTTGACCGACAGCTTCATCACCGCCTCGTTCATCGCTTTTATTGATGCTTTCAATATGTTTATTTTGTCGATAATCTCTTCCGACTGGAAAACCACGGCGTATGCGAGAGCGTTTTGTTCTATGATTGTCCTAAGCTCAGTTCTTTTTTTTGCCGTAAGTTGCTTAGAGTCATTTATTTCAGGATTGACATAATCGTATGGGAAGATGACCGCCGCCGCTACGACCGGCCCCGCCAAACATCCGCGCCCCGCTTCATCGCAGCCGCATTCAATGGTCCTATCTTCGGAAAATCTGCTCTTCATTAGGCTAACACTTTAATTAACACGATAATAGCGACAATTGCTGTCATTACAATGTCCGCGGTGATTTTGTTCCGCCTGAGTTGGCAAAGCATCGAAAAATAGATAGAGAATGGTATCGTCAGATACGTCAGCCCTTCCATGAAATTGTGATTTCCAAACAGAATTATTGTTAAAATAACCAGAAACATTACGTTTACAAGTAGGAATTTTTTCCTTAACAAGATGATTCTGTTATCGTAATGGAGTTTTAGGGTTGGGAGAATATAAAGGATTGATAATAAGAATATTATACAGAAGATTACGAATATTGTGGGTTTGCAGTTAATGAGAATAAACTCAAAGAAATTCTGTTGTGAAAAATAGTCTTGTAGAAGTTGTGTCTGGTCGGTGAGATAATAGAATGAGATGAGATAGATGAAAGGAAGAAGCAGCCCAGACAGTGCGAGACATAGTCTTTTCATGAAATTGGTCTTTCCTGTCACCAAGGCGGCGCACACAATGAAAAACAAGAGTATTGCGGCGGGCTCGAAAAGAGTGGCGAGCGCGACAATGAAGCCCGACCAGAAGACATGCCGCCGGTTGTCCTCGCTTGAGCTGTTCAAACTGTTCACATTGAGGAGTAACAGTATGAGAATGAGGAAGTTGGTGATAAGTGGTTGTGAAAATGAGGGGAAGTCTGTCGTGGAAAGAATGAAGAAGAGCATCCAGATTGTCGGCATGAGCGAGCCGGAATCCAAAAAGTTGTGTTTTGATATAAAGTGCTGGAATATAAATATTTGCAGTGCTATGACTATGCCGAATGCGATGCGGAACCCGACCGTGGAGGGAAACAGAGAATTGTAAAGAGCGGGATACAGCAATCCTTGCGCGTGCGGTGTGTGGAAAATGGCTGGGGCAAGTACGAGCCGTGCCAGCGCGAAAGCAGCCAGCGCAACCGCCAAGATTATCTGTAAAGTGCTTTTTCTGTAAAGATAATTAAACATAGCGGCTTCTTGTCACGGTTTGTACATGTTTATCATATCAACTATTTCGTCGTAAGTTGAGAGCACGGGGTCAAGCTGCATGAACATCTCCACATTCTCGTAGTTTGTGAGGAGCGCGATTTGCAGATATTTTGCCCCTTCCGCGAAATTCTGGTTCAGGTAGTGGAACGCCGCCATATAGTACGGATTGTTCGGAAATTCCTCGTCAAGATAGTCGGAAAGCAGGTTTATGCCGAGTTCGTATTCCTCGCAGTGGCAGCAGAATTGTGCGAACATGGCAAAAAAAGCTGTCTTTTCAGGAGAGTGTTCAAAAGCTGTGTTGAAGAGCCTTTTCATCGTTTCGGGCTGCATTTCGGCTTTATAGAATGAGAGTACTGTGAACAGAATGCCAACAGAGTGAATATCAGAGTTAAACAGCTTTTCTATAAAGATTTCTGTCTCATTATATTTTCCAGCATCATTAAGAATTGAAAGAATACCTGTGATGGCGTTCATGTATTCGGGGTTGAGGTCGCGGGCGCGCTGGTAGCACTCCATCGCCTTGTCGGGCTCGTTTTTTACATAGTGACAGTCGCCCATGCAGGTGAGCGCGAAGAAGTCCCTGTTGTCAAGGTTGTAGGCGGCGGTGTAGTTTTCCAAGGCCTTGTCGAACTGCTCAAGCTCGAAGTATGAGTTGCCGATGTTGTAATATGCTGGTGAGATGGTGTCGTCAATGGAAAGGACGTACTGGTTTGCCTCGATAGCTTTCTCGTGTTCGTTGTTTGCGCTGTAGGCGAGGGCAAGCGCGCCCCATGCGTCCGTTGACAGCGGGAAACTGTTCGTGAGCATTGTGAAGAACTCGATAGCGTTGTCGTATTTTTTCGTCTCATCAAAAAGAAGGGAGAATGAGAAAAGCTGCTCCTCCATTGACGGGTCGATATTTATTGAGCGTTCGGCGTATGTGAATGCCCTTTTGATGTTGCCGAGGCGCAGGTGCTCCGAGGCAAGCATGAACAGTATCTCAGGACTTTCGGGGTCTAAAAGCTCGGCTTTCTGAAGGATTGGAATGACATCACTGTTATCGTCTTTCATCTTCATCAGCAGCGCTTTTTGCAAATAGTATTCTCCTGACGGCGCGAACATCTTCCTGATATTTTCAAGCTCTTTCTCAGCATTTTCCGCGTCAAACTCAATCATGTGGCGGCGCACTTTCAGAATCCTGAAGTATGAGTCGCTCGGGAATGTCTTGATTGCGTATTCAAGGGCATGGTCTGCCAAAGTGAAGTCAAAAGTGCGGAACGCGTACAATATTATTGCTTCAGTCTCGTCATCGTCAAAATAATCCTTGTTTCCGTTTCGTATCTTATTTTTAAAATCCTTGACGAGCTGCTCTACCTCCTTGTCGTTTTCCTCGTAGTCGTCATCATCATAGTTCCCGTCAAAAGGAAAATCATTTTTTTTCATAAATCCGTCTCGCTTTTTTAGTGCTTTTTATTTCGCTGCAAAGATATACGAAATTTCTCTCAAAAATTGTATCTTTGCATGAATTTTTGGTATAAAATTATGACTTATAAAGATATAATTTCCAAACTGAAACGCGGGGAGTTGTCGCCTGTCTATATCCTTCACGGGCCAGAGCCCTTTTTCATAGATGAGATTTCCTCATACATGGAGAACAATCTTCTGTCGCCAGACGAGCAGGATATGAATCAGACGGTGGTTTATGGCAAGGACACAGATGCTTTTCAGGTTGACACCATGGCGCGGGCGTTCCCTTTCGGAGCCGACCGCCGTGTTGTGATTGTCAAAGAGGCAAAAGACCTTTCATATATAGAAAAACTTGCTTCTTATATCGCAAGTCCTTCAATGTCAACGGTTTTGGTGCTGTGTCACAAATATGGCAAGGCGCCCTCAAAACTGCTTGACGCCGCAAAAAAGACAGGGGAGGTCTTTTTGTCAGATCAGGTCAAGGATTACAAATTGGCGGCGTGGGCAATGGAGCAGGCAAAGGAACATAGGCTGCAACTTAACTCCGAAGCGGCGGCTGTGCTCGCCGAATATATCGGCAACGACCTTTCACGAATCAACAACGAGCTTGTGAAACTTCGCCTTCATCTTCCGGAAAACAGCTCGACAGTAACCACGGATATTGTTAAGGAAAATATCGGCGTTATAAAGGAATATAATATTTTTGAGCTTCAGGACGCTTTTGGTATGCGCAATGAGACGAAAGTCTATAAGATAGCCCTGAATTTCTGCAAGAATATCAACCTTAATCCGAATGTCAAGACAATCACTATCCTTACCTCTTTTTTTATGAAATTGTTGGCATATCACTATGCGCCTGATAGGAGTTCGGAGACTTTGAAGAGTGTTTTCGGGACGCCTTCAGACTATGTCATAAAGAAGAACTCGGAATATGCTATGCGTTATTCTGTTAGTGAGTTGAAGAAGATAATTTCTGTTTTGCGCGAATATGATGTGAAGTCGAAGGGCGTTGATACGGCAGCATCGCAGGAAGATCTTCTTAAAGAAATGGTTTACAAGATTTTACATTAATGAGGTTGTATAGATGTTCTTTTCCGGCGGCACTCGTTTTTGTCTGCGCGCTTCTATTGGCAGCGTTGCTTTCGGGCTGTAAAAAAAACGGAGAAGATGAAGGGACAGATGGTTTTGCGCCTACTCCGTATCCGCTTCAAATTCCGAAATATTTTCCTACGAAACTGAACATACCAGCCGACAATCCGCTTACAGTGGAGGGCGTTGAGCTGGGACGTTACCTCTTTTACGACACGCGGCTGTGTGGCTACACTGGTACCTGTCCCGACTCGATGATGAGTTGTGCGACCTGCCATGACCAAGCGCATGGCTTTGATGTCGGCATTGACAATCCGAGGTTTCCTGGCGGGGTCACGTACGGGCTTTCGGGAACACCAACGCCGCACAGTGCGCTTCCACTCGTGAACCTTGTTTTCAATTCGGAAGGATATTTTTGGAACGGGATTATCTATGAGGAGAATCCGAATGCGGCGCGGCGCACGCTCGAAAATGTTGTGCTGATGGGAATTATGGCGCCGCATGAGATGAATTCCACAGCAGAAAGGGCTGTCGCTGCCATAAAGACAGATGCGCGTTATCCGAAGATGTTCGAGCGGGCTTTCGGCACGCCTGAAATAACCATTGAACGAATAGAAAAAGCTATAGCCCAGTTTGTTAGGGTGCTTATTTCGGGAAATTCGAGGTTTGACGCCTATTTGCGCGGAGAGACGCAGCTTTCTGCGCAGGAGCTGCGCGGCTATGTGCTCTTTTCAACGGAGGAGGGGGCTGACTGTTATCACTGTCACGGTGGCGGCGGAGCACCGCTGTTCACCACAAACTTGTTCTATAACAATGGCTTGGACGCTGAATTTGATGACACCCGCGACCGTTATTCTGTCACCGGCAACCCGAAAGACATCGGGGCATACAGAGCCCCGACTCTGCGCAACATTATGGTTTCAGCCCCATACATGCATGACGGTCGTTTCAAAACCTTGGACGAGGTCTTGGAATTTTACAATTCGGGTCTTGTCAACTCCCCATACATTCATCCGCTAATGCACAAAGTAAGCGAAGGCGGAGCATCGCTCACACCCTCGCAAATTGCTGATTTAAAAGCTTTTTTACAAACATTGACAGATGAGGAATTCCTTTCGAAAGAGGAGTTCTCAAATCCGTTTTAAGATTTTATGAAGAGAACGATTTTTTAAGTCCTCAAATTCAAATTATTGGTTTCCAACACTATTTGCAAGGCCTTTGCGGCTTTTATCTTTTTTGAAGCACAGCAGGAACATTCCCAGTGCGGCTATCGTTATTGCTTGGAGTCTGTATGTGAACCAGAAATGCTTGTAACTGTGGTTCGCGAGCAGCAGATACCATAAGTAGGGTAGTATAGCCAGAATGATGAAAAGCCATGAGCGGCGGAAGCCGTTTTTGTTGAAATGTGTTGCCGCTACAATTAAAAATATGATTAATGTACAGATTATCAATGCGTAAGGAAGCATATTCGTGTTCTGTGTTATCACTTCAAAACGGTTGAAATATTCTGCACTTGTGCGATATATTGCCGTTTTGAACGCGTCGTCAAGAACACTTCTTTTAAGCGTGACGGTGCCAATAACCCATTTTGAAAACCATGTCAATGAGAAACCTAAGCTCCATAATGCCGACCACGATACTAATGGGACTATTCTGTCTTTTAACGTGTTTTTTGTGTCGTTTTGAATCGAAAGCCATACGACTAATGGCCAGCCAAGTGAAAGTAATGGTGTGGTTAGCAGGTCGAAAAAGCATGTTAAGGAACTTGTTATAAAGAAAAGCAAACTTATGTAACGCCTGTTTTCGCTGTGTTTTGTTATCAGAATTGATGTGAGTAGCGTGATTGCAAGGACTGGGAAGAATTGTAGAGAGAACATCTGCACGAAGCCATACACTAAAAGCCAACTCATGAACAGTGCGATTGTTTTCCATAAACCGGCTTTGGGGTAGTATGTCAGGCAGAAAATGAGCCACAGTAAGGACGATGTGATGAAAAGAATCAATTGCAGTGTGTGATAGTTTGTGAAAAAGAGGAATATTCTGTAAAGGAATGTGCTGCCATGCCAGTATCTTGCATACGAAGTGGGCGGATCGGTGTACTCGTTCCGTGTCAGCTTAAGCAGTTCTGCAGGTTGTTCCATGCTTCGACCTACTCTGTCTGCGCGCATTGCTGCAAGAAATGGGTGCGACCTGTCAATGCAGTATATCTGGTTCAAAATCAGGGCGTGCATGAAATTGTCCTCTCGGCATGGGGTTAAATCAATAATATCATTCGGGTAGTTGCCTTTCTCGGCAAGCGGCTCGGCGACTTTTTCAATACGGCGTTTTATTGCTTGGTCGGGGAGGGAACAGGATATGACTGCAAACACACAGTAGCCCAATATCAACCCTAAATATATTGCAATATATTTGATAACTTGGCGTCCCATTTTCATTTTTTTTTTTGCAAAAATACTAAAACTAAAGACATAAAATCCTTTTTTAGAGGTAATAAAAAAAACGGACACTCAATTGAGCGTCCGTTTTTCTGATATTGTTTGTCAGGAATTATTTCTTGATGAATTTCTTCGTGACAGTGTTGTTTTCGTTTTTCAGACGGATGAAGTAAATGCCTGAGTTAAGGTCATTTACGTTGATTTGAACTGTAGAGTCGCTCATTTTACCATTATAGACAACCTGACCGAGGAAGTTGATGATGTCAACTTGGTTGTAACCATTAGCAGTGATGTTCAGCACGTTTGTTGCAGGATTTGGAGAAACAGAAACTGCAGCGGCGTTTACATCGTTAATGCCTGTAACATCTTTTGTGAATGTTGCTTCAGCGATTTTGCTTTCTATAGCGCATTCTGCGTATGCTATAGCCATGATTGTTGTAGAGTCGCTGATTTCGATTGGTTCTTCATAAAGAATTCCGTTTTCTTTGCTAGGAGTTGTGCCGTCAAGTGTGTAATAAATTTCAGCGCCTTCGGTTTCGCAGCTGATTTCAACTGTGGTCGGCATGTGGTATGCGCCGGCTTCTGGAGTGAATGTCGGGGTGGCGACTTCAGCAGCCTTAACTGTGAAAGTGACAATCTGTTCTTGGTTGTCAACAACTAATGAGTCATTGTCAACTAATGAGGCTGTGAAAGTGTATTCGCCTTCAGGAAGCACGAATTTGCCCAAGCTGTTGATTGCCATCATCGTGGTCTTGTCGCAATAGACGGGGCTGCTCAAAGAGACACCGAATTGTGCTGCTACAATGTCAATGATTGATGACTCTATTTTGAGGAATCCGTCTCCTGGGATTACTATTGCGCCCATAGAGGTTGTCAAGTTGAAGTTTTGAATGTCAATATCTATTTCGATTGAGTCGCACATTCCATAAATTGTACCGTCAGTAGGTTCATTTATTGTGAAATACGGAGTGGGCTCGCCAGTGAGCTGAATGTCATCAATGCGGATTTTGTCGCTTCCAAGAATTTTACCGATTCTCAGGTAAAGGGAAGAGACAGCTGGAATATTGTTGTTAGCTGCAGCACAAGTGATAAAATACCAGCCTGTTGATGAAGTTGTAGGCATGTCGTTAATAGTACCGTATGTGTAATTTTCATTATCGGAGATGCCGTTTTTCCAACGTTCCCAACCTGTAATTGTAATAGGATACCATGTTATACTATCTGTTGAATACTCAACAACAAGATCAGAAAGAGTTGTAACATTCGCCTCTTTGCGCAAGCCAAAAGTCAATTCAATGTTTTTGAAATGCTCTGTCGAGATTCCGCTTGCGATAAATTCGCTTGCGCTGTCTTTTGTCATAAAGATATTGGCTTCACCTGACGCTCCCGTATAATAGGTGTAAGATGAATTTGCTGAAGGTGATGTTGCGCGCACATCAGCATTTGTCGCTGAATAAGAAATATTCAGGTTTTGGAAAACATTGTCGTCAACAGCAGTATTGGTTGTGGTACTGCCCATGTTTTCGGCATAAATTGTGGTGTACTGTGCGTAAACTGCACTTGACATCAGTGCCATTGCAATGAACACTGCACTAAAAAGTTTAAGTTTTTTCATGATTTTTGTTTTTAAGGTTATTAATTTTATTGGTTATTATTTTGCTTTTTTGATAAGTTTCGCCAAGTTCTCAGCCAATTCGCGGTAGGCGTTCTCACGTCTTATCTCATTGCCGTAGCCTGTTCCGGGCACTCCGTCAACATTAAGAACCGCAATTGGCTTTGACTGCCCTTTTTTGTAAATCTCCATTGTCCCATACAAATGGGCATCGCCGGCACCGAAACCGACTGCTACGGCAAGTGCTGTCTGTCCATAATTGAAATTTTTGACTTTCATTACAATAGTGTAATCAGCGTCTTTTTCATTTGTTACAGTTGAGACATCTTTGGACTTGTCATCTAAACGTTCCCTGAAATTGTCTTCGGCGCGTTTTATTTCAGACTTATAGTCGCGTACCCAGTCATCGCCATGTTCCTTAAGATAGGTGTTGACAGGTTTGTCTTCGATTGTGCTGTTGCTGTAATCCCAACGGACATATACTTTTGCGTTTGAGGATTTAAGTTCCGCTAACGAGCCTTTTACGACCTCCACGTCTGGTTTTGCGAACGCTGTAAATATTCCTGCAAGGATAAAAAACAGTGTCAAAATATTTCTTTTCATAATAACATTTTAATTGTTATCATCATTATTTTTAATTTGCAAATATACATATTTTATTGTTTCCCGCAACTCGTTATTTTATTTTTTTGTTAATATTTGTTAAGCGTTGCAGTTGTAAGATTGTCTATGATTGAAAAATTCATTGCAACTGTATAGTTAACAATAAATTAACTCTATGGGTATTTCTGGTTGACAATTTGTTTTTTGAATGGTTTATTTTTGTTGTTCTTCAGTTTTCCTTACAGGATAGGAATTAAAGAAGACAATTATCGCATAAGCCGACCAGAAAGGAAGTGCCAATTTGTCAGTGTCGAGGAAATTGTTCAGCACACCGTGAACGAAATATGTTACAAGTGCGAGCGTCGCGTATAGGACAAGGATTTTTGTTGTCTGGTCGGTGGCGCGCTTGTAAGTTGTGAAGCCGTAGTAGAGAATGAGAGCGACAAGGAGCAGCACCGTGCCAAGTCCGATGAAGCCGGTTTCGGCGCACGGTCCGATGTACTCACTGTGGGCGTTCCCGCCATCTCCCATGTTTGTTGTGATAATCGTCTTATAAGCTGGCTTCTGGAAAGGCGCATATACAAATTGGTAAGTCCCTGGTCCCCAGCCGGTTATAGGCCGCTCACGTATCATGCCGAATGCAGATGTCCAACGGTTGAGCCGCTCAACATTGGAGGCGTCTGTGCTTATGTTGGTTATGGATTGTAACTGCTCAGTGAGATTTCCAGATGAGTCTTGAGAGTTACGGCTCATTCTGTACAGAATCTCATCAGAAAAATAGAATAATGTGCCGAATACAATCAGTCCGCCCGCAACAATCCAAGAGAATTTGAGCCGCAGTTTCACCATGCACCAAACTCCGATTGCGACAGCGAAACTGAGCCACGCCGCACGGCTGAACGAGCAGTATAGCCCGACTGCGAAAATTAACGATAAAGCTATGTAAAACAGCTTCTTCAGTTTTCCGTTTTCTGGCAGAAAGATGAATCCTATTGACATCGGCAGGAAAAAAGCGAGCACTGCGCCGTATGCGGTGTGGTCGTTGTAAAACGGCTCCATCACCCAGTGCATGGCATGCTCGTTAAGCCCGATTGCTATTGATTTTTTTGTGGTTATCAGCACAACTATAGCCAAACTTATCGCATAGCAGTTGAAAAAAGTCAGCCAATTTTTCGGATTGCTTTTCATGAGTCGTATCACCATAAAATATGATGAGGTGATGAACCAGATTTTTGAGGCGAGGAATTTGAATGAGACAACAGGAATTTCACTTGTTATGGAAGTGATTAAAATCCATGTCAGGTATGCGAATATGGCTATTGTCACGGGGTGTTTTACTATTTTCGGGTCGATAGTGAGGTCGTAGAGTATGCGAGCGAAGAAGAGTCCGGTGAGCATTATCATAAGTAGTTCTGATGGGACCGACAGCCCAATGCTCGCCGATTCGTCGTTGAAAGTGATGGCGAAAGGTGTGCTCAGAGCCATGAGGTACATTGCCCACTCGACTTTGAAGATGAGCAGGTAGGCTGCGACTGCCCCCGCCGAGAGCAAAGGCACAATGAAGAGCTCTTTTGCCACGCAGACAGTGTTGACAGCCACAAATGCGGCTAACAATCCTATAATCAGAAGTTTTCTTTTTTTTTCTTTCACGCCGTTGCGATAACGATGTTACTTGTTTTCAGTTTTTTCGTCCACTTTGCCCTTAATACGTCTTACCCTTTCGATGATGAGCAAGGCAAAGCATGTGAAGATGAGTGCTGCGAAAGTGGAGATGATGACTATCGTCAGCTTTTTGGGATATGCTTTCTTGTCGGCGGGCACAGCGGTCTGCACTTTGAACTTGACAGGCATTCTGTTGTCCATATCCACTTTTGCGTCCATCATTTTCGATTTGCAGAGCACCTGATATTCGCGGAATAGGAGCAGGTGTTCGCGGATTGTGACGGTGGCGGGACCCCAAGTTGAAAGCTTTGTCAGCTCCTCGTCAAGGCGTTTCACGGCGGCGGCGTTGCCCTGCGCAACCGCAATGGCACGCTGCTGCATCACGCGCTCCGACTGGCTCTCAAAGTCGTAAACGCCGTGTTCCATCAGCACTTTCAGAGAGTCGTCCAAACGGGTTATTTCGCAGTTTATGCTGTCGAGTTGGCGGCTCAGCAGGTTGTACGCTGCCACGGCGCGCTCGCGTTCAATGTCGTTTTTTACTGTATCTAACTGGTTTACAATCTCATTTGCGATGTCGGCTGCCATGGCGGGGTCGGTGTCCATAACACTGATAGATATTGCGCCGTATTGTGTCCGCTTAATCTGGCAGTTTTTCTCAAAAGTTTTGTAAAGCTTTGTAACCCAGTATTTTGAATTTGTGTCAATGTCATAGTGGACAAGCAGGTTGAATTTGTTGATGATGATTTCTTTTATCTCCCTCGTGTTCAGAATCTGCATCATCTGCTCGGTCTCGTCCTCTGTTCCGTATGCCTTGACCTCAAGCCGCTCGTTGTAGTTCTCCTGATTAAGCAGGATTTTCGCAACAGAGTTAGTGCGCGGCGCGTATATTATAGCCGTTGACTGGTACTTCGGCTTGATGAACAGCGGTGTGGAGAAAATAAATGACAACACCGCAGTCGCCACACAAACTATGGTTATTATTTTCCAGTGTTTCAGTAAAAACACAACCAATGAAAATGATGAATTCAAATCTTCCCTGTTATTTTTTTCCATATAAATATTATTAATGTATTTCTGATTTTTTTTATAGGGACGGCGCATGCTCTGTCTCCACTATTTTCATTCCTCCAACTCCTCTGCCAACACTTCTCCTCTCGGGTTCCACACAACATATTTCGTGAATTTCTCATCTGCCTCAAAACCGTCTCCGTAGTTCACAGTCCCATCAGCTTTTATCTGTTTCACTTCGACTGTCGAATAGATTTTTTTGTTGCTTTTATCCCATATAATCTGCTCTGTCTCAATGGTTTCGTGCTTGATGAGATTTGTAACCACAACATGGTCTCTTGCCTCCATTGTCCGCCTGTGCTGTTCGCTTATCGCGTAGTTTGCGGTGAGAATTGACTGCTCGTTGCCGTTTTCATCGTAAGATATTATCTTAATTCCTTCCGGACAGTCCATATAGTTGATGTCGGGGTGTTCGTCAGTAGGGGTGTAGGTGTTCAGTATCGGCGCGGTGAGTACGAAGCTCTTTATGCCTTCATCGCTGAAAATGAGTTCAATATCGGTCCTGTTTGCAAGAAAAAAGAAAAAGCATTGTCATTAAAAAGATTAATGAAATGCTTTTGTTATGGTTGTTCATGACAGGATTCCGGTTACTTCACTCTGATTGTAGCGCTCTCCTGAATCCAGCAGCCGACTTGGTATGTTCCGCCAGCTTCCAAACCTCTTACGAAGATATCTTGTTTAGAAGGGAAGGTGAGTTTCGCGCGTTTTGCGTTGGCGTCATTGGCGACTGACGGGTCAACAGCCGCGGCGCGTGTGTATTTGTCGTACGCAGCCCAGTTGTACTCGTATGGGATTCTGTCACCGCCAGTGCAGCGGGAACCTGACTGTGCATAGAGGTCGCCGATAAGGATATACGCCTTGCCGCAATTCGGATCAATCTTGATAGCGTTTTGTGCGGCTTCGCGGGCCTTGCCGAATTCTGATTTCACCAAATAGCAGAGCCCTAACATATAGTATGGCTCGATTTTGTCTTTGTTGGTTTCAGACAACGGTATTGCTTCTGTAAAATATTCGATAGCTTTGTCAACATCATTGTTTTTGAATGACAGGTTCCCCATGAGAAACGCGGTCTGTGCATTAGGCTCAGCTTTGTGTACGATACTCAGCGCTTCGATGAAAACAGGAGATGTGAGGCAGTTGCCTTTACTCATTGTCAGGATTATTTTCTTCAAGACTGTGAGATTGTCGCGATTGTTCTCTAACTTTTTGCCGTAAACAGCTTCGAGAACGTGGCATGGCGCATACGGAGTAAACTTGCCTTCGATGTTGCTCAAAGTGTTGCGATACTGCTTGATTCTCTTCATTTCATTGGCAGTGTCGTTAGAGAGTCTTTTAAGTCTTTTGTCATATTCAACAATGTCGATCTGCTCTTTATCTAATGCTTCTTTAAGATTCTCGAAGTTTGGCAGAGTCTTTTCATATTTCTTGTATGAGTTTGTTATGGCTTTGCCGATGTAATCTGTCGCTTGTTCGTATGCGTTAATGAGCAGTGTGGTGTCCTTTGTGCGCTTCAGCATAGCTTCGGCCGTTTTGAAATAGATGTCCCAAATATGTGGCTGTGTAGCCTCTTTTTCCATCTCAACAGATTGAGCGAACCACTGTAACGCTTTTTCGGCGTTTCTGCTTCTGTAACGCATTGTGTAGAAAGCCTTGTTACCCAAACATTTTCCTTCTGTCCAGCTCTTTGCATAAAGATGACCAACTTCATACATCCATAACGTGGTGTCTATCAAAGCCTCTTTGCGCGCTGAATCTTTTTCAACCTTGATAAGGTTGTCCAACATGGTCTGGGCTTTCTGCCAGATTCCGTCCCAGCTGCAAGGGTACTTGGTCACAAGTATTTGCCATGCGTTGTAAGCGTCGTCGTAATTTCTCGCGTCCAACGACATGCGGAACGTGGTTATCCATTCAGTTGCTGAAATTGAGTCTTCTGCACTTGCGTAAATAGGGGGAGTACACTTTTTTTGTGCCATTAACAAAAGTGTGCTGACTGAAAACAGGACGATTAAAAAAGATTTTTTCATTGTTGTTATTTTTTATTACTTTATCTATTCTTCAAAAGTTCTTTAAATGATTTTTGAGATATTAACGTTATTTGATTATTTTTATTTTATGCGATAGATATTTTGGCTATTCTAATTTTGTGCGCTGATACCATTTTTCCTGTAATGTGAAGCTGACTGTGAACTTGTAGAAGTCTTCGGAGAGTTTGTTTTTGTGGAGAGAGCCCAATTTCCCGTATTCGAATAGAAGGTTGAGAGAACAAGTAGAGCTTGCGCCTTTGAATGGAAAGCCCAAGCCGACAGTTATGGCATACTCTCTGACACGGTTGCCGTTGAAACTGAAGTAGCCGGTGGAATAGCGTGTGCCTGCCCTAATACTGATTCTCTTGCCGTATTTTGATGACATCGGGTCGGGTGTGTATTGAACGCCGCCGCTGAAGGTGAGGGCGTCTTGCAGTGAGTCGTTTTCGCCCATGAGACTGTATCGGGACCAGTTCCGCCAAGTGACGTCAGCGCTGACAAGCAGCTTGTTGTCGTAGTCGTAAGAGAGCCCGCCGCCAACGACATGCGGCATACGGAGCACGCCTTTGCGGTTCTGCTGGTTCGAAATGGTGTCCAAACCGGTGATGTTTTCGAGTGAACCCTCGAAAATTGTTATCAGTTGCTGTTGCCGCGCCCACATATATGCGCTGTTTTCGTACACAAGGCCTATTCCCAACCTGTGTTTATCCTTTATGTCAACAAAATATTGCAAACCGGCTGAGAGATAAATTCCGTCAACGTGCGTGGAGGTGTTTATTGTGGTGTTGAAGAAGTTGCTGCCGGAAATTTCAACGCTTTTTAAGTAAGACATGCGTCCCCACATGTAAGATATGTTCAGACCGAGCGAAAGCCCTTTGCAGAGTTTGAAGGCGTTGCCCCAGTAAAGTTGCATTAACCCGCCGTCACCTTCGTATGTGTATGTGTTGTTGCCGAAATGTTCCACTTTGTGGTTGTCAACAATCACATAGCCGAGGTCGCTGTAAGGCAGGATTCCCGCGCTTGTGCGCCAGTGCTTTGTGACTGGCAGCCCGAG
>CACYHL010000039.1 GCA_902774205.1 uncultured Bacteroidota bacterium | reverse complement strand
TTATTATTATTAGAACCAAATACATTTGATACTCATCCCAATATGGGTGTTGGAATTGTTTCTAAATATAGATATAGTTTTTTAGGTCATGCAGATGAATTACAAAGAGATTTTCAAAATCACGGCACGTGCCGGATATTTTTTTCGCGAACGGAGCACACAGGAATTGTCGCATGAGCGCTACCGCGATTTTAGCGGCGGTCTGAAAGGCGAATACCACATCACTGGCACTGATGACCTCACTCTTTCCTATACTTTCGACCAATACGACAAGAGTGATTATTCAATGGCAGACCGCCTTGACGTACGCGACTATAGCAACGTACAACACTCTGTAAGAAGTATTTACAATCACACTTTTCGCAAAAAACACATTCTCACCATTGGCGGTGACTATCTGCGCGACTACCTGATGAGCTACCAATTCGCCAATAACAAAGCCTATTACCAGCATTCGGCAGATGTGTTCGCACAATTCGACTGGAATCCATTACGGCGGTTGAATGTAATTGCCGGCATACGCTACGACTATTTCTCTGAAGGCAATTTGCACCACCTGTCGCCCAAAGTAAACCTGATGTACAAATTCAAAAGGTTCTCGCTCAGGGCTTCCTACGCCAATGGGTTCCGTTCCCCAACCCTCAAAGAACGTTATATGCAATTTGACATGGCAAGCATTTTCATGATTTACGGCAATTCGGAACTGAAACCAGAAACGAGTCACAATTTCAGCATAGCAGGAGAATATTCGCATGGTAATTACAATGTCACGCTGATGGGTTTTTACAACAGGGTACGCAACCGTATCACCACAGCGTGGAACAACGAAATGAAAGGAATGGTATATACCAACATGTCGCCCTTGCATGTAACAGGGATTGACTTCAGCGCATCCGCCAACTGGAAATTCGGTTTGTCTGCCCGCCTATCCTATGTTTTCACCAAAGAACTGATTCCCAAAGGCGAGCCAGAAATTTCCGCTACCCGCCCGCATTCGGCCACCTTGCAGCTGAACTACAAAAAAGAATGGCGAAAATACGGTTTTTCATTCCTGTTGAGCGGACGCGTGCTCTCAGGAGTCACCTGCGATGAATATGTTTCAATGACCTCTTTGGAAGAGACCCACCGTGTAACCTATCCCCCCTACACTATCTGGAAATTCGGTTTCAACCAAAAAATCATGCAAGGCCTGCATGTGAACTTTGTGTTAGATAACATCTTCAATTACGTTCCTGACTATTACTACAGCAATTCGCCCGCCACCACTGGCATAACGTTTACGGTAAGCGTCTCCATAGATGTTGACCAGTTTTTTTCAAAAAAAATAAAAAAATAAAAAATCATGAAAGCCAAGCAAAAGCTCCCACTTCCTGCCAAAACAAAAAAAATCATAATCTCAGCTACCATATCCTTTATCCTATTGTTGGCACTCGTAATAGTCTGGCATACCCAAATGGCTCCGACACGCATGGCTTGACGAACTGAAAAAATTGCGAAAATACGACATGGTTATGATTAATGCCATGGGCCTGCGCATCACCGATGAGCAGCGGCAGCAGATTGAAGAAGCCGCCATGCACACGGCCGTGCTGACAACTGCTGTCACCAACCCCGACAATTACATCGTCTCCATTGATTCGCTGACTGCCGACACGCTGGCAAATTACTTGAGCAACGGCTCCCGCCGCAACTATCGTAGCATGCTGCATTACATCCGCCGGCATGTGGACAAGAAAATCTGTTTTGTGCAAGAACCTGAACCTGTAGTGCCCGCCTCACACGACATGTTCTATCACTCCGACCCGAAACACCCCGACGAGGAGTTGGGATTCAATACGGTAAACGAATATGAAGCCTTTTTGAAAAAAAACAATTTATATAAAAAAGGTGCATCCCACATAGTGCTTTCAGGACTGATGGGTGAACCAACAGACTTGATTTCAGCATTGGAAAAATCGGGCAATCAAGTCTATCCTATCCGCAATCCCAATGCGTTTATCACAAGTGGGCAAGCCGATTCAGTACAACCATCGGCATGGATTAATATGGCACACGGACGCATGGGAGACGGTGTGGTGGCCTATCTCACACGCCAGAACATTCCCCTATTTACCACTGTGTATGTTCCACAGCTGACCGACAAATGGGAAGAAGACAAAATGGGCATGAGCGGAGGCTTTCTCTCGCAAAGCATCGTCACCCCTGAAATTGACGGGGCTATCCGGCCTTACGCCTTATTCACCCACCGCACCAACAAAGAAGGCTTGCAAGAGATATATGCCGTGCCAGAACGCCTGACCGACTTCGTGGGAACGGTCAATCGTTACATAGCCTTGAAGACCACAGCCAATAGCAACAAACGAATTGTCATTTTCTACTACAAAGGCCCCGGGAAAAACGCCTTGACTGCCTCTGGCTTGGAAGTGGTACCATCACTATACGCCGTGTTGCTCCGTTTGCGGGATGCCGGCTACCAAGTGACAGGACTGCCCGCATCTTCCGAAGAACTCGCCAGCATGATACAGCAACAAGGGGCAGTGTTAGGCACTTACGCCGAAGGCGCATTCGACAAATTCCTGAAAAACGGAAATCCTGAACTGATTACCCGTCAACAATATGAAAATTGGACTTCTAAAGCTTTGCGTCCGGGTAGCTATGAAGAGGTGAAACAGCATTTCGGAGAATTTCCGGGGCACTACATGAACACTTCTGACGGCAAGTTGGCAGTGGCACGCCTCCAATTCGGGAATGTGGTGCTGATGCCGCAGCCGATGGCTGGTCTTGGCGACAACGATTTCAAGATTGTGCACGGCACCGACATCGCCCCACCGCATACATATATTGCCGCATACCTGTGGGCACGCTATGCCTTCAAAGCAGATGCCATCATCCATTTCGGCACCCACGGCAGCCTGGAGTACACCCCTCGCAAACAAGCCGCACTATGTGCCAACGACTGGTCTGACCGCCTAATAGGCACAATTCCCCATTTCTACCTTTACACTATCGGCAATGTGGGCGAAAGCCTCATCGCCAAACGCCGCTCGTACGCTACTATCATTTCACATCTAACCCCACCATTCAAGGAAAGCAATGTTCGCAATAGTTATCACGAACTTACAGAAGCCATAAAGTCATATCATCATTTTTCTGAAAATCAATCTAATACAGAAAAAATAAAAAACGCCTCACTGAAAGTCAAACGCCTAACAGTGCAATTGGGGATCCACCGTTCGCTGGAATTGGACAGTGTTCTAAGCAACCCCTATAGCGAAGAAGAAATTGTCCGCATTGAAAATTTTGCCGAAGAATTAGCCACAGAAAAGATGACGGGGCGGCCATACATTTTAGGACAACCTTATGAAAATCAAGATATTGAAAGCAGCGTATATGCCATGACAACCGAACCAGTAGCTTATAGTCTGCTAGCATTGGACAAACTTCGGCACCATGCGACCGCAGATGCGGAAAAGCACAAGACTCTTTTCAGAACACAATATCTGATTCCTGCCCGACAGTTGGTGTCCATTCTATTAGCTAATCCTTCATTAGCCACCGACAAATTGGTATGCAAAACCGCTGGTATTAGCACCGAAGATTTGGATAAAGCCCGCGAAATTGCCACCCTGCAAACCCCGATGAACATGATGCTGATGATGCAGACTATGGCACAAGAGATGCCTGGCAGTGCCGGTGCCAGCGCACCGCACCCTCACCAAGAATGCCAGCGCACCGCACCCTCACCAAGAATCCTCTTCCAATTCCAAAATGAAAATGATAATGTGAAAAATCGGTTCAACCATGCCTCCCGAAAAAGCCCTGAAAATGGCCAAGATGATGGGAGCCGACAAAGCAGCATTGGAAAAGATGAAGAAAGCAATGGAAAAGAAACAAAATACACCAATACATTCAACGCCAGATGTTTCCAATCCTGAGCCAGTCTATACACAAGCTGAAATTGATTGGGCAATGGCAGTAAGCGAAGTGGAACGTGCTATTCTCAACGTATACAGATACAAAACCTTGTTGGCAGAGAGCCCCGAACATGAAATGGTTTCTCTGCTAAACGCACTGAACGGGGGATTTGTGTCCCCGTCGCCAGGCGGAGACCCCATTGTCAATCCAAACACGCTTCCTACTGGCCGTAATCTTTATGGTATCAATGCTGAAAACACACCTTCAGAATCGGCTTGGGAAAAAGGGAAAATGTTAGCAGAGAATACGATAGCCATGTATAGGAAACATCACAACGACAGTATTCCACGGAAAGTAAGTTATACACTTTGGAGTGGTGAGTTCATTGAGACTGAAGGAGCGACCATTGCCCAAGTGCTTTACATGTTGGGGGTGGAGCCGGTTCGCGATGTTTTTGGTCGGGTGACCGACCTGCGGCTGATTCCTTCCAAAGAGTTAGGACGTCCCCGTATTGATGTGGTAGTGCAAACCAGCGGACAGTTGAGAGACATAGCTGCCTCAAGGCTCTTCCTTATTAACCGGGCGGTGAACATGGCCGCCGAAGCCAAAGATGACGAATACGAAAACCAAGTGTCCTCTGACATTATTGAGGCCGAACGTCTCTTGGTGGACAAAGGTCTCTCGCCCAAAGCCGCCCGCGAAGTGTCAAGACATCGTGTCTTTGGCGGCGTAAACGGTGGATACGGCACTGGCATTCAAAGCATGGTGCAGGCGGGCGACCGATGGGAAAACGAACAAGAGATTGCCGATGTCTATCTGAACAACATGGGTGCATTTTATGGAGATGAAACGCAATGGGAGAATCTGCAGCAATATGCCTTTGAAGCCGCCCTCACCGGCACCGACGCTGTAATACAGCCTCGCCAAAGCAACACATGGGGAGCACTCAGCCTTGACCACGTGTACGAATTTATGGGTGGCCTGAATCTTGCCGTCCGCAACGTGACTGGAAAGGAACCTGACGCCTACTTGAGCGACTACCGCAATCATAGCCACATGCGTATGCAGGAGGTGAAAGAAGCTATCGGTGTGGAAAGCCGTACCACCTTACTCAATCCTCACTACATTGAAGAAATGATGAAAGGTGGGGCTTCGTCAGCCGGCACTTTCGCTGAACTGATACAAAACACATACGGCTGGAACGTGATGAAACCGCAAGCCATTGACCATGAAATGTGGGATGAGATTTACGAAGTGTATGTCAAAGACAAACACCACTTGCAGGTACACAATTTCTTTGAGACACAAAATCCTGCCGCCTTACAAGAGATGACTGCCGTTATGATGGAAACCGCCCGTAAAGGGTTATGGCCTGCTACAGAACAACAACTTTCTGACATTGCAGAACTGCACACCCGTCTCGTCAACAAATACGATGCCGCTTGTTCGGGAGCGGTGTGCGATAACGCAAAATTGAGACAGTATATCGCCTCAAAAGTTGACCCACAAACCGCCTCTCAATACCAGCAACAAATTCAAAAAGCCCGCCTATCGCAAAGTGCAGCCACAGACCAACAAAATGTGGTGATGAAGAAAGAAGAACTCTCTCAGGCTGAAAAAACAAAACATATCATCAGCAATGTGGCAGTGGCAGTATTGGTATTGTCCGTATTGGTTGTAATGATCATCATGGTAATCCGTCGTCGCAAAAAAGAAAAAGAATAAACTATGCAAACCGTTATAATCAGTTTGATGATACTATCCGTATGGAGCACCATACTGAAAATGTCGTTCGGCAAAATCCGTAGTGTCCTGCTCATCTCAATAATATCCGCACTACTCATAGGCTTTGCATGGCCTTTGGCGGCAGAGCAAAGCAAAACCCAAATTGCCGACTGGTTAGCAGATCCCTCACTCATGGCCGACATTGCCGTAATCATCACCATTGAAGTAGGTTTGCAAATGTCATTCTGCCTCATGTCTCTGTCATATCAGGATGGACAAGCAGAAAAAAAAATAAAACGAATCCTATATCATATCCTAAAATATTTTCCAGGACTCCTTTATTTTGTGGTACTCTTCACATCATTAGTGTCATTGGTTTTCGTGCTGCCAGGAGCCCCCTTCCCTGCCATATCGTGGAGTTTGGCTGCCTCTGTACTTTTGCTGCTACCCTTGCTCTCTTTCTTGTCTCAACGCCTCATGCCAGCCCCCCATACACGTCTCGAACTTCTCTTTCTAATCAACCTATTGATTGCGCTCATGGGCATTGTCGCCACCGTCAACAGCCGCACCAGCATGATTGCCGTTGACAACTTCAAATGGGAAAGTCTGCTGGCCGTATCGGCACTCATATTGTTCGGAAGCATTGTCGGATTCTTTTGGCACCGCATACGTTTTCACTTTAAAAATAAAAAATCATATTAATTTTTTTCATTATGCATTACATTTCAGACATTCTTTTCTGGATTTCTACAGGACTGTTTGTTCCCGTCATTGTGTTGTTAATCTACTTTTTCTGTCGTGCCCTGATGCTGGCTGGAAGTTTTTTCGGGCAATACCTTGACCGACAGAGGATTATAAAACAAGTACAACCCGACATTGACATGCTGAGTACGGACAATGTGAACGAATTGGCTGACAAACTGCCCGCCAAAAGCCGTTCTCTCTTCGTGCAATACCTCAAACAGTTGCTGGCGGCAAGCGGGCATCCCCAAATGGACAAAATCATAGCCGATTACGAAAATGCCGCCGACAAAGACCTCGCCATTTCAAAGACGCTCACCAAAATGGGACCCATGCTCGGACTGATGGGCACACTGATTCCTATGGGACCGGCACTGGTAGGACTTTCCACTGGCGACATCGCCTCCATGGCATACAACATGCAGGTCGCCTTCGCCACCACTGTCGTCGGCTTATTCAGCAGTGCAGTCGGATTCGCCACACAACAAGCCAAACAACGCTGGTACATCAGCGAATTGAATAATCTTGAATACATTGCCAATCTGATAAAATCACAACACGAATAGCCATGAAACGCCACTTGTTACACTCCCCCACTGACGATGACCCCATGAGCGTGGTCAGCAACCTGTTTGATGTGGCTATGGTATTCGCCGTAGCCCTGATGGTTGCATTGGTATCCCGTTATAACATGACTGAAATGTTCAGCCAAGAAGATTTCACTATCGTTAAAAATCCAGGGAAAGCCGATATGGAAATCATTACCAAAGAAGGAGAAAAAATCAACCGCTACACCCCATCTGATGACCAAACCACATCAGACGGCAAATTGGGACGTCGCGTAGGTACCGCCTATGAGCTGGAAAATGGGGAAATTATCTATGTGCCAGAATAATCCACCTCCTGTTTTTAGTGATGTCAACCGAATCGACAAAAACTCATTATTAAGGAATAAGCTATCCCGAATGATATGAGTTTGAAAAATGATTATTTTTGCAAAACTTTTTAATGAAATATGTAGAAGCAAGAAAAACGATAACTTGTCTAATATGTAAAAACTAAGGTTAGAATACACAAATTATTCCACTTTAACGATCATGGATAATATTGATTCAGCTCTTATTATGGCAAATGGCGATACGCCTACGCACGAGCGAGTTATCAACGCACTCAAAAACGCCCCGTTTATAGTCTGCTGCGATGGCGCTGTGTCAAAACTCGAAGCGCTTGGCTTTGAACCGGATGCACTTGTCGGCGATATGGATTCCATTGATGAGGCGCACAGGCAAAAATACGCTTCAATCATTCATGTCAACAAAAGCACAGAAATCTGCGATTTACAAAAATCCATACGTTTTTGCAAAGAATTGGGTATCAATAATATAACAATAGTCGGGGCGATGGGGCGGCGCGAAGACCATGCTTTGGCGAACATCAGTATTATGATGATGTATGGTGAAAGTGTAAATATCACCATGATAACAGATTACGGCACATTCACACCAATATTCAAAACCACAACTTTCCGCTCTTTCTCCGGGCAACAGGTTTCAGTTTTCACTTTCGACAAAGTTCCAGTTACATATCATAACTTGCGCTATCCTGTTAAAAATCAGGAATTTAATTATTTCTGGGAAGGGAGTCTTAACGAGTCACTTGGCGATGAGTTCACTGTTGAATTTGAACGGGGGCGCGTTCTTGTCTATCAAACACATTGACGTAATAGCAGAGCAGACAGCCGAAAGTTGCGATGAAGTCGCTGCCAGCCCTAATTTCGAACATACACTCCACCAACAAGTTACAAATTATTGCAAACCACCATATCGCGGCTGTGAAGTTGCGCTGGCTGATGCTGTTTGCCATTGGGAAGATGAGTGCAGCTATAAGCGATAAAAAACCTATAAACCCTAAGGCAACAAACGTTTGCAGATATTGGTTGTGTGCGTTGATTCCCTTTTGAGCCATGTAGGTCAGTCCATCTTTTTCATATTGCGCCACCAGCGTATCTTTCACATCGCCCGTGCCAACACCGAACACCGGCTGCCGAAACCCCACCGCACAGGCCTCCCGCCAAGCAATTACACGTATTCCCGTGCTTTCTTGCGATGCCTCGTTCACTCCGCCTTCTGTGGCAACCCGCACCGCCTGCCCCATCCGCTCCAACACTGGCGTAAATTTAGCCATAACAAAAATTATAGCCATACAGGATATTAAAAAACAAAGAGTTACAGCTATTCTCCGTTGTTTTCTGTTGATGATATACAAGACATCAGCAAGGGCAGTCAGCAGAAAAACCAACAAACCGGCTTTCGACTGAAGCGCAAAAATATAGATTACTGTAAGCGGCAGCCCCAACCACAACAGGATTTTCCACTTTTTTTCTTTCACAGGATTTATGAAAAGAAAATGCAGAATGAGCAGGAAGGCGGTCGTGGCATAAAGCGCGCTGTATGACGGATGCGTGAAATGCGACAGCCGCGAGTATAAAAACTGATGTATGTCGTGGCGTTTTACAAAATTGCACGTTGAAATAGTGAAATTTGTGATTATAAGCAAGATAACTGACAGAATAAAAAGAAAAAACAGCTTTTCGACCCTATCTTTTGTAAAATTCTCCTTTTTTTGGGTAAAAATGACAAAAGGCATAAGAAAAAGGAAAAGTTTACATTCAAGATCACTGAAAGCATATCTCAAATTTGAAGAGTATGTGACCCCGAGAAGATAAACTGCCGTAAAAATCGAAAATATTAAAAATCCCGTCTTTAATCCATTGTTTGTCAGATTATTATATTTTTCTTTCCAATTCCATTCAGCGATAAAATTAATCACCAAAAGAATTATTATCGGAAGTTGGAAGAAAATGGAAAACGGTATTGTGAGCACACCGAATGCAAGAAGCAGATAAAAAATCTCAAAATGTCTATTGCTTCGATGAGTCATCTACTGTTCTTTTTGTTGTATGTTGAAAAAGTCCTCTTTTATTGAAAAGAAGTAGTTGAACAGTTTTTTGTTTTTGTTGAATATTCTTTTGAGGATGACAAAGCGTCTCAAACGATTGTTGAGCGCATTCATTTTGTTGCGTTTCAATAAATATTTGCTGAGGAATTTGTTTGTCGCGCCCTCTTTTGAAACGGTCATCTCCTTGGTTAGCAGTTCGTTAAAAGGAATTGCGATTGGGCAGACCGAATTGCAGTTGCCGCAGAGTGTGGTGTTGCGGAAAATAGTATCCGAATCCTGCTCGGAAATGCCGGCCTTGACAAGATCAATTGGTGTGTACTTGCCTGTGACGGCAAAGACGGGACAGTTTTTCGCGCACAGTCCGCAGTCGATACAATAGAGTGCCTCGCGCAAATTCTCGTTGCGCAGTATGCTCGAAACGCCGTTATCGTACAACAGGACAGTGATTTTCACATCCTGCCGTGAGTAATTGCTCTCTGACGATGAGAAGAACTCAGCCGCCTCAACATGCGCAAACGGCTGCCTGATGAACTTCACATCCTCATGTATTGCCGCACCATGTTTGCTGTCAGCCAAAATGTAAAGAATGAGGTCAAGGTCAGTGCGCCGTGCCACTATCTTACTAATATCCAATATGATAATGAGGTTCTGCACCAAATTGAAGCAGTTCTGTGTCTTTTTGTCAAGCAGCACAATCTCACCAGTTTCAGCCACAGCGAAATCCGCATTGGTGATGACAATGTCGGGGATAATCTCCTGCGCCTCGAACGCCTGCGGCGTAATACGTTTCACAGCGTGGTGCGAAGCAAGCGCAGCGGGAATTTCCTGGAGGTCGAAGCATACTTTGTTGTATTTAGACTTGAATTGCGACTCAATCGTGGAGACGAGTTGCTCCTCATCGTTTACCCACAGCACATCAAGGCGGTTCTCAACAGCCTTCTGCTCAAACCCCAGCAGATACTTCTCAATGTCCTTGAAGTAATTCTGTCTGACGGCGTATGCGCTGTCTCTTGTCTCCCGATTTTCGATATAACTGCCCATGCCGTGCTATAGATTAATTTTTCCGATTCTGCGAGCGTGACGTCCGCCTTCAAACTCTGTTTTGAAAAAAGCCTCGATGATTTCAGCCGCGAGTTCGTTTGAGATGAAGCGGGCGGGCAGCACAATGATATTCGCGTCGTTATGCTGGCGCGCGAGTTTCGCTATTTCAGCGTTCCAGCACAAGGCAGCGCGCACCCCGTTATGCTTGTTGGCAGTCATCGCAACGCCGTTGCCAGTGCCACATATCAGCACCCCTTTCGCGAACTTCCCTTCAGCGACCGCCGCCGCAACAGGATGCGCAAAGTCAGGATAATCAACGCTTTCCGCACTGTAAGCACCTACGTCATGCCAGTCATATTCAGTGGCAAAACGCGTTTTCAGATACTCTTTCATCTCATATCCGGCATGATCCGACCCAATAATAATTTTCATTTTCATTGCTTTGTTCAAAACTTGCAAAGATACATTTTTTATTAATCCTCTGTTTGTTATAATTTTTTTTATTTTCAATTTTCACATTATTTCCCCGCTTAATCTCTTTTATTGAAATTATTTTACCTTTATTTGTCTTAATTGTGTTGTTTTTTTTCGTATTATTGCTAAAATTTTTGTCAATTAAAAATTTCATGATATGCTGAAAAAAGTTATTCTTTTTCTGTTTTCTATATTATTGATAATCAATAGTATATCTTTTGCACAAACTGATAACCCAAATACGGGCTTCACGGCGGAGCAGCTGAAAAAACACAAGGACTATTCAAAAAATTATAATCCTATCACCTGCAAACCGAAAATATTGTACAACTGCATGCTCGATATGGTGAACCTTGCACGACAGGAACTGAACTTTGCCATGCCTTTGGTAAAAGACAGTGAGCTCGACAGTATGGCTATTGTTCAGGGCGAATATCAGGCGAAAAAAATGATTAAAACATCTGACAACATCTATCCGTACCAGAATCTGAACGCCCGTTTCAAGACCCGTGGCTACAGTCCATGCGGTGAGGAACTTCTGTCGAAAGCCAAGACTTTCCAAGGTATTGAGGAATATTCATACTATGATGTGTGTCTCGAACTTCTCAAACCGATTCTGAAAAACCCGAAACAGGCTAAAACCCTGCTCAACCAGAAATACACTTACTTCGGCTTCGGCTGGGGCATTGACAAGGATATGAAAAATATCTACGTTACCATTGTGCTTGGCAACGACCGCGTGAAAAACGCCGGAAGACCCACAAATGCGAAAAATGTTCCATATACAAAACGCCAGAACGGATTGTCAGGCTTTGATGAGAAAATCTGCGCTAAATGCAATGAGGACAAGGAACTTGAAGTGCTTTCGGACTATGTGAAAGTGGAAGGCGATGCGGTCTATTTCGTATGCGATGACTACAAAGCTCTGCGCAAACTGATAGGCAAAGAAGGTGACGCCATCGCCCTTGATTTCGTGCAGCACAGCCAGTTCAAATGCGACGGCGGCAACATCACCGACAACTCGCTCGTGAACCGCGGTTTCATGGCACAATCTTTCACCTACCTCGACCTGATTGACAACAACGAAATCACAGACAAAAAATCGACAAAACTCCGCGTTCATATTGAGGACGTTCCTCAGGAAGTTGAATCTCCTTTCGACATTAACATCTTGATTATCAAAGGGACAAATGTATGCAGGACTATCATCAAGAAAAATATTGAGGCTAAAAACTCAGCATATTCTGAAAAGATAAACTTCATGAAAGATGTGACGACTATTGCCACCACCGGTGATTTTGTCCCCGCCGCCGAAGACGGAAAGATAGAGCTGAAGATACCTTTCGAACCGAACAAAACCACTTACACTTACGCCGACATCGCTCCGTATCTCAAAGATGTGAAGAAACCATATTATGAAATCAACAAGGTTGAAATCATCGCCCACAACTCATTGAACTACTCCAAAGATGCAAAGCAGTTCCAGCAGCAGAGGTCTCGCGCCGAAAGCATCGAAAAAGCTTTCAGAGGCCAATATCCTGAAAAAAACATCGCCTATATCATTAAATATGACAACAGTTGGGAAGAGTTCAAGAAAGATGTTGTTTACAGCGAAGCTTATTACGACCTCACGCTCGGAACGGAGGAAGACGCTTACCAACAGCTGATTGCAAATAAAGGCAAAATCGCGAAAGAACTTGAAAATGACTACCTGAAAAAGCACCGTTTCGCGCACATAATCCTCCATGTTACTTATCCTGTTGATGAAAAACACGAGGAAGACCTTGTCATTTACAAATTCAACAACATGGTCGGCAAGAAAAAACCGAATATTCCTATGGCAATGGCGATTCAAAAATATATGATGCAGAAAGTTGAAGACGGAGTTTATTCTTCTAAGGTTGTAAAAAATGTTAAAATCCCTGAGAAGACCGATTTCCAAGTTCTTTTGAACAACCAGCTTTATATGCAATGTCTTATTGAGAAAAATATAACGAAAGATATGTCTGAGACGATGGATAAAATCGCGAAGATGAATCCTCAGAACCCGTATGTGGCTTTCAACCAGACTAATTGCAATGTCAAGTTCATGACTTTGAATTCGATTAACGATGTGAGTGTGAAACAGGGCGCTATTGACAGGCTTTACGCCAATCCGAAGCTGCCGCGCGAAGAACTCAACAACCTTAACCTCGAATTTCAGATTAAAGTCCTTGAGTTCCTGAAAACACAACCGGCTTCAATGGAGGTAACGACTTTGCAGAACCAGACATACGAAAAAATCAAATCGGTGCGCAACCCGAAACTCACGACTTGGAAGAACGCTTACAAACTCGCGGCCATCTTTGTCGGCAACGGCGACTACGCATACGCGCTCTCCCTCATGAATCCCTTCTTGGACGAAAATGACCTTTCTGACGATTTCATTTTCTCATACGTCAGCATTGGAGGTTATAAAGAGGACGTTTATTTGAGCGACAGTTACGCGAAAATGGTGAAACTCGCCGCAGAACGTGACAGGGCGAGACTCTGCCGCACCACAGAAAAGATGTCCATCGTGATTCTTGAGAATGAGAAGGTGAAGAAGATTCTTTGCGAACAGTGTAAATAGACGTGGATTTCAAACTCACCTCACCGTATTTGCCCGGCGGCGACCAGCCGGAAGCAATAAAACAGCTTGTAGCGGGACTGAACCGCGGCGACCAAGCGCAGACGCTGCTTGGAGTAACCGGTTCCGGCAAGACTTTCACTATCGCCAATGTGCTGAATGAGGTCAACAGGCCGGCGTTGGTTTTAAGCCATAACAAAACTCTCGCGGCACAGCTCTACAACGAGTTCAAACAATTTTTCCCAGAAAACGCTGTCGAGTATTTTGTCTCTTATTATGATTATTATCAGCCAGAAGCCTATATTCCATCTACAAACACTTACATTGAAAAGGATTTGGCTATCAATGACGAAATTGAACGGCTGCGGCTCCACACAACCTCATCGCTGCTGTCAGGACGAAGAGACATAATCGTAGTCGCCTCAGTATCATGTATTTATGGTATTGGGAACCCTGAAGACTTCGCAAAAAATGTCATTCCAATACAAAAAGGAATGGTTATCGACAGAAACCAGCTGCTGCACGCATTGGTCAGCGCGCTCTACTCGCGAACGGAACTCCAGCTTGCGCCAGCGCAGTTCAGAGTCAAGGGCGACACTGTTGACATTTTCCCGCCATACAACGACAACGCTTTTCGTATTGTATTCTGGGACAATGAGATAGAAGATATTTTTGAGATAGAGCCCATTTCGGGAGGAAGAATAAACACACGGGAACAGCTGACCATTTACCCCGCAAGTATTTTTGTCACTTCGCAAGACTCAATGAACAACGCCGTTGAGAATATTCTGCTTGACCTCGGCGAACAGGTAAAATATTTCAAATCAATAGACAAACATCTGGAAGCCAAGCGTTTGGAAGACCGTGTGACTTACGATGTGGAGATGATGAAAGAGCTTGGCTACTGCTCTGGCATTGAAAACTACTCTCGCTATTTCGACCATCGCAAGCCAGGCGAAAGGCCGTTCTGCATACTCGACTTCTTCCCTGAGGATTTTGTGCTTGTGATAGACGAAAGCCACGTCACGGTGCCGCAAATCGGAGCGATGTACGGCGGCGACCGCTCACGCAAGCAGAACCTTGTGGATTACGGCTTCCGCCTGCCCGCCGCACTTGACAACCGTCCGCTGCGAATGAACGAGTTTGAGGCGCTGATAGGACAGACAATTTTTGTGAGCGCGACACCGGCGGAATTTGAGTTGCAGAAATCGGCTGGCGTGATTGTGGAACAGGTGGTGCGCCCGACTGGCCTGCTCGACCCCATCATTGAGGTGCGCCCAGCCGAAAATCAGGTTGACGACCTCCTTGAAGAGATTGAGCTCACTGTGAGCAAGCACGAGCGTGTTCTTGTTACGACGCTCACCAAACGAATGGCAGAGGAGATGACAACCTATCTGATAAACTTGGGAATCAGGACACACTACATACACTCTGATGTGGAGACACTTGACAGGGTTGAGATATTGCAGGATTTGCGTGCCGGCGCCGTTGACGTGCTTGTGGGCGTGAACCTGCTGCGCGAGGGACTTGATTTGCCGGAGGTGTCGCTTGTGGCAATCATGGACGCCGACAAGGAGGGTTTCCTCCGCAACGAGCGGTCGCTGACACAGACGGCGGGGCGCGCCGCGCGGCATATCAACGGCAAGGTGATTTTCTACGCCAACAAGATAACAAAATCGATGCAGGCAACCATAGACGAGACCGCGCGACGCCGCGCAAAACAGCTCAAATTCAACAAAGAGCACAATATAACCCCAAAAGGCATCGTCAAAAACGATGACGGCGGCATCTTCGGGAAGTCTGAACGAAGGAAGAAAATAGAATACGACTTTAACGCCGCCACGGAGCCAGTCGCCGCCGAAAGCGACATTCCGAAAATGCTAAACAAGGAGGAACTGCGCCTCCGCGAGAAAAAACTCACTAAAGAGCTTGAGGCGGCGGTGAAGGATCTCGACTTCATCTTGGCCGCAAAAATCAGAGACAACCTGAACAACGTGCGCGAACTCGCAAAACAATATGACAAATAGATTGTTTTTCTACAATAAACTATATTAAAATTCATTTTCGAAAGAAAAAACGACATGCAAAAAATAAAAATCTTCACATACATTTTTCTTGCGTTTTTAACAGGGATAATTGTAACTTTTTACCTTTTTTCATCTCATTTTCTAACTTTCCGCGGTGACTCTAAAAACAAATTCGAGTCTGTGCTGAACTATTTGGACGCCACTTACGTTGACACAATTAACAGGGAACAACTGACAGAAGAGGCTATCAACGCAATGCTCCAGTACCTTGACCCCCATTCGGTTTATGTGAATGCACAGGAGAACAAGATGATGATGGAGTCGCTTGATGGCGAGTTTGAGGGAGTAGGAATACAGTATTCCATAATGAATGACACGGTGATGGTCATCGCCACCATCAGCGGCGGTCCTTCGGAGAAAGTCGGCATCCGTGCAGGCGACCGTATCGTCATGGTGAACGACTGCGTTAGGGCTTCAAAGAGATGTACTCCTACACCGTCACCCGCGCCGAAATTCCGACTTACACAGTTGATGTTGATTACATGCTTGACAGCAAAACCGGCTATGTGAAGATTAACCAGTTCGGAAAGACCACCGGCGACGAGTTCGAGGCGGCGCTGAAGCGGCTTAACGCCAAAGGCATGAAGAAACTGATTCTTGACCTGCGGGGCAACTCCGGTGGCTATCTCGAAACATGCATCCGCGTGTGCGACGAGCTGCTGAAGAAAAATGAACTGATAGTCTATACTGAAGGTCGGAACGTGAAAACTGAGAAATATTACGCCTCCCGCTACGGCCACTTTGAGCAGGGCGAATTAGTGGTCCTAATTGACGACTTCAGCGCATCGGCAAGCGAGATTGTGGCGGGCTGTGTCCAAGACAACGACAGAGGTAAAATCATCGGGCGCCGTTCTTTTGGCAAAGGATTGGTACAAAGACAGATAGACTTTAATGACAACTCATCGGTGCGGCTTACCGTGGCGCGCTACCACACCCCCAGCGGCAGATGTATCCAAAAAACGTATGTAAATGGCGCGGAGGCCTACAACGAAGAGCTTTTCAACCGCTATCTGAACGGCGAGATGGAACATCAGGACAGCATTAAGTTTGACGAAAACCTGAAATACAAAACCAAAGAGGGCAGAACCGTTTACGGCGGCGGCGGAATCATGCCCGACATTTTCGTCCCGCTTGACAGGGATTCAACTCTGAACGATTTTTATCTCATCCTCAACTCTGGAAAAATGTATAATTTCGCCTTCGACTATGCGACAGCGAATTCTGAAAAACTGAAAAAGAATTTTCCAAATGCCGCATCTTTTGTGAAAAAAATGACCGTTGACGAACAGCTTTTCAACTCTTTTATGGATTATTACAATAAAACAAATGAGAAGAAATATACAAAAGTTCTTCCAGCGGATTCTAAAAAAGAGTTGAAAGTGTGGCTTAAAGCGTTTATAGGCAGAAACTTATACCAAGACGAAGCATTCTATCCCGTCATCAACACCACCGACAAAGTTATACAGGCGGCGATGAAGTAAAAAAAATGTATATATTTGCAAAATAATGAGTTAGATGATAACATATTAATATATAGCAATTTAATCATTAACATAAAAAACAAAAAACATGAAAAAATTATTTTTACTGGTTTTGGCACTTTGCACTATCTGCTTGTGCGGATTCTCGCAAGACCTGAAATCCACAATCAACAACGACCCGAATGTTAAAATCGGCAAATTGGACAACGGACTGACCTATTACATCCGCAGCAACAAAAAACCTGAAGGACGTGTAGCATTCCGCCTTGCAGTTAACGCCGGCTCAAATCAGGAGAACGAAGACCAGAGAGGTCTCGCACACTTCACAGAGCACATGGCTTTCAACGGAATAAAGGGCTATCCGCACAACAAGATGATTGAGGAACTGCAAAAAATGGGTGTTGTCTTCGGCGCACACCTCAACGCATACACCTCCTTCGATGAGACTGTTTACATGTTCTCTGTTCCGACCGACAACAAGAAAAACATCGAAATGGGGCTTAACATTTTGAACGGCTGGGCTTGCGGCCTGCTTTACGACAGCAAGGAGATTGACGCTGAGCGCGGTGTCATCACCGAGGAGTACCGCATGGGACTTGGAGCCAGCGACCGTATGCGCAAAGAGTGGTGGCCTGTGCTTTTCCAAGGCTCACGCTACGCTGAACGTATGCCTATCGGTCTTCTTGAAATAATCCAAGGATTTAAATATCAGACAATTAAAGACTTCTATCACGATTGGTACAGACCGGATCTTGAAGCTGTTATCGTTGTCGGCGACATCAATGTTGATGAGATAGAGCAGATGATTATCAAGAAATTCAGCAAGATGAAAATGCCGAAGAATCCACGTCAGAAAGAGCCTAACACAATACAGCCCAACAAGGACCCGCTCGTGGCAGTCTGCACCGACAAGGAGGCGACAGGAAGCCAGATCATGATGGTCCGCAAACACCCCCACTTCGTGATGAAAACCGTTGGCGACTACAGAACCCACATGATGCACGAACTGTACAATATGATGTTTGATGCCCGTTTCGAAGAGCTGGCACAGAATCCTGACTGTCCGTTCATTGGCGGCGCAATCGGTTACGGCGAGCTTATCGGCTCAACCGACATGTATGGCGGACAAGCGGCTGCAAAAGAGGGCAAAATCAAAGAGTCTATCCAGACACTGCTTCAGGAAGACTACCGCGTACTGAAATACGGCTTCGTGCAGACAGAGCTGAACCGCGCAAAAGCTGAACTCTTAGATAATTACGAAAGAGCTGCGAAAGAGGTTAACAAGACCGAATCCGACAACTTCGCGGCAGAATATGTGGCTCACTACCTCCACCACGACCCGATTCCGGGAGCAAAACGCGAACTGACATACGCCAAGAAATACCTTGACGGAATCACCCTCGACGAAATCAACGCACTGGCAAAACAGTGGATTACAGATGAGAACATTTTCGTTGTTGTAATGGCTCCTGAGGACGCCGCCGTGCCGACAAAAGATGAAATCCTCAACATCATCAAAGACAAGAGCCTCGCAAACGTCACCCCATACGTTGACACATACAAAGAGCAGGAAATCGTTGAAAAAGAGAATCTTAAAGCCGGCAACATCGCTTCGACAAAAGAGTTGAAGGAAATCGGTGCGAAAGAGCTTACCCTTTCAAACGGCGTGAAAGTCATTCTGAAAAAGACTGACTATAAGAACGATGAGATTTATTTCACCGCACGAAGCAAGGGTGGCGTGAGCCTCTATTACGAATGTGAGCTCTCATCAGCCGCACACAGCGCTCTCTTCGTTGACCGCGCAGGTATCGGCGAGTTGAATTACTCTTCACTCATGAAAAAAATGAAAGGCAAAAAAGTCTCTCTCTCTCCGTACGTCACAACACTTGAGGAAGGTCTTACCGGACAAACCACACCAAAAGACCTTGAATTTTTCTTCCAATACCTCCACGCTTTCTTCACAGCTCCGAGATATGACACAAACGCCAGCAAGCTTGTCATTGACGAGGAGTTGGAGCAGATGAAGATGATCAAAGCCATGCCTATGTACAAGTTCTTCGGACAATTCTTCAAAGCCACTACACAAGGCGACCCATATCAGGCTAACATGCTCACTTACGATGAGGAGTTTGTGAAACAGGCAGATGCGGAGCGCGCTTACAAAATCTACACAGAACGCTTCGGCAACGCTGCCGACTTCACTTTCGTGTTTGTAGGCAACTATGACGAGGCTGAGATGGAGAACTTCCTGAAACTCTATGTCGCTTCTCTGCCAACAAAAGACGAAAAAGAGAACTTCCGCGGCAACATATTGAAAGACTTCCCAGAAAACAATGTTGACGAAGATATGTACGCAGGTCTTGAGGAACAGAGCTGGGTCGGTATCGCATACGAAAACAAATATGAATACAACCCCAAAAACAATATGACTATCAATGTTATAGATGAGGCTCTTCAAATAGAACTCCTTGAAACCATCCGCGAAAAGATGAGCGGTGTCTATTCACCGATGCTTCAGGTTGACTTCAACAAATATCCGAAAGCGACCTACGCCATGATGATAATGTTCAGCTGCTCACCCGACAACACAGGCAAGCTCGCTGACGCCTGCTTCAACATCTTGCGCGAATTCAAACAGAACGGCCCGAAAGCGGAGACTTTGGAGAAAGTAAAAGCCCAGATGATTCGCTCGCACGAAACCAACTTCCAGAAAAACAGCACTTGGACAAATTACATTTTGGGCAAATATTATTACGAAACAACAGAAGACTTCAAAGATTTCAACAACTATAACGACAGAGTCAACGCTGTCACAAATGCGGACATCGTCAACTTCCTCAAAGATTTTGACGTTGACCATTTCGTGAGAATGGAACTCTATCCTGAAAAGATGCAAAAATAGTCTTCCGTAATGGATGAGGAGATAAAAGGCTGTGTTGAACGGCTGCTGCGTGGGGAGATTTTGCTGTATCCAACCGATACCGTCTGGGGTATCGGTTGTGATGCGACAAACGAGAAAGCAATAGGGCGCATTTACGACCTGAAACAGCGCAGTGAGCGCAAGAGTATGCTTGTTCTGCTTGACCGTGAGGAGAAGCTGCCATACTATGTAAAGGATATTCCGCTCATAGCGTGGAAAATGCTGCACACCGCTGAAAAACCGACCACGTTCATCTACCCGGGCGCGCGCAACCTTCCGGCTCGACTCGTTCCCCTTGACGGCACAATCGCTATACGAATCGCAAAAACGGAATTTTGCCGCAAACTGATATCTGCCCTGAACCGTCCTCTGATTTCCACATCCGCGAACATCTCAGGCACCCCCTCCCCTGCTACCTTTGACGAAATTTCAGACGAAATTAAAAGTGGCGTCGACTATATTGTGCCACGAGAATACGACACTTCCAATTTCACCCAACCCTCGCGGTTGGTAAGATTTCTTTACGATGACAAGTTCGTTGTGATAAGGGATTAAAAAGATAAAATCAGACTGAAACGGAGCAGCTCCGTTCCAGTTTTTGACACATTAAATATATAGAGATGAAAATCGCAGTTTTTCCAGGGTCATTCGACCCTTTCACTATAGGTCACAAAAACATTGTTGAGCGAGCGCTGAAACTGTTCGACAAAGTGATTATCGCAATCGGTGTGAACAGCAACAAAAAGCCGTTATTTCCTACAGCTAAGAGAATCAGTGTGATAAAGAAATATTTTTCAGAAGGGGAAAACGTTGAAGTGGAATCTTACGAAGGTTTGACTGTTGATTTCTGCAAGAAGAAGAACGCCACATTCATCGTCCGCGGCATCCGCAACGGCAACGACTTTCTCTTCGAGCAGGAGATAGCGCAAGTTAACGCCGACCTCGCCCCCGAAATCGAGACCGTGTTTTTGGCGACCGCTCCTGAGCTGTCATACATTTCATCATCGGTCGTGCGCGAACTGTACCTCAATGGTGGAGATTACAAAAGGTTCTTACCATAACCTGACGATAATAAAACAAAAAATCACATTTCACTGTTTCACATAAGGGGGACGGTATTAAATTTCACATTGTAAGATGCATCAATGAAATGAAAAAAATTGTAATTTCGCATTTTAAATCATGAACAAAAACAAAACTATGACTGTAACTCGTATTTTTGACATCTTAGAACATCTGCAGAAAAACTATAAAAAAGATGATATGTTGTGCAGAAGACACGGCAACGACTGGGACAAATACAGCGTTGACGACTATGTTGAGATTGCACATTCCATAGCCTGTGGTCTCCTCGAAAAGGGGTTCCAAAAGGGCGACAAAATAGCTTCGATTATGCAGAACCGTCCGGCGTGGAACTGCGTGGATATGGGGGTCACGATGGTCGGAATGGTACACGTGCCCGTTTATCCCACCCTCGCCACAGACGACTACACGCACATCATAAACCACTCCGATGCGAAATGTATCATCATAGGGGCTGAACAGGTTTACAGACGTGTGGAGCCTGCTATCCCCAGTTTTACAAACAATCCGCAAATCTACACCGTTGACAAGATTGAAGGTCAGGAACAGTTCAAAACCTTGGTTGACCTTGGCCGCGCAACCCGCGAAAAATGGATGCCTGTCGTTACTGAGATTAAAGCTTCTGTGAAGCCGGAGGATTTGGCTACAATTATCTACACTTCAGGGACTACAGGCGTACCGAAAGGAGTTATGCTTTCTCATAAAAACTTGGTTACAAACACTTTAGGAATCGTACCCGTACAGACCAACGACCACAATTCCAAGATTTTGAGTTTTCTGCCCCTGTGCCACGTTTACGAACGCATTGTGAACTACAAGTACCAATATTTGGGCGCAAGCATCTATTATGCGGGAAGTCTTTCCACAATTGCAAAGGATTTGAAGGACATTCACGCTGACGGTTTTTGCGCCGTGCCACGCGTGCTCGAAATGATGTTCACAAAGCTATACGAAGCAGGAAAAGATTTGAAAGGTCTTAAGAAAATGATATATTTCTGGGCTTTCTAGACAAGCTTGTCTATTCAAAATGGCGCGAAAATCTCGGTGGCCATCCGATGATTATTGTCTCAGGCGGCTCTTCTATTCAGGAGAAGATATTAAGACTTTTGTCTGCCGCGAAACTGCGTGTGTACGAGGGTTATGGTCTCACTGAGACGTCACCGGTCATTGCAGTGAACAATCCACGGAAAAACATTTTGAAGATCGGAACCGTGGGCGAGATTTTGCCATGCATTGAGTTCAAACTTGCCGATGACGGGGAAATCCTCACCAAAGGCGACTGCCTGATGATGGGCTATTACAAAGACGAGGAATACACAAAGCAGGTTATTGATGAAGAGGGCTGGTTCCACACTGGCGACATCGGGACAATGGTCGAGGGGCGGTTCTTGAAAATCACCGACAGGAAAAAGGAGATTTTCAAACTTTCTACGGGAAAATATGTCGCGCCACAGGTGCTCGAAAACAGGCTTAAAGAGTCTTATTTTATTGAAAATGCAATGGTTATAGGAGCAAGCGAGAAGATAGCCGCAGCAATCATAGTTCCGAATTTCAACACTTTCCATTTTTGGTGCGCGAAACACAAAGTGCATTTCAGCAAGCACGAGGACATGGTGCAGAATCCGGCGGTCATCAAAAGAGTGCAGCGCGAAGTGAGCAAACTGAACTCCACTTTGGCAGAGCACGAACAGATCCGCAAATTCAAACTTGTGGCTGACATTTGGGACGTGAAAACCGGCGAACTATCACAAACACTCAAACTGAGACGGAATTTCCTCCAAAAGAAATACGCCCATCTCATTGACGAGATTTATAACCACCAGAAAGAAAAAGAGGAGACGGTTTAACAGATGAAACACGATTTAAGGAGACAGCGGTTTTGGGCATCTTTGATGCTTTGCCTGTTTTGCTTCATGCTGATAGCAAAGGGCACGCACTGTCACCATTCGGACACCACGGCTGCCGAACGAAATCATATCGAGTTGTCATTTTCACCAGATAGTGGGAACGCCACTATTCACACCAGCCATGCGGAGGACGACTGCGCCATTTGCGATTTTTCCATA
>CACYHL010000038.1 GCA_902774205.1 uncultured Bacteroidota bacterium | reverse complement strand
CCAACCGGCTAATGCTCCTAATGCCAATGAAATTATAATACCCATAATATTTTTTTTTAGTTGTTATGATATAATTGTTTACACTTTTCGTTAATAGCCAAACATCGTCTTTTGGTCAACAACTTCAACCGGACCGATTTCAGCAAGATGCTTCATGTCAATGTCTTTCATGTCACCTAAGACACAATAGTTATAAGTGCTGTTCTTGATCCATTTCTCTTGGAATGCCTTGACATCAGCAAGAGTGAAGTTCTGGACTTTCTCAAAAATGGCTTTGTTACGGTCGTAGTCAACTCCCATGTCAAGGGCGTCAAGATAGCTCCAGAGCACAGACTCCTTAATGCAGCGTTGTGTGCGCATACGAGCGAGCACCGCATTTTTGGCGATGTCGAATGCCGATTCGCTCTCAGGCATATTGTCGATAATGTCGGCAAACGCTTCTATCGCCGTGTTCATCTTATCGTTCTGTGTCGCGATGAACGCCATGAAAAAGTACGGGTCAGCGGCTTCTGTCGGCTCCACAAAAATGGCATTTGCCGAATATGCCAGCGCACGTGCCTCGCGCATCTCCTGGAAGACAATGCTGCCCATGTTTCCTCCGAAATACTCGTTGTACATCACCACATCAGCGTCGTTGGCAACATCAAACTTGATTCCGCGGTTCGCATATTGGCAATAGTAAACCTGCTTCGCATCGTACTGTGCAGCAAACACTTTCGGATTTTCAACCTTCAGTGGGGTGTAATGAACTTTTTCTGTTATCGGCTCCAACTTCTCAGGAGTCTTGTGGATTTTGTCTATCATCTTCACAACCTTCTTGCTGCTCTCAGGACCGTAATAAAGAACTGTATGCTCTTTCTTCAAAAGGTTTTTAATCTGTCCCAAAAGCGCGTCAGAAGTCAGTTCTGCCAAAGTTTCGTTACTCATCACAGTCTTCTTTATGAAATCTTCTCCATAAATGGCATAACGGCGAAGCATGTAGAAATTGTAACTTTGGTTCAACTTGTTGTCATTACGCGATTTCAGAATGTCGTTCTTCAATTCGGCGAGAACTTCTTCGTCAGCTTTCGGGTCGGCGAGCAGTTCTTCCATCAGCGTCATGGCCTGCTCCATGTTGTCTTGCAAACCATTGACATAAATGTAGCTGCGCTCGCTTCCAGCTGAAAATCCGATATTGCAGGCAATGTTGTAGAATTCCTTTTTAATCTCTTCCGGAGATTTTGTGGAAGTTCCAAGATAATCGATGTAAGAGAACGCTGTGCTAAGTGTGGCATCGTGGTTCGAGCCAAGGTCGAAGACATATATAAGTTGGAAGGCATCTGTCGATTCATTCTTCTTGTAGAGTACTGGCAATCCCGCTTTTGAGGAGGTCTTTTCCATATCCTTGTTAAAATCAACAAAGACAGGCTCAATCGGTTTCACTTCCGTTTCCTGAATCTCTTTCAGGAAGTCGCTGCTCATGTCGCGATTGGTGACGATAGGCGTAATCTGCGGTTTTTCAATCTTCTTGAAATTCGGCTCGCCTTCGCGTTTGTAAACGACAACATAATTGTTTTCTCCAAGATATTTGTTAGCGAAATTCATGACATCCTCTTTCGTGATTTTTGAGAGACGGTCAAGACGTGTAACCATATCCTCCCATGGAATATCATTGATAAAGCAGTCAACGAAGGCGTTCACGCGGCCATAATTCTCATCATACATTTCAGACTCATGAAGTTTGAAATTTGCGATTGTCGCTTTGAGGAGTGACTCATCGAAATCGCCGGAACGAAGTTTGGCTACGTTTTCAAGAAGCAGATCGCGGACTTCCTCCAAGGACTGTCCCTCTTTAGGGTCGCCGCCAAGCAACATAACGCTCTGGTCTGCAAGAGAATAATTATAGGCAAATGCACCCAAGACTTTCTGTTTCTGAACAAGGTCAAGGTCAAAAACCCCTGCCTGACCGTTGTAAAGCAGCGATGAAACGAGTTCAGCGACATCAATGTCAGGATTGTTTGCAGCCGGAAGGCGCCATGCCAAAGCCACATTTGCGGCTTCAAGCCCCACAACCTCTTTCTCAACAGGAGATGTTATCGGAGCCTCCTCCGCAACTTCCCACTTCGGAAGCTCCGGATTCGGTTTCAACCCGCCAAAATATTTCTTTATGATTCCAATCATCTCATCTGGATCGAAATCTCCGGAAAGACAGATCGCCATATTGTTCGGAACATAATATGTGTCAAAATGTTTTCTGATATTTGTAAGAGATGGGTTTTTAAGATGCTCCTGACGGCCTAACGTTGTCTGTGTGCCGTAAGGATGATGCGGGAAAAGCGCGTTGAAAAGCGTGTCAATCATCAGATTGTTGTCACGGGTGAGAGACATATTGTACTCTTCGTAAACGGCTTCAAGCTCTGTGTGGAAACCTCTGAAAACAGCGTTCTCAAAACGGTCTGCCTGAATCTTCGCCCAGTTCTCAATCTGGTTTGAAGGGATTTCCTCAACATAGCAGGTCACGTCAAAACTTGTGTAGGCGTTTGTGCCATCCGCGCCGATTGCTGACATTAATTTGTCGTACTCATTCGGGATAGCGATTTTAGATGCCTCGTAGCTGATGCTGTCTATCTGGTGATAGATGGCGGCACGCTCCGCTGGTTCCGTGGTCTTCCTATAAACCTCAAAAAGCCTTTCAATCTCGTCGAGCATGGGCTTCTCAAGCTCATAGTTTGAAGTCCCGTACTTCTGCGTGCCTTTGAACATCAGGTGTTCGAGATAGTGCGACAAGCCTGTCGTCTCGGCAGGGTCGTTCTTCGAACCAACCTTCACCGCGATATTCGCCTGTATGCGCGGCTCGTCCTTGTTCACCGACATATAGACCTTCAGCCCATTGTCGAGGGTGTAAATTCGGGTTTTTAGCGGGTCATTCTTGACCGTCTCGTACTCCTTGTTTCCGCACGAAGCAGCCACAAAAGCCACTATCATACTAATTAACAGTAAATTAAAAAATCTTTTCATACTTTTTATTGTTTTAAAATTAAAGTACAAAGGTATTAAAAAAAATAAGTCGTGAAATAATCACAAGACTAAAAGATGTTATTCTTTTTTCAATTTCCTGTCTTCCTGTTATCGAAAAATGTCACGGGCTTGCGGCTCATGGCGGGGTAGTTGATTTTCCTGACCTCGTCCACCGGCGCGATTACAATGTCGGGCGCTACGCGTATCTTGGCGCGGAAACGGTCTTTCAAATCCTTCACCGCATCAAACGGCGGCGTGCCACGCAACCCGACAGTGATGGTAACATTGTCGGTTTCGGTCTCATTGGTGCTTACTGTTATGTAGAAGTTCTCAACATAGTTGGTGTTGTTCAGCACATCGGTTATCGCAGGCGGATAAAGTGTTGTTCCCTTGTATTTTATCATGTGGTTCTTTCTTCCAACTATCGGACTGATTCTGAATGTCTTGCGCCCGCATTTGCACGGTTCTGTATGTATGCGCGCCATGTCGCCCGTGCGGAAACGCAACAGCGGCATTCCTTCCACACCGAGCGATGTGATGACTACTTCGCCAATTTCGCCGTCAGGAACAGGCTTGTCATCTTCACCTATAATTTCCACAATCAGCAATTCGGGGTGATGATGCCCGCCACATGAATACGGGCATTCGGGAAAAGTCGCACTCATCTCAGTTGAGGAGTAGGTCGCGTACAGCTCAACATCCCACTTGTCCTTGATTTTCTGCCCAAGCGAGTTGAGCTTGAAGTTCTGGTCACGGAGCCCCTCACCGATACCAATAATGCGCTTCACACTTGAGTTTTTATAATCAATGTTATTTGCTTCAGCATAGTCAATGATCTTCAATATGAAAGAAGGTATGCACATGAGCGTGTCGGGCTGAAGCCGCTTTATCGTGTCCCATTGCAATTCTGGAATGCCGTTGCCAACCCTTATCACACTCGCCCCCATCTTCCTGATTCCGAGGAAGTAAGCCAGTCCTGCCATGAAACGCTTGTCGAGTGTGGTCATCAGCTGGACGATGTTGCCGGGCTTGAGCCCAGCGCAAGTGAACGAGATGGCTTCGTTGTAAGCGAGCCGCTCAAGATCGGCTTCAGTGCAGGCAAACGTGACAGGGTCGCCAAGTGTCCCCGATGTGGTTATGTAATCTATTATTTTCTCTTTCTTAACACACAGAAAATCATGATTATACTTCTGCAAATCCTGCTTCCCTGTAAACGGAATCAGCTGCAAATCCTCCAATGTCCTGACTTTAGCTATGTCAATGCGGTTATCCGCAAACATCTTTTTGTAAAACGGCGAGTTTGCTTGTAAATAGGCGAGCGCATCAGCCAATTTCGCCTCCTGAAATTTTTTAATGACGTCTCTTTCTTGAAATTCTATCTCCGGACAAAATGGTGACTTCATGTTCTGATATGATGAATTATATATTGTTTTGAAATTTATTTTATTGATTGCAAAAGAGTTATGGAATGATTTTTATTATGGAAATGATTGTAAACAATGAGGTTTTTCACATTATTGATTCCTTTATCAGATTTATACAGAAGATGTTTTGGAATGAATCTGTTATTAAGAATTGTCGCCGCAACATACATTCCGAATGCCGAAGCGCAAAACGACTCCCCAAACAAATGTTTGTACCACACTACAGGCTTATCTGTAAAACATTGGCTCATAACACTTTCATAAACAGAATCATTCTCAGCGTCACCGCTCAAGCCAACCACCACAGCATCAATGTCACTCATAGCGACACCCGCTTTCGCCAACAATCGTGACACGACATTCCAAATTTCAGATTTGTTTGGCGAATGTAGTGTGACAATATTTTTTATTTCACATAAAGTATTATCATTCAATTTATCAGAAAGAAGAATTGAGACCGAACTGCTGCCCGAAATTGAGCCGACACCTTTGCTTTTGCGCAACTTTTCGGTATCTGCCGTCTCCTTACGCCAATAACCGATTTTTCCCAACATATTATAATAGTCGGGTGTCATCTCATCGTGACCTTCAACCAATGCCGTGCCGATTTTGCCGAGCTCGAACTGCATGAACGCGTCCAACAGCGCGCTGTCGAACGAGAAACCCTGCTGCGAATATGTGCTGTTGTAGCCGTGGCATTTCAGTGTCAGTGCGACTTGCGAGCTTATCGTGTTGTGTGTTGACTGCATGAAAGCTGTCGGCGGCATACACTCCTCACCGTTGTCGAGCATAGCGTTAAGGAACTTCTCCGTGTTCTCAATACAGCCGAGGCCGGTGCCGGAAATGATAGCGTCAGGCATTTCGCAGCCGCCTTTTCGCAACGCCTCTTTTGAGGTCGTCACGGCGCGTTTCAGCAGCCGCCCCATACGGCGCGACTCCGCCGGCGGAATGAAACTTTTGTAGTCCGGCTCTATCGAAAGGTTGAAATTCCCAGCAGGAATATGCGGCTCCGCAAACCATTTTTCCGTCAATGGCTCCTGTATTGAAATTTGTGCTGCCGACTGTATGTAAACGCTCATTGCTGCTCGATTTTTGAAAAGATACAAGAAGAGTCGTTGCCGCCAAACCCGAACGAGTTTGTGAGCACATGGCGCAAGTTAACGCCCTGCATTGTCTTTGTGACTGGCATAAAATTCAGTGAGTCAATTTTTTCAGAAAAATTGAGGTTTGCAGGAATAAACCCTCGGGTGAGGCTTAATATGGAAATTACGGCTTCTATTGCACCCGATGCGCTGGTTGTGTGCCCCGTGAAAGCTTTTGTTGATGAGACAGGCGGAATCCTGTCGCCGAAAACGCGCATCATGGCATGTCCTTCACTTTCATCGTTATTTGGGGTGCCGGTGCCGTGAGCATTGATATAGTCGATGTCGGCAGGTTGAAGCGCCGCATCAGCAAGCGCACCTTCCATTGCGAGGAACGCCCCCTCCCCTTCCGGTGATGACGCAGTCTGATGGAAAGCGTCACAGCGGTTGGCGTAACCAGACAGCTTGCATATCGGCACCACGTTGCGCCGTCTCGCCGATTCGGCGGTCTCCATAACAAGAAACGCGGCCCCTTCGCCGAGGTTCAGCCCACGCCGGTTTTTGTCGAAAGGCTTGCAGACTTCACTATCCAATATCATCAGCGTGTTGAAACCGTTGAGGTGAAATTTGCTCAGACATTCTGTTCCGCCCGCCACAACAATATCAGCGCGACCAGTTTTGAGCATGTCTGCCCCAAAGAAAACAGAGTTCGCAGCCGAGGAACACGCAGTGGAGATGGTCGTCACAAGGTCGAAGTTAAACGGTGTGCCCTGTGCAATCATCTCCGTGCAAGCCCCACAGTCGTGAAGCCCGATATACTCCTTATATTCCTCATCATTAAGGAAATGATGATAATACTGCTCGCTTTTCTCCATTCCCCCGACCGTGTTTCCAGCGACCAACGCAACAGTAAAATTCTGTTTATCAGAAAGTTTTGCTTGAGACATTGCCTCTTTCAGAGCGACCTGCCCCATGAGAGAAGTCCTTGTGATATTGTAATCAGGAGCTATATTCAGCATTTCCCGCAACTGTGTGTCGCTGTAGGGAACCTCGCCGGCAGGAAGGTCGCAATGTACTGTCTGCAAGTGTTTTATCTTTTCCACTGCCGACTTTTCAGAGAGCAACCGCCCGACCGTAACCTCAATCCCGCTTCCCAAAGCGGAAATGATACCAAGCCCTGTGATTACAATTTCAGCCATCGGCTATTTTGTTCTGTGTGAGGCAATATATTCAGCCATTACTTTCACCGACTTGAAAATCTCTTTCCCTTCTGCGGCGGTCTTCAATTTAATACCGTATTTCTTATCCATCAGCACAATAAGCTCAAGCGCGTCAATAGAATCAAGGCATAAACCCTCACCAAAAAGCGGCGCGTTCTCATCAATGTCGGCAAGAGTCATATCCTCAAGGTTCAAAGCGTTTATAATCTCCTGTTTTAATTCTTCAATCAATTGTTCCATAATAAGTTACTATTTCTTTAAATATAAATTTCTCAAATTTTCGATGGAAAAATCCTGCAAATTCCCATTATCTGACTCTTCTATCACAAACAGCAGAATATCGCAACCTTCACGACCAACTTCAAGCCATCCCCCCATAACGTATCTCACAGATTCACAAAGATATACATCTTCAATCGCATTATAAATAGCATCAGCAGAGAATTTTTCGCAAACATAAAACGAGCTTTCGCAGCGAAGTTTGTGCCTTATGGCTATTTCTCCCAAAACAATGTTTGGAAGCGTATAGACAAACAGTGACGGCGCAGGATAAAACTCTTCAGCATTCTGAATTGTCTTCTGATACGCCTCATCATCATCTAACGATGCCGAACTGTTCATGCAGCATAACGCCCAGTCTCTCTTTAAGTTATCATTGTCAAAACCACTCTCCGACATAACCATTTCAGCCGCAAGAACACCAACCTTGCTCAGCCTGTCCATCTTATGGAATTTCGGATAAGAGAGCTTTGTATAATCATAAATATCTGTAATCCAATGGTTTAAATCAGAATTATTATTTGATAAAACCAAATTTCCGTTCAGAATCACCTTGTCATCTGTTATTCTGCAATAAGAAAGAATTTTTTTACCCATAATTTTCTCCTTTCATATTACTGAACAGCAGTGCAGCGTTACTTCCGCCAAACCCAGAAATTATCTTTATAAAACTATTACTATCAGCCAATTCCAAATTATCCATCACCACATTCACTAGACTCACCGTACCAATATTTTCAGTTCCTTTTGTCTTCAAAACCATTTTCTCGGTCAGCTCGTATTTTGAAATCACGGCCTCGAGAACCCCTGCCGCGCCAAGCGTGTGACCGAAATAGCCCTTGAGCGAATTGACAGGTATATTAGACATTCCCGCGCGCTCGAGAGCCACCGACTCCATATCATCGTTATAGCGAGTAGCGGTACCATGAGCTGACACGAAAGCGGCTTGGCTGTAGCTTTTCGGAGCATACCGTCTTATCTCCTCCAAAGCCGCGAGCTGCCCTTCGCCGGTGCGTGACGGTGCGGATATGTGGTTAGCGTCATTGCAGATTGCCGAGGCCTCAAGCCCCACAACAGAATGTCCCGCAACAGAATCGTCGCTGCGGGCATAAACTATTGTCGCGGCCGCCTCACCAAGATTCAGCCCGCAACGCTCCGCATCAAACGGGCGGCACAGCTCCGGCGACAGCGACTTGAACGACTGAAAACCCGACACCACAAACTTCGACAGCACATCAGCGCCAATGACGACAACATAGCGGCAGCGGTCGTGCAACAACAGACGCTCCGCCACAATTTGCGCGACACAGCCCGAAATACAGGCGTTGCTCACTATCACCGGCTCATTCACATTTCCAAAGAACTCTGTAATTATCTTCGCAGAACTCCAAAGATAGAGACGGCTGTAGTCATATCCGTTGGGATTATCAAGAAGTTCAACATTGCCTTTTGTTGTTGAAATCACGAAACGCACATCAGGGGTTGTTGGATCTATATTTGCCTGTTTGATAGCATTTTCCGCGGACAAAATCGCAATTTTCTCAAACTTTGTCGGGCGGTGCGGCTTAACTTTACCTGTTTCGACGATTTTCGCAAAACGCTCATCAATGCGGAGATTATCGAAAGTTCCACCGAAGAACGGCTCCGGCACGCCGAGTTCGCCCTCGTGAAGCGCCAGCGCACTGTCTCCACGGAGCACCGCCGCCCAATTCTCATCGGAAGTGAATCCCAATGGTGAAACTATATTATCCGCAACATTCAGTATCATAGAGTTTTAGAAGAATTTGAACCGCTATTTTAGTTTACACTCCATAATACTATGTCCGAGACCAAGATGGTCGTGTATCTTCTCAATTTTCAGTCCAGCCGCCTCAACACAGTTCGCCATATCACCTGAATAGTACATTTTGCTGTTGCCGTTGGCAAGCGCAGTGAAATAAAGACTTATCTGAGCAAGACAATAAGAAGCCGTCTCAAACGACTGTCTGTCCCAAAAAGTCTCCATGATATATAAAGTTGTCTGCGGGGTCATTGACTTGGCGGCGCGTGTCAGAATGCTGCGCACCTGCTCCTCTGAAAAGCAGTCCAAGAACTGGCTCATCCAAATCGAGTCGAAACCTGTCGGGAAACTCGTGGCATCATCTAAGAGGTTCGCCCCAAAGCCGTCAATCCGCTCCTCTCCTTCCGTCCCTGCAACAGCATTTCTCATCATTCCCAACTGCTGCGGCAGATCCATTATCACCACCTGCACATCTTTGTCATAACTAACACAGCGTTGTGCCCAGCGGCCTGTGTTGCCCCCGACATCAAGCAATTTTTTCGGCTTCTTGCTGAAAACAATCTCCAACGCCTGCTTAAAAGAGTTATCAGAATAAAAATGGTCGAACCCGAACCAGCTTTTCTTCACCTGTTCAGGCAGTTGCGAAAGCCCTTCATAGATAGTCGGCCAAGAACCGAACTCCTTAAGTCCTTCGGGTTTTCCGTTCAAAAGTGCTTCCTCCAAATAGAAAAGCCCCTTATAATTAACATCATGGTTGAAATCCATATTCACGCGAGCCATGTCATCGTTCAGCAGGAACCAGCCCGCCTTCGCCAAATGGAACTTGCCATCTTTCAGCAGCACCGTGCCTATTGTAAGTGAAGACTCAAGAAGAACCTGCGCCGCATAGCGCGAAAGTTTCGCCTTCTCAGCCACCTCCTCAATCGACATACCGTCTTTTGAGTCGCCCAACATCTCAAAAATGCCGAATTTCACCATAAGGCGGGAGACTTGGAAAACAATGGGGCCGAAAGCGATTTCTTGAGCGAGTCGCTGGGCCTCAAGTGCACTGAACCGCTCCTTACCATATATCTCTTTTTGCGGGGAAGATAAAGTTATCATGTAAATGCTTTTATATCAATAAATTATATAATACAAAACAATTCTGCAAATTTACAACAAATATTTGTAATACAGATAACGCAAAAAGGGGTATTTTTAAATAATGTCAATAATTTATTCGGCAGCTTTGAAATTAAACACTGGTTTGATGATATTTTCGACCTGCACGGTATCCTGTATATTGCTAAGAATCTCATCCATAGGTTTATACACCATCGGAGCTTCGTCAAGTGTGTCGTTGGAAACAGTTTCGCTGTAGATGCCTTTCATCGAGTTTTTGAAATCCTCCAACCGCAGTTCCTTGAACGCTTTTGAGCGGCTCATCACGCGTCCGGCTCCGTGTGGCGCAGAGCAGTTCCAGTCCGCGTTGCCCTTGCCGATGCAGATGAGCGAGCCGTCGCGCATGTTGAGCGGAATGATGCAGCGTTCGCCTTCTTGGGCGGAGATGGCACCCTTGCGAATCAGGTTGTCGTCGCTGATATAGTTGTGCACGCTTTCAAAAGTGCCGTCGGCGACTCCGTGCACGAAATGGTTTTCCATTAGGAAATCGGTGATCAAGTCGGCGATGAGTCTGCGGTTAAGGCGCGCCCAACGCTGGCAAAGCCGCATGTCGTGCAGGTACTCGTTGCGCGGCTCGCCTTCCAGATAACAGAGGTCGCTCGGCACAGGAGGGGACTGCATTTTGAATTCGGAATGCAGTTGGGCGATAACAGCCTGCAGCTCTTTTTTCCGCCCCTGACTCTTATATTCCTCTATGATCCGTTTCTGCTGTTCCGCCACTTTGTCCCACCCCGAAAGCAGTTTCCGTGCCTCTTTTTGGTACAGGTCGGCCACCTGTTTGCCCAAGTTCCGGCTTCCTGTGTGAATTACCAGATACCATTTCCCCTGTTCGTCGCGGTCAAGTTCAATGAAATGGTTGCCACCACCCAACGAACCGATAGATTTGTCCAAGCGCTTGCTCTCCTTGAGCAGTCTGTAGCAGTGCAACTCGCGGATAATGCTTTTGGCTTCCGAATAAACTTCCATATACTTTTGAGGCAGTGGCAGATAGTTGTCGCTGCGGAAGTCGCGCCCCGATGGTATGGCCTTTAGAATGAAAGTGTTGAGTGCGTGGAAATCGATTTCGCCCTGCACATCGAGCGGCTGCACAAGGATGCCGCACCCGATGTCCACACCCACAATGTTGGGAATCACTTTGTCGCCAAGGTCGCCGGTAAAGCCGATTACGCAGCCCGCCCCCGCATGGACATCCGGCATAATACGGATTTTGCAGCCGGCGAACACCTCAATGGAAAGCAGTCGCTGGATTTGCTCAAGAGCCATATCCTCTACATTGTCCGTAAATATTTTAACGTCGTGGTTAGGAATAGTTTTCATTTTATGATAATAATTTGCAAAGGTAATAATTGTTGAATAATTTTAACGCCGCAAAATTATGGTACATGTATGACAAAACGTGACACAGCAGAGACAGTGCGCGCACCGTCTCACATCATTCAAATCGAATCACGAAAAAATATAAGGTTTTCACCCCGCGAAAAACGCGGGATTCACTTTTTGATCACACTTTCCACTGCATACAAGGGTACATTCTCCATCCAAGACTGTTGGAGGTATGGTTTTAAGGAAAAACGTAGCCCCATAAAATTCTGTTCTTTAAAATCTTCATTCACAAATAGGTACAAAGAACGGCTGCGTACATTCTCTTCTGCTTTCACCTCAATGGGTACGATACGCTCCTCCGTCTGAAAGAGGAAGTCAATTTCCATTGTGGAATTGTCTTTGCTGTAGTAAAACACAGAACTGTTGGAAATGGTTTTAAGATGTTGCAGCACAAAATTTTCTGCGAAAGCCCCCTTGAATTCCACAAAGGCATTGTGGTCCAGCAAAAGCATATTAGGGTTTGCCTCCGACATACAGGCCAACAGTCCGCAGTCGAGCATATAGAGTTTGAACGCGCTGTTGTCGGCGTAGAATTTCAGGGGATGAACCGGTTTGTTGCAGCGTTCTACGCGATAAACCAAGCCAGCATCCACCAGCCATTGCAATGCCAGTTCGAAGTCCTTGGCGCGGGCACCCTTGCGCAAGGAACCGTAAAAGAACTTCTTGTTCTCACGTGCCAACTGAGCTGGGATGCTTTGCCACACTTGATGGATTCTCTGTATCTGGCTCTTGCTGTGTTTGGCCATATCGTGTGAGTAAGTTTCCAGAATCTCCCGTTGCACCTCGCGCACTTCACGCACATTTCCGGTCTCAATGTATTTCAATACGGCCTCGGGCATCCCGCCCACAAAGAAATACTGCCGCAAAAGTTCTGTGAGTTGTTCGTTGTGCAGTTTCATTGACTCCCAATCTCTTTTTTCTACTACTTCCAGCAGACGATGTCGTCCGCAGGCAGTGAGATATTCGTTGAAAGTCATCGGGTACATATTGATGGTATGCACTTTGCCGACGGGAAACGACTCTTCCTCGCGCAGTTGGATGCCCAGCAAAGAGCCAGCTACGGCCACGTGCAGCGAGTTCAGCTCCTCGCAAAAGTACTTCAGCGAGGTGATGGCGTTCTTCACCTCTTGCACCTCGTCGAAAATCAGCAGGGTATTGCCTGCCACTATGTCGGTGTCGAAGTGGCGTTCCAGTTCCGTGACAATTCGTTGGACATCCAAGTCGCGGAACAACCGTTCGCAGATACTGTTTCGCTGGCAGTTCACATACACCACATTTTCAAACTCGCGTCTGCCGAACTTTTGCAGGATATACGTTTTTCCCACCTGACGTGCGCCCAGCAGGATGAGGGGTTTCCTGTCGGGACGATTCTTCCAGTACAGCAAATCTTTATAAATGGTTCTTTCCATTGATGTGTGTATTTTTCGCTGCAAAAATACACTTTTTTTGTGTTATTTCTGAATAAAAATCACACTTTTTTTGTGTTATTTTTACATCTAAATTTGTAAAGTATTGAAATATAATAATTTAATATTTTTG
>CACYHL010000037.1 GCA_902774205.1 uncultured Bacteroidota bacterium | reverse complement strand
CACCTTGTCAACATACTTGCAAATTGTGTCAGACGGCTGATAATAAAGGGTTTTCAAAAAATATTCCTTCAGTTTCGGCTCAACGACAGGTGTATAAAGCAGACGGCTGTCTGTCATATCAATATTATCAAAATAATGGTTCAGATAATAGTTGAATCTGAAATTCGAGTCGATAGTGCCGTCATCACGCACCGGCGGCTCTGGTATTTCGATCTGCTGATAAGCTTTCTGCAACTTCGAGAAGAGATATTGCGGATTGCGGTCAATCAGTTCCCAAATGAAAGCCGTCATCACAGAATCCAACGCCTTAATCTGCGCCTTGCATTCGTCAACCTTCTGCTGGTTGTTCTCTTTCTCATATTTCTCCTGCTGCTCCTTCAACTCGTTCATGCGCTTGCGGCTATCAGAGCCCTTCTGCTCAAAAATCAGCATCTCATCGTTTTCAGGCGAGCCCTCAACCTTGATTTTCTTTGTGTCGTTTGTGGTATCGCATTTCATCGTAAAATTCTGATTCGCCGTCATAATAAAGTTAAGATAAGGCTTTTTTGTCTGGCTCACAATCATATACAGACCTTCCTGATAAGGTGTCTCGCTTGAGAAGAGGAACACGCCCTTTTTAGTGGCGCGGGCAGAATCCTTGAGCATCAGCTTGTCTCTGAAGTGAAAGACAAGGTATGTTATTGTGTCCTGAGCGTCTGTGATTTCAAAACGGAGATTCGCGCCAGTTGACGTCTGTGTCTTTTTCCCTTTCTGTGCGAACCCTGAAACGGAAACCAATATTACAACAACAAATAAAAGTAACTTTTTCATTTTATTGTGAATTTTAATTTTTATCTCATTAATTGCAATAACTCATTGATACCAAACTGTTTCGCCACAATTTTCCGATTCTCGTCGAGAAGAAGGACGAAAGGTGTGGTCATAATGTCAAAATACTCCTGAAGGTCGAAATTAGCCTCACCGCCAGCCAGACTTGTGTTATGCCACGCCAAGTTGTTTTCATTGACAAAATTCTGCCAAAGGTCAAAATCCTCTGTCAGCGCGACCGCATAAACATCAAAGTCGTAAGCTGCTGCGTTCTCCTCAAATATCTTGTTGAGTTTTGGCGTAAGTTCCACACAATCATCACAATCGGGGTCCCAAACCCACAAAAGCAGATACTTCGATTTCAGGTCAGCGGTGCTGATTGTGTTGCCGTCTGCTCCGTAGGAAACAATTTCCGGAACTTCAGCGCCCGGCATGAGCTTCCGCGCACGTTTCACACGATTCCCGATGATACGGAGCCGAGAGTCGTCAAGGAAATCACACTTGCCCCCAACGCAATATGTGTCGTAAAGATGAACGAGAACGACATCATAATTCGGCACATAATCGCTATAATGTTTGAAAAGTTGAGCCAAATAATATCTTTCAACCTCTTTATTGTCAATCTTTTGCAAAAACAAATCTGTATATTTCACCATTGAATCAGGCGAAAGCGGAAGCAGATTGAAATAATCCATGACTTTTTTCGGGACCATAGGAACATGAAGCAGCCGCTCATCGTTAAGGTCTATCTGGTCAAAATAGCGGTTGCAGAGGAAAAACGTGTCGGAACGCGCCTCCTCACTTGGTCTCGACATTGCTTTGAGGAAGACTGAAAGCAGCGAGGCTGGCGACATATCGGCGAAACTGCGGTAAACGCTTTCGCGCGCGGTGGGCGTAAGAACTGTCATCAGTGTTGCTTTCTGGAATTCAAAAAACGCGCTGTTCTCTGGTGATTTCTTTATTTCGCGCTTGCTTCTCAATTCCGCCATCGTGGTTTTTATCGAAAATTGGGAAGTTTTATCAACAACTATCTCCAAATATTCCTTCTCATCTGTACCGACAACATGGTAAAAACCTTTCGGAAGAGCTGTCTTTGAGCGGAAAACAAAAGAGCCGTCCTTCGCCACAACCGCGCTGTCGGCAGTCCAAGTTTCCGTGCCAACATATCCCATCAGATACACTTTTTCGGCAGGAATATCAGAAACTGTGATTTTAATATTGTATCCGTTTTTCTGTGAAAACAGAGCCAAGTTCAAACACAGCACTATGACTATCAATATAATACGTTTCATATTCATCACAATTCAATCAAAACGGCAAAAGTAACATAAAATTATAGTTTTTCATCATTTGGGGAATCAGAAAATTTTGAAATAATCTTAGTGGAAGAATAGCCTTCAACAAAAGGTATTGTCAGGACAGTGCCACCGTTTACGGTAACGACATCGGCACCGACTATTTTGTCAATGGTATAATCACCGCCTTTGACGAGCACATCAGGCATAACAGCTTTAATGAGCTCCAGTGGTGTATCTTCCCCAAAGATCACAACATAACTAACCGCCTCCAACGAAGCCAGAACCATTGCCCTGTCAGCCTCGCAGTTAATCGGGCGGGTGTCTCCCTTCAATCTTCTGACAGAATCATCAGAATTAAGACCGACCACGAGACAATCGCCGAGTTCGCGCGCTCTGGCGAGATAAAAGGCGTGTCCGCGGTGCAGCACATCGAAGCAGCCGTTAGTGAACACCACTTTCGCGGCAGCGTTCCGGCTACGTATCTCACGCCATTCACTGATAGTAACTATCTTGTTTTCAATTCTCTGTAGAAGATTCATCTTTAACCTCACTATTTGATTTCGCCCTCATCAGGGAAGCAGCCACAAGCGCAATCGTCCCGACAAGCAACACCATGAACGTCTGAACACCCCACGCGACCATGCCGACCGCAAGACCCAAATTATATTCAACACCGTAGAAGACAAACGTGCCAGCCACAATCCACCAATATGCGCCAATTCCGCCAGGACCAATAAGGAAACCGATGTTGCCCATCGCAAAAATGGTGTAAACCATCACGATAGTAATGCCTGAAAGAAAACCAAAAGCCTGGCAGCAGAAATAACATTCAAGGAAATAGAGAACCCATATCGCCACAGTGTAAAAGACAAACAGCAGCGGACTCTTCAAATCCTTAATCGAGACAAGTCCCTGCCACAAACCGACAAAAAAGTTTTTGATTTTCACAAAAAATGGTATCTTGCCCCATTTATGACGTGTGGCGCGGGCAACCACAAAGAAGAGCACCAGCACAAGCAGCACGACATACAATTTATAATTATACAGCATCCCCGTGAAAACGCCACTGAGTTTTTCACCCAAAGTCAGACCTGTTGACGCATCGACAACCATTGTTGAGAGAATCCCTGTATTAATGACTATCGCAACAAAGACAGTGGTAACGAGAATCATTAAGTCGATGGCTCTTTCAGTGACGACCGTGCCAAGGGTCTTTTGGAACGGCACACGCTCAAACTGTTGGAGGCAGGTGCAGCGGAGCACTTCGCCGAGACGCGGGAAAGCGAGATTGCTGATGTAGCAAACCATCACCGACACGAACGACATGCTGCGGCGTATATTGTAACCAAGCGGCTGAAGCAGCTGCCGCGTGCGCAAGGCCCTGATATAGTGCGACAACACACCCGCAAGGAACGAGCAAAGCAGCCACAACCAAGAGTAACCACGCGCAGCCTGTAACGCGCTCTCTTTCAGCCCTACCCAATCATCACGACTTAAATCCTTTATAGACAAGTATATAAATAAGATTCCTATTCCAAAGAAGAGTACAAACTTGATAATTTTTTTCAATATGTCCGAAAAAGTCAGTTTTTCTTTTTCCATTAGCTATATTATTAGTTATCAAATATTTAGAAATATATAAAACCTATTTTCAAACCCACAAAATGGTAAAGCATATTTTGCGAGCGGTTTGTGGTAAGCGAAGCGTAATGAGTTTCGCCCGGCACCTCGACACTATACAAAATCTTGCTTTGCTGAAGCTTGTAATGTGCGAGCAAAAGAATCGAAAAATTGTCTTTCATCTTGATTCTCAAACCTATGCCAGACTCTGCCTGAAGCCCCGGTGTGGCTCCGTGGATAACCTTTGTAATTTTCTCCGGCTGCGAGGTTACATACCACTTGAAGGCGTAGCCAACATTCGCATACCAATATGGAGCGAAATCCTTATCTAACATATTCACACTGATATTTGCAAAGATAGGTATGAAAGCCGTGCGTTTCCACACATCAACACCAGCACCGACACCGGTGGTGACGTATGGGTTAAACTGGTAAGCGATAAGCTGCTGCACCCCCACCACGAAATTCTTGTTGTTCGGCAGGCTGCGCTTCCCCTCATCTTTAGCGAACACCAGATTTCCGACACCGCCAAGCAGTCCCGCGGAAGTCACGAAGACAAAATGGCTTTCATCTTTCTTGTGATACACCCGCTGTGCAGAGCCTTCCTTCGGAAGCAATATTCCCGCGACAAGGAGTGCCAATATACAAATCTTTTTCATAACCATATTTTATTATCAACTATTTCAAAACGTTAAAACATACAAACATATTATAAGTCCATCAATTCGCGTGCAGTGAGGCGTGCCGAGTCAGAAACCGCGCTACCACTTATCATCTTGGCGATTTCAATCTCGCGCTCCGTATCATCGAGCTTGCGTATCTGAGTGTAAGTCATATCATTATCAACGGTTTTATAGACAAAATAGTGCAGTTTCGCCTTGGCCGCAATTTGAGGCAAATGAGTAATAACGAGCAGCTGGCGCCTTGCTGCGAGATCATCCATCACTTTTGCGGTCTTCGCAGCCACGTCCCCCGAAATTCCAGTGTCAATCTCGTCAAAAATGACTGTCGGCAGATAAGAGTTTGTTGTGATGACTGATTTCACGGCGAGCATCACACGCGAAATCTCACCGCCCGAAGCAACCTTTTCAATCTCTGTCGGCGCGGTGCCCTTGTTCGCCGAGAATAGGAAAACAGCCTTGTCAATCCCGTTTTGAGTCATATTCGGCGCCTGTTCCACCTCCACTTCCATCTTTGCGTCAGGCATACCCAAAAGTTTGAGTTTGCCCACAAGTTCCTGTGAAAGTTTCTGCGAAACCTGCTGACGGCTCTCAGAAAGAAGTTCAGCCAAATGCATTGAAGAGTCGTGCAGGCGCGCACACTCAGAACGCAGTTTCTCCAACCGCTCGCCGTTATCGGTGAACGCCTCCAACTTGGCGCGGGTCGTCTCTAACTTCTCCAAAAGCTGGCTCTCATCGTCAACCCTATATTTATGCTCAAGAGTGTTTATCAAATCCAACCTCTCTTGCAGCCGTTCAAGCTCGTCAGGATTAACCTCGACAGAATCCTCCATTTTCGAGAACTCAAAAGCGAGGTCTTTCAGCTCAATGCAAACCGAGTCGAGGCGGTCGGCGAACTCTTGCAGGCGCGGGTCAAAACCGGCGACTTCGAGGCAGCCGTTCATCACGTCTCTAATGTTACCGACAACGCCGCCATCATCATCAGACAGCGTGCGTGTGCCCTCGTACAACTTCTGTTTTATGGTCTGCGCATTCGACAGAAAAGCGATTTTCGTCTCCAACTCATTCTGTTCTCCCACCGAAACACGCGCCGCCTCAAGCTCCCCGACAGTATATTCAAGGAACCCGCGCTCCTCAATGCCACGCCGCTGCTGGAGCTCAAGCTCCTGATATTGCCGCTCCGCCGCAACATATTGGTTATAAACGCTTTGATAATCCGCTAAAAGCGCATCGTTTTTTGCGTATGCGTCAAGAACTCTCAGACGGAAAGATGAGTCGCCGAGCAGCAAATTGTTGTGTTGGGAGTGAATGTCAACAAGTTTTGAGGCAAGTTCCTTCAAAATCGGAAGTACCACCGGCGTATCGTTCACAAACGCCCTCGACTTTCCATGCTCTGTGATCTCACGTCTTATGATTGTATTTTCGCTATAATCAATATCATACTTCGTGAAAAAATCTTCCAATGCGAGGTTTTTAATGTCGAACGCTGCCTCCACGACACACTTTTTCGATTTGTCGAAGAGCACGGAGGTATCAGCGCGCGCGCCCAAAATGAGCGACAACGCCCCCATAAGAATCGACTTGCCGGCACCTGTCTCGCCTGTTATAACGGTGAAGCCCGTGTCAAAAGTGACATGCAACGAACGTATCAGCGCGTAGTTTTGAATTTGCAGTTCGAGTAGCATAACAGAGCGGTATTAGTTTGTATTTAACTGTTATTCAATAGGTTCCAATTCATCAACAGATTCCTCCATCGGCACTGAAACCGAGAATGAGAATTTCGCTTTGCCCTTGCCCTGCGACATCTCGCCAGTCGGCTTTATCTCAATATTCGCAGCCGGAATACCCTGAACCTCAAAGTATTGCAACAACATCTGGTTTCTGCGCTCCACCGATTTGGCAATGGCATCGTTCACAGCAACCGTGTCGGTTGTGGCAAGAATGGTCGCGAACAGTTTCTCGTTCTCACTCAAGTCAATTGACTGCGTTATGGAGAGTTTCATCTCAGGTTTCTCCTTCAGCACCTCGCTCATTGCATTCAGTTTGTCATAATTTTCTGATGAGATGCTCCTGTCTGTGAGGTTCATCTGAATGTCATTGAAAACATCATCTTTGCCGCTGAACGCGTTCGCGAGGAAATCTGCCGGAGCAGTCACTACCTTAAGCAGGAAATTTCCTATCGTCTTCCAGATAATTTTCCGCAACGAGAAATCGGGGTCCGAGACATTACCTTTCACTGGCAGCGACATTGCAATTTTGCCCTTCCGGTCTGTCAGAATATAGAGCGCCGCCTTCAACGGGATCTTGTATTCCGGCTTCACCTCCTTGTTTTTATTCTCAACCTTGCAGTTATAAATGTCAATGGTGTTCTTACTGTCGAGATTGCTGTTTTTAATTAAGGTGCGGCTCGCAAAAGTAAGAATTCCCGAAGCGACAGGGTAAGCGGTGTAATGCACGCAATACGGCGAGATGTCTGTCATCTTGAAATTCTGCAACTTAAGGAAGAGTTTATGGTTCTCAAAACCATTGAGCGTGCCCTCCCAGTTGGCAAGGAGCTCGCCGCCGCTACCGACCACCGCCTTGACTTTCGCCTTGAAGAGATCTTTCAGCGTGACATCAGTGGCATTCATTGAAATTGAAGTTATCGGGAACTCAAATTTCTGCGTCAAAGTGTTGTCATAAACTGTAAAAGAGCTGTTATCAATCTTCAAAGAACTTATTTTCAAATCAATAGGATTACTTTGTCCGGCATTTTCCGAAGCTGTTGCAACATTTTCAGCGTTTTCAGATTCTGTCTTGGTTTCGTCCCCCTGCTCCGTTTCTGAAGGCGTACTGAACAACCTCGAAATCGTATTTCCGTCTTCAAACAAAGAACAGTTTATGTCAACATGGTCAAAGGCAATCTCATCAAAATAGAGTTTATTTTCCTTTATATCAATCTTTTCGACATTCACATTCAGCTTTCCGAGTTTCAGGAACTGCTCATTTTCAGCCGTATTAACCTTCAGGTCAGCGAGTGAAAGATTACCATTAGCCACAATTTCGAGAATATGGTTCAGATTTCCATTTATCGACATCTTAGTAGAGAGTTCGCCATCAACATCACCAACATTCATCATACTTTTCAAATAAGGCTGGAAAGCACTGATTGCCAATCTATTAATATTAATATTAAGGTTATATGAATTATCTTCCATGCCATATAGCATTTGGAAAGCGATGTCACCGCCGTTCGCAAGTTTGAACGCAACCCCGATGTCGCTGCTCTCACCGCCGAAATAGAGGCGCGGAATATTGACTGAAAAGTCGCGCAAATCGAAAACACTTGCACGCACAAGGTCTCTGTAAACTATTGTCCCTTTGGAGATTGAGATTTCACGCAAGTCAACAACCCAGCCGCTTGATGTCGTATCTTCCTCCTCATCGTCAGAATAAAATTCAATAATGTCTGTAAAATTGAAAACACTATCCTGCTGCCAAACTGAAACGCGAGGATTATCCAAAGCTATCTTATTAAGCCTCACCTCTTTAGCAAGAAGTTTAAAAAGATTTATCCTCACTTCCAAAGCATCAAAAGAGAGCATAACATCTTTGTCGTTCTCCTCCAAAGCCTTCAAGCCCTGCACTTTCAGCTTCCCAATAAAAATATTCATACGAAGTTTGTCCAAAGTCACAGTGCGATGGCAAAGTTCCTTGCTGTGCTTCTCTATGTACGAATGTGCTATCGGCGGTGCAATAATGTTGATAAGAATCAGTAACAACAAGATACTCAAGACAATAATCAGTGGTATCTTAACACCTTTTTTTAATAACCACGCTGGTATTTTCATATTTTTACCTTATTTAATAAAGAGTGCAAACTTACACAAAAAATCGTTATGATGAGCAACAAATATTAATTTTCCATACCAAACAAAAATCTTATTAACTTTTATTAACAATTTTATTTCATTGATTATCAACAAGAAAAGAAAATTAAGACCAAGAAAAAAGCCCACCATATTATAAAAAGAGTATTTTTGCAAGTTTTATAGTAAAAAAGTGGAATTTATTCAAAACATTTTGAAAATGAGAAAAATATACATTCTATGTTTTGCAATTTTAGTCGGAATATGCCAATGTGGTTTCAGTCAGACCTATCAGTTACCCAACAGCGGTTTTGAGAATTGGGAAGGTTCCGGCTCAAGTGTTGAGCCTGTAGGCTGGAGTTCATTCATGACAGCTTCCGGCTCGCTGTCGTCATTTGGCAAGCAGCAGGTATGCTCATCTTCTGACATACATGCCGGCTCGCCAGGGAGCAAAAGCGCTAAAATATACAGCAGCAGCACGTTGGGAGTCATAGCAAACGGAATGTTGACAACAGGACAGATGAACATGGGGAGCAGCACCCCATCAGACGCGTCAAACCACGCCATAACGCATCGTTCCCAGTCGGCGTTCAACCAGCCATTCCACGGCTATCCTGACTCAATAAGGTTCTGGGCTAAATTTGTATGCCAAAGTTCATCGCAATATGCGCGCCTGCACGCGATAATACATGATGACTACGATTATGTTGACCCTGAGGCTTACGACGGCAACGCTCCATCTCATGCTGTGGGCAAAGCCTTATGCGAATTCACTCGCGGCACGCAAGGCTGGACTAAGCACACTTACGCATTCAATTACTCATACCCTGCAAACACAGCGAAATACATTCTGATAACAGCGACCACAAACAAAGTCGCGGGCTCCGGATATTCAGACGACGAGCTTTACTTAGACGACATCGAGTTCATCTACATAACAACACTCTCCGACCTGCAAGTGGCTGGAACCACAGTTGCTGGCTTCGACCCGAAAGTGAGCGACTACTATGTCACAGTGAGTTCCACAAAACCAGCGGACAGAGTTGTTTCTGCTGTGACAACCTCGCCGCACGCATACACAAAAATCACCCAAGCCACGCTGAACGACACCACGGCAACTGTCACTGTTTACAACGGCGACGCCTCACAGGTGTACCACATCCATTTCCATTTTGACGTTATCAGCACACCAATTCAATCAATCTACGTTTCGGAGCTCGGCAACGACGACACCGGCGACGGCAGCAGCAGTGCCCCATTCCAGACACTCGGCTGGGCAATGATGAGTGCGGGTGACACAACAAGCATAAAACTCGCATCTGGGAACTACAGCGAGACTATGATTCTCGAGCTGAAAAGCAACATGACTATCGAAGGCGGCTTTGACCCTGTGACTTGGAACAAAGACTCACAGCCGACAAACATAACCATTGACGCCATAGAATACATCAACAACGACTACGGCAACAAAATCGGGTTCCGCTCGGTTAACGACAGCAACTGGACAATCAAAGACATCAATTTCCGTGTCGCCTCAGCAACAACTGGCGAAAGGTCTGCAACCGACAAAGGAGCAACTGTTTATGGACTTTACATCTACGGAACCTCGACAGGCAACAGTCTCATTAACTGCAACATAACAGCTGGCAACGGTGGCGACGGGGTGAACGGAAGCAATGGCGCCAGCGACAACAGCTGCAACAACGGCAACACAGGAGAAGCTGGCGGAATGTCAGAATGGACAAACGACGGCGCGGGCGGTGATGGCGGCAGTGCTGTTGGCAGCGGTATCCGTGCTGGCGGCGCTGGTGGCAAAGGCGGAAACGGCGGTATCAGCGACGACGGCAAAGAGACCGGGAGCAACGGCAGTTCAGGCAGCAAGGGTGGCATCAACAACGGTGGTGCGGGCGGCAACGGTGGCAGCGGCAGCGCAGCGAAAACCACCGGCGCAAAAGGCGCGGACGGCGCAAAAGGCGCGGACGGTGTCTCAATATGCGCAAACAACCAGCACAAATGGAGCACATACTTCATTCCTGCCGACAAAGGCAACGACGGCACTGACGGCTACGGCGGCGGTGGCGGCGGCGGTGGTGGCGGCGGCGGCGCAGACCACGACAAGTGGGGCCTCGTTTACAAGCAGTACTGTGGCGGCTGTGGCGGCGGCGGCGGTAGCGGCGGAGTCGGCGGCGAAGGCGGCAAAGCCGGTACATCTGGCGGCGGCAGCTTCGGAATCTACTGCTACGAGGCATCTACCCCTGACATCATCAACTGCACGATAACAAAAGGCAACGCAGGCGCAGGCGGCACGGGCGGCATTGGCGGCACGGGCGGCGCAGGCGGCACAGGCGGCAACGGCGGCGGTGTCTCCGCACAAATGGTCGCTCCAAATAACGCTGGGCACGGTGGAAAAGGCGGTAACGGCGGAAAGGGCGGCAACGGTGGAAACGGCGAAAAAGGCTTGGCTGGCCTCACTGACGAGATTGCCATAGTTTACAATAACTCACTGATTAACACAAACATATCATGCGCAATAACCGGAAGTATAAGCGTGTGCGGCACAAACGAGCCTCTCACCGTTTCTGCAACACCAGGCTACAATGCCGATGCTTGTCGTTGGTACGCTTCCGACACCTCAACAGCGATTTTAGCGACAGGGCTCTCCTACTCTTCCGTATATTCCGGTGACACAGTGCTTTACGTTTCATCTTACAACTCCATAGAAGGCAAAGAGAGCACGGAGCGCAAACCGTTCTACATATACACAACGCCGCTCCCGCAGCAAGCCATAACCGCTGACGTGGTGCGCTGCGAAACAGGCGAAATCACCTTGCTCGCAACCTGCGACTCGCTCGCTACAACCTGCCTCTGGTACGCTGACGACTCCACCACCCTGCTCGGCACAGGACTCTTCTTCAAAGACACAATCAGCACCACCACAACATATTTCGTGACAAGCTATAACGAGTTCACCGGCTGCGAAAGCAAGTTCAACATCGCCATCGCTACTGTCAACTACTCATCTGACACAACTTTCCTTAAAACGACATTGTGTGACGGAGAGGAAATCCATCAGGACGGCTTTGACATACAATTTCCCGTGACTGAAACCTCATATTATCTCACCCTCACAAACGAAAGCGGCTGCGACAGTGTGATTTCTCTTTACGCCACTGTCAACCCCGTCTTCAACACAACTATCTATGACACAATATATGTAAACGAAGAATACACAGAAAACGGCTTCTACTTCGAAGGGCTCGACCACCCAGGAAACAAAATCCTTTCTGAAACTTTCAATAACATTTACGGATGTGACAGCAACGTCTTCATCTATTTGAAAATCATAAAGGAAGAGGGACAGGATTCTTTGAGTGTAAATGAAAACGCTCTTGCAGATGTGAACATTTATCCGAATCCCGCCACTATCGTCATCAACGTTGCAAACGCTGAAAACACACAAGTTTCAGTATTCGACATCAACGGCAGACTTATGTTTTCTGTTGAGAACGCCGCTGCTAAAGAGACAATTGACGCAATCAACTTCGCAAACGGTCTCTATTTCATCCGCATCACCGACGGCAAAAACGTTGTAACAAAGAAAATCCATGTAATGAAATAATTTTCCAGATTTCCGATTCACAAAGGGCGGCTGTAACGGTCGCCCTTTTTTATTTTGTATTGTAAATTTTTCCTCGCTTTATTGTCAGATATCAAATATTTTCCATACCTTTGCCCGTGATAATAATAATTTTATAAATATGAGGAATTTTTTTGCAGCAATCATAACTGTATTTGCTATTAACGGTTATTGCCAACAGACAAACGACATAATCGCAAAAGCGAACAAACTGGTAGAAGATAAAAAGTATGAGTCGGCGTTCAAGCTGCTTGACACAGCTGACTCGACCAACTGCAACCCTGACATATTTTTGTTAAAAGAGGATATTGTCCTGAACTATTTCGTGAGTTCGCTAATGCACCAAGCGTTCGCGCTGAAAGACATCAACAAAGACGAGGACATTATGGATTACCGAGGCAAAGAGGGCATTTTCAGCATGTGCTGGCTTGAAATTGACAGCATACTCTACAAACTAATTGACAAATATCCTGAAAACTGCAAATTGTACAAAGGTCTTGCCGATTACTATTACTGTGTTTCCCAATCATACGAGACATGGCTCATTGAGGAAGAAGAACTCCAAAATCTCGTCATTGAGAACTGCAAAAAAACCATAAACGGCAATTGTGCAGACCATCGCACATATTATAATATAGGCATGATGTACCTGTTTAAAGAAGAGAATGCAGCAAGTCTTCCTTATCTGAAAAAAGCAGTCGAATTAGACCCGACTTCAGCGGACGCACATTATAACTTGGCATACGCTTACCTTTTTAACGAACATATCGACAGTGCTTTACACCACGCAGAACTCGCACTGAAGCTATACACAGACGATGAATACAAAAGCGACGCAGCCCACATGCTCGGACAAATCCACTCAGGGAAAAACGACAGGCAAAACGCTTTGAAATACTATGAAATGGCAGAGAAAATCCACCCAGGCAACTACTACAACCTCAAGCCAATGATTTATTTGTATCTGGCTGACGGAAATAAGAAATACGAATCAACCACAGAAACTTTCTTTAACCTCGACCCTGAAAACCCAACAATTTATCAAGATTTG
>CACYHL010000036.1:10327-23446 GCA_902774205.1 uncultured Bacteroidota bacterium | reverse complement strand
TGGTTCATGCTATATTGATGGTGATGTGACTACAAATAATGCTACTGGATTCAGCGCAATTCCTGTCGGTTTCAGATATGGTGGTCTGTATTATAATGCCTCTTCAACAGTTGGATATTGGAGTTCTACTGCTGCAGATGGTGATAACATCGGTGTCCACTTACTTAAAGATACAGTTCTTAATATGTATTACAATACTGATAATTATTTATCCTATGCCTATTCTGTTCGTTGCGTGAAGGATTAGAAGTTAGGAGACAGGAAATAGAATATAGAATATGCAAATCCCCCGCGCCACAACGCGGGGGATTTTTTTTTCATACATAATTCTTTTTTGCGTACCTTTGCATTTTTATTGGTTATACAAATAAATTATAATTCTAAAGGAAAAATGGCAAAAGTATTGATTATCGGAGCGGGCGGGGTTGGCGCAGTGGTTGCCCACAAATGTGCCTCAGTGCCCGAAGTTTTCAACGAAATAGTGCTTGCGAGCAGAACAAAGGCTAAATGCGACAAGATTGCTGCGGAAGTCGGCGGCGGCAGAATAGTGACGGAACAGGTTGACGCGGACAACGTGGCGGAGACAGTTGCGCTTATACGCAAACACAAACCTGATTTGCTTATTAATGTCGCGCTTCCGTATCAGGACCTTCCTCTTATGGACGCCTGCTTGGAGACACGCACAAACTATATGGATACGGCGAACTACGAGCCAAAAGATGTAGCGAAATTCGAGTACAAATGGCAGTGGGCTTATCAGGAACGTTTCAAAGAGGCGGGAATAATGGCTCTGCTCGGCTGCGGATTCGACCCCGGCCAGACAGGCATTTATACCGCATACGCCGCAAAACATCATTTTGATGAGATTCATTATCTTGACATTGTTGACTGCAACGCCGGCGACCACGGCAAAGCTTTCGCCACAAACTTCAATCCTGAAATCAATATTCGCGAAATAACACAGCGCGGAAAATATTGGGAGAACGGCGCGTGGGTGGAAATCGACCCGATGTCAATCCATAAACCTGTCGAATATCCTTCTATTGGAGAGAGGGAATCTTATCTTCTTTATCATGAGGAACTTGAGTCTTTGACTAAGAATTATCCTACTTTGAAGAGAGCAAGATTCTGGATGACTTTCGGACAGAAATATATCACTGTTCTGAATGTCCTGCAAGAGATTGGTATGACGAGCATTAAGCCAATAAAATATCAGGGCATTGACATTGTGCCGTTGCAGTTTCTGAAGGCAGTCCTTCCTGAGCCGTCATCACTTGGCGAAGGTTACAAGGGACAGACCTCTATCGGCTGCCAGATTCGCGGCATAAAGGACGGAAAAGAGCGCACATACTATATTTGGAACAACTGCGACCATGCGGAGTGCTACAGGGAGGTCGGAGCACAGGCGGTTTCTTACACAACAGGCGTCCCCGCAATGCTCGGCGCGAAAATGATCCTTACCGGAAAATGGAGCGGCAAGGGCGTTTTCAACGTTGAGGATTTTGACCCAGATCCGTTTATGGCTGAGATAGGGAAATACGGACTTCCATGGCACGAGGAAATTGACAAACCGCTCCCAATCGAAAAATGACAGTTGAAATAGACAGCAATTCGGGTTTTTGCTTCGGTGTCATCAACGCCATCAATACGGCGGAGAATTTTCTGGCAACGAACAAGACTTTGTATTGCCTTGGCGACATAGTTCACAATAGCGAGGAGGTGAACCGGCTTGTGGGGCTGGGGCTCGTCATCATATCACACGACGAGTTCAAGCGGCTGCACGACACCACGGTGCTGATACGCGCGCACGGGGAGCCGCCCGAGACCTACGCCGCAGCCCGCGAGCGCAACATCACGCTCATCGACGCCACTTGTCAGGTGGTGCTGCGACTTCAGAAGAGTATAAAGCAAAGCTATCAGGATCCAAATTTTGAAGGAGGACAGATACTGATTTTTGGGAAGAAGGGACACGCGGAAGTGATTGGGTTGTTGGGACAGACGGAGCAGCGGGGCATCGTCATCTCCACGTTGGACGACATTAAAGCTGTGGACTTCTCAAAACCGGCGCGGCTTTACTCGCAGACGACACAAAGTCCGGAGGAGTACGCGGCGTTAATCAAAGAGCTTGAACAGCGGTACGCCGCCGCTGGCAACAGCCACCTTTTCCAATACAAGGACACCATCTGCGGCAACGTTGCCAACAGGTCGAAACAAATACGGGCGTTCGCCGCCCGCTTCGACAAGGTTATTTTCGTCTCGGGCGAGAAAAGCTCAAACGGACTTCATCTTTTTCATCTGTGCAAAACCACAAACCCATCTTCTCTTTTTATATCTAAAATTGAACAAATCAAAGAGATAGATGTTAAGGAAAATGACAGAATAGGTATCTGCGGCGCCACTTCGACCCCGATGTGGCTTATGCGGAAAGTGAAAGAGAGACTTCTTGAGTCACAAGAAAAAAATCATAATTGAAATAATAATATTTCCGAAATAAAAGAACAATGGCAAATTTTTTAAGCAAATTATTTGGAACAAAGGCTGACAGGGATTTAAAAGAGTTGAAACCTTATCTCAACAAAGCTTTGGAAGCGTATGAAACAATAAAGACTTTATCGAATGATGAGCTGAGACATAAAACTGTGGAATTCAGGGAGTTGATTGCAGAGACAGTTCAGGAGGAGGAGACTCGGATTAAAGAGATAAAAGATTATCTTGATGCCAATTATGATATTCCTGTGTCAGAAAAAGAGGATTATTATAAAGAGGTTGAAAATCTTGAAAAACAGTCATATAAGAAAACACAAGAGGTTCTTGACAAGATACTTCCGGAGGCGTTTGCGGTGATGAAAGAGACGGCGCGGCGCTTCAAGGACAATGAGATTGTGGAGGTGACGGCGACTCAAATGGACAGGGACATAGCGAGTTACCGCGAGTGTGTGGAGATAGCCGGCGACAAGGCGTTGTACCACAACAGCTGGATGGCGGGCGGCAATCTTATAAAATGGGACATGTGCCATTACGATGTGCAGCTCATCGGCGGTACGGTGCTGCACCAAGGGAAAATTGCGGAGATGGCGACTGGCGAAGGGAAAACGCTTGTGGCTACGCTGCCAGTGTACCTCAACGCTCTGCCGGGGAAAGGCGTTCACATCGTCACCGTTAACGACTACCTCGCAAAACGTGACTCTGAGTGGATGGGGTTGCTCTACGAATTTCACGGTCTCACCGTTGATTGTATTGACAAGCATGAGCCGAACTCCGAGGAGCGCCGCAAGGCATATCTTGCCGACATTACCTACGGTACGAACAATGAGTTTGGTTTTGACTATTTGCGTGACAATATGGCGCGCAATACCACCGAACTTGTCCAGCGGGCGCACAACTACGCAATAGTCGATGAGGTTGACTCGGTTTTGATTGACGATGCGCGAACACCGCTTATCATTTCCGGTCCGACACCGCGCGGCGACCAGCAGGAATTCGATCTTTACAAGCCGATAGTTGAGAAGATGTATAACGCTCAGAAAATGTTGGTGGCTGAAATTCTCACGAAAGCGAAGAAACTTCTTGCTGAGAATCCAGATCCGAAGCCGCAGGACGAAGGAGCGATGCTTCTGCTCCGCGCATACCGCGGTCTTCCCAAGAACAAGGCACTTATCAAATTCTTGAGCGAGCAGGGAATAAAGCAGATTCTTCTCAAAACAGAGGGATTCTTCATGCAAGACCAGAACAGGAATATGCATATTATTGATGACGAGCTCTATTTTGTCATTGAGGAGAAGCAGAACACTGTTGACATTATGGATAAGGGTATTGAGCTTGTCTCAAAGAACGCTGACGAGGCGAAACTGTTCATTATGCCTGATGTTGGTGCGGAAATCGCTGAACTTGAGAAACTTGACCTTGATGCGAAAGAGAAGGCGGCGCGCAAAAACGAGATTTACCGCAACTTCTCGATTGCCTCGGAACGAATACATACGATACACCAGCTTTTGAAGGCTTACACTATGTTTGAGAAAGATGTTGAGTATGTTATAATTGATAATAAAGTGAAAATCGTTGATGAGCAGACAGGTCGTATAATGGAAGGGCGGCGTTACTCTGACGGGCTTCACCAGGCCATTGAGGCGAAGGAGAATGTGAAGGTGGAGGCGGCAACGCAGACATACGCTACAATCACGTTGCAGAACTATTTCAGAATGTACAAGAAATTGGCTGGTATGACAGGTACCGCTGAGACCGAAGCCGGTGAGTTCTGGAACATCTATAAACTTGATGTTGTGGTGATTCCGACCAACCGCCCGATTGCACGTCTTGACCATGAGGATTTGGTCTATAAGACAAAACGTGAGAAATACACAGCCGTTGTAGATGAGATTTTGCGTCTGAACGCCGAAGGGCGCCCAGTCCTTGTCGGTACGACATCAGTTGAGACATCTGAGTTGCTTTCACGTATTCTTACGGCAAGAAAGATAAAACATAACGTGTTGAATGCCAAACTGCACAAGAAAGAGGCTGATATCGTCGCTGAAGCGGGGCAGGCGGGTACCGTAACCATTTCCACCAACATGGCTGGTCGTGGTACCGACATCAAGCTCGGGCCCGGCATTGAGGCGAAAGGCGGTTTGGCAATTATTGGCACGGAGCGCCACGACTCACGCCGCGTTGACCGCCAGCTGCGCGGTCGTGCAGGACGTCAGGGCGACAGGGGAAGCTCCCAGTTCTTCGTTTCTCTTGAAGATGACCTTATGCGTCTTTTCGGCTCGGAGCGAATCTCGAAAGTTATGGACAGAATGGGACTTCAAGATGGTGAGGTCATTCAGCACAGCCTTATCACAAAATCTATAGAGCGTGCGCAGAAGAAAGTCGAGGAGAATAACTTCGGTATAAGAAAACGTCTTCTTGAGTATGACGATGTGATGAACAAGCAGAGGGAAACAATCTATCGCAAACGCCGCAACGCTCTTTTTGGTGACAGACTTTCGATAGATATTGCCCAGATGTTTGAAGATGTCTGTGTGACGATAGTTGAGGATAACTGGCAGGCGAAGGATTACGAGGGCTTCTGCAACGCACTGATAACGACTTTCGGTGTTGAGTCGCCGTTTGAGGAGCAATATTTCCTTCAGGAGCGCACTAACAAACTTGTTGACACACTCTATCCGATAGTGTGGGATCACTACAGAGAGAGATTGCAGCAATTGTGTGAAAAGGCGTTCCCTGTTGTGGAGCAGGTTTATCAGGCGCAAGGACATCGTTTCCAGAACATTGCAATCCCAATCACTGATGGTGTCAAAACGCTGAATGTGGTCGCGCCGCTTAAGAAGTGCCACGAGTCGAAGGGCAGGGAGATAGGGCTTTCCATTGAGAAAGGTATAACACTTGCTGTTATCGACAACGCTTGGAAGGAGCATCTCCGCGAGATGGACGATTTGAAGCAGTCGGTGCAAAACGCCTCATACGAGCAGAAAGACCCGCTGTTGATTTACAAACTTGAGTCTTTCAATCTTTTCGACCAGTTGCTTGCAAGAATAAACGATGAGATAGTCTCGTTCCTGAATAAGGGCGGGCTGCCGATAACAGACCAGTCGCAGGTGAAAGAGGCTGAGTTGCCAGAGTCGGATGCGAAGAAGCTGCAGACCGGTCGTCAGGAGGTTGGAAGCGGCAGGCAGGTCGCGGCGGGCGGCAAAGGTAGCGCGCCGGTACACGTTGAGAAGCGTGTGGGCAGAAACGACCCGTGCCCGTGCGGAAGCGGCAAGAAGTACAAGAACTGTCACGGAAGAGAACAGTAAGATATTGAAGAATATTTTATACATTTGCACTTTATAATATAAAGTAGATAATATGAGAAACCGCCATTTTTTTCTTACATCTATCTTAGTGGCTTTAATTATATCTTCTTGCACAAATAAATCATCAAAATCAAAAGAGATATATTTGGAGGATACTATTCCCGGAAGCGTGGTTGTGCAGATGTATGAGGACAGCACGCCTGCGCTCGTACAGATTTTCAAAGTCGATGCAAACGGAAATCCGACATACGAAATGGTGCGAGAAGTGCAATACTATAAGAGCCATAAGCCTTACATTGACTGCTCTTATTCAACCGTCATGACAGATTCCAATATTCTTACTCTTCGCGATGGTCCGGCGTTTGCATATTTTGAGAACGGCAACGTGCAGACTGAGGCGTTTTACATTAAAGGGAAAGAAAACGGTGACTATAATATATATTATGAGAACGGCAAGCCGATGGTGGAAGGACATTATGATCTTGGATTGAGAACAGGTGAGTGGAAATTCTATTACGAGAACGGTAATCTTAGAAAGAAAGGAAGTTTTGAGAATGATGTCTGTGTCGGGAAATGGGTTGACTATAATGAAAAAGGGAAGATTTATAAGGAAATGGAAACTGATGAGAATACAATCGGTTGCGGCATTTGCCCGAAATGTGTGAAAATATCAAGTAAATAATATTAATAATTTTTCTAACAAATCAAATATCATGGAATTACCATTCGCAGAAGCTTGGAAAATCAAGATGGTTGAACCAATCAGGAAATCAACCCGCGCAGAGCGTGAAAAATGGCTCGAAGAAGCTCACAACAACATCTTTATGTTGAAATCGGAACAGGTTTATATCGACCTTCTCACTGACTCAGGAACAGGCGCGATGAGCGACCGTCAGTGGGCGGCGCTGATGATGGGCGATGAGAGCTACAGCGGCGCGCGGTCGTTCTTCGAATTTAAGGATACTGTCACGCGGCTTACGGGCTTCAAAAATGTGATACCGACTCATCAGGGGCGCGCCGCCGAAAACGTGCTCTTCTCTTATCTCGTAAAACAAGGGAATGTCGTTCCCGGAAACGCCCATTTCGACACCACGAAAGGCCATATCGAAAGCCGCAAGGCGTTTGCTATTGATGTCACTACTGATGAGGCGAAGGACACCCAGCTCGAAGCTCCGTTCAAAGGGAATGTCTCTCTCGAAAAATTGGAAAAGGTTTTGAAAGAAAATCAAGGCAATGTTCCGTTTATGGTTCTTACCGTCACCAATAACACTGTAGGCGGGCAGCCGGTGAGCATGAAGAACATTCGCGAAACCAGCGAGCTGTGCCATAAGTACGGTGTGCCGGTTGTTATGGACTCAGCACGCTTTGCCGAAAACGCTTATTTTATCAAAATCCGTGAGAAAGGTTTTGAAAATAAGACTATTAAGGAAATTGCGAAAGAGATGTTCTCTTACGTTGACTGTATGACGATGTCGGCGAAAAAGGACGGGCTCGTGAATATGGGCGGCTTTATCGCCACGAACAAAGACGACTGGTACGAAGGGGCGAAAAAGTTCTGTATCCCGTTCGAGGGCTTCCTCACTTACGGCGGTATGAACGGCCGTGATATGGCTGCTTTGGCTGTCGGCCTTGATGAGAATACAGAGTTTGATATGCTCGATACCCGCATCCATCAGGTTCAGTATTTGGCTAAAAAACTTGATGAGTATGGCATTCCATATCAGCGTCCTGCGGGCGGTCACGCCATTTTCGTTGATGCCGACAAAGTGCTGACCAATGTTCCGAAAGAGGAGTTCCCGGCACAGACTCTCACCTGCGAGCTCTATCTTGAATCTGGTGTCCGCGCTTGCGAAATCGGCTATATTCTTGCCGACCGCGACCCTGTGACACGCGAGAACCGTTTCGGCGGCTTGGATTTTGTACGCCTCTGTATTCCGCGCCGCGTTTATACCAACAACCACATGGACGTCATCGCCGCCTCCCTCAAAAATGTGTTCGACCGCCGCGACTCTATCAAACATGGTGTCAGAATCACTTGGGAAGCTGAACTGATGAGACATTTTACAGTCCAACTTGAAAGGATAAAATAACACTATTTTGTTATAATATTTTGTAAATTAAGGGGTTAGGGAGGTGACAACCTAATCTCTTAATTTTTTGGAATTAAAATAAAGATTTTATGCTTATCGTTGACAAAGTTTTGGTTTCAGAGGATTTGCTTGAGGAGTGTTTCTGCTGTGATTTGGAGAAATGCGGTGGGATGTGCTGCGTTGAAGGCGACGTTGGCGCTCCGATTGAGCCGGAGGAGGTCGGCGACATGGAGGATTGCTATCCGCAGGTGCGCAAGTACATGCAACCCGAAGCCGTTAAGCTGGTTGACAATCTCGGCACTTTCGATTACGATATGGAGGGTGAGTTTGTCACTCCGCTGCTCTCTGATGAGGCATGCGCCTACGTTTATTATGAGGACGGCATCGCAAAATGTGCTATAGAAAAAGCTTTTCTTAACGGAGAGATTGATTTCCAAAAACCGATTTCCTGTCATCTTTATCCGATAAGAATAAAAAAACTACCCGATTACGAGGCGTTGAATTATCATCGTTGGGAGGTGTGCCGTGAAGCATGCAAAAAAGGCAAAGACATCAAGTTGCCGGTGTATAAGTTTTTGCGTGAGCCGCTTATCAGAAAATATGGTGAAGAGTGGTATGAGAAATTAGAGTCTGCGGTGCGGGAAAAAAGCGGCAATACCCCGCAATAGTGAATTAGAGCTTTCCCCAGACTTCGTTATGGTTACAATAATTATAACTCCTTGATGTAACTTCTTGCACGTTTGTGTAGTTTATACTCAAACCGGTTCCAGAGGTTGCGCACGGGCAGGTTATCTTCCCATTGGCGGGTGCTTTCAATTGTAGTGAAGCCATTCTCGTGCATTCTTTGCCATAACCTGTTGAACATCATTGCTGTTACGCCTTTGTTTTGATATTCCGTGGCAACTGCCACCAAAAGAGAATCTATAGTGTCGTTTTTTCGTAAGGCTCTGAGAATATGTATGAAACCGAAAGGGTAGAGATGCCCTTTCGCCTTTTGCAATGCCTTTGAGAGTGATGGCAGGCAGATAGCGAATCCGATAACATCATCTTTTGAATCTATAACAATGGCTACGAATTTCAGGTTCAACAGAGGAACAAACTGGTTCTTCAAATCTTCGATTTGTCCGGCAGATAGCTTCGAGTAGCCGTGTACGCGTTCGTATTGTTTGTTCATAAGATTGAAAATCTTATCACAATATTTTTCCACCAGAACTTTTTTGTTGTCGAATTGAAGAAGCTTTATGTTATAACGCTCAGCGATTTTATCTGCCATTTGGCTGACATTTTCAGGGAACGTGTCAGGGATTTTTATCTGATACTCAACCCAATCCACCTCTTTTTTATATCCGAGCCTTTCAATGTATGGGGCATAATATGGCGCGTTGTATTTTCCGTATGCGGTCGGAAGTTGGTCGAAGCCTTCCACAAGCACACCAGAAATGTCAAATTCTAGAAAGCCTACCGGACCACAGACGTACTGGGCGTTTTTACTCTTCCCCCACGTCTCGACAGTTGAGATGAGTTTTTCTGCAACTTCTTCATTGTCAATAAAATCGAGCCAACCGAAGCGCGCATATATTTTGCCAGTTCGTTTGTTGTAGTCGTGGTTTATTATGCCGGCAATGCGTCCGACAATCTTCCCGTCAGCGTAAGCGAGCCAATACTTGCCCTCGCACACGTCAAAAGCATGGTTCTTTTCTGGAGAGAGCGTATCCATGTCAGCTTGAATAAGCTGTGGCACATAATAAGGGTTGTTTTTGTACAATTTATTTGGAAAAAGGACGAACTGCTTAAGTTCAGCTTTTGTAACAACCTCTTTTACAGTAATTTTCATTTCGCATTGCTTTTCTCTGCCGCTTTTTCTGCCTCTTCTATCTCTTTTTGGAGTTTTTTCGGAAGATTGTTGACACAGTGGTGGCATTTCATTTCGAGGGTGTACATGCGGCCTATGCAGTAGTTTGAGTGTCCACAGCCGTTCTCTTCCGCGCCCTCTTTCATCTTGTTGACAAATTCGGGGTCGTGGACGAGGGCGCGCGCCATCTGCACGGCGACAAATCCGGAGTCGAGGACTTCGTCAATTTTGCTTCTTGAGGTGAGCCCGCCGACATAGATGAGCGGCATTTTCACTGCCTCGCGGAACTTCTTGGCGTCTTCGAGAAAATAGGCATCCTTGTACGGCACTGTCGGTATCATCAGCCGGCCGGCAATGGCGAGCCCGATACGCAGCCAGCCGAAGCGGAGCCAGTCCATGTAGTGGGCAAGGGTTTTCAATGGCATCGCGCCGCGCATGACAGCCATGGGAGCCTTGCTCACGAAACCTGCTGTGAGGACGAGCGCGTGCGCCCCAAGGCGTTCAAGCTCTTTCGCGACCTCAATGCACTCGTCAATCTGCATACCGCTTTTGAAGCCGTCGTACATGTTTGTTTTCACCATTACAGCCATATCGTCTCCAGCCGCTTCCATCACCTCTTTCATCACAAGCTGCATGAAACGCATTCTGTTTTCGAGGCTGCCGCCGAACTTGTCGCGCCGGCGGTTCGTGTATGGCGAGAGAAATTGGCTGATAAGGTAGCTGTGTCCCGCATGGATCTCAACCCCGTCAAATCCCGCTTTGCGCGCAAGCCGCACCGCATTGCCGAAATCCTTTACCAAATCATAGATTTCCTGTTCTTTCAGTCCGCGAACGATAGTAGGGGAGTAGAGATTAAATCCTGTTGACGCCCCGACCGGAATCTGCTTGCAGGTGTAAACATGTGTCATGTTGCCGCAGTGTCCGAGCTGTATGGCGGCTTTTGCGCCTTCAGCGTGTATCGCGTCTGTGAGTTTTTTCAGGTCGGGAATGATTTCCTCACGCATCCACAGTTGCCCGTCAAAAGAGACACCGCTGCGGTTAACGGCGGCGTATGCGATATTTGTCATTCCGATACCGCCTTTCGCCACGGAGACGTGATAGTTGAACAGATCTTCACTCGGTCTGTTATTGTGGCACATGTTCTCGAATGCGGAGGCACGTATCGTTCTGTTTCTCAAAGTTATAGGACCAATTTGACAAGGTGTGAAAAGTTTTGACTCGCTCATTATTCTTTTTAGTTTTTTATGTGTTGTGTTTATTTTTTGTTTTGATTGTCAGATGTGCGTTTGACGGCGGTTTCGAGAGTTGACTGCTCGATGATTTTTGTCATGTCAACGCCGGTGGCATCAGCCACAGTGTCCATTGTCTGTTTGATGACGGTTGGCACCTGACCTGAAATCTGTGCGATACCTTCGCCGTTGTTGCCGTAAATGCGCACGTCGTTGATTGAACTGATTGGGGCGGCGACGGAGCGAGCTATTTCCGGCAGTTTCTCAATAACCATCTGGGCTTTCGCAGCATCGCCGTATTCTTTGAAAGCGTCTGCTTTTTTCCTCATTGCTTCGGCTTCTGCCAGACCTTTCTTTTCTATCGCGGAGGCTTCAGCCAAACCTTTCTGCTCGATGGCGTATGCTTCGGCATCGGCGATTTTCTTCTTACCGATAGCTTCCTGCTCCATGCGGAACTGTTCGGCTTCGGCCTGTGCTTTCACGGCGCGGGCGCGTTGCTCAGCCTCGTAAGCTTCCGCTTCAGCCTTGCGCTTTCTCTGCTCTAACTCTGCCGCGGCTGAGATTTCGAGATTGTATTTCTCCGCATCAGCTTTCTTTTGAACTTCAGCTTCCAATTTGTTTTGCTGGATCTTAACCTGTTCAGATGTGAGTTCCTGCTCTTTGCGTGCTTTTTCCGTCTCGGCTTCCACAGCGGCGGCGTTAATCTCTTTCTGCCGTTCTTGTGTCAGCAGGGCTTTTGTCGCTTCCGCCTCTACGGTCTTCTCGTTTACGGTGCGTTGCTGCTCCTGTTTCTGGATTTCGTACGCTGCGTCAGCTTTCGCCTTTTGAGTGTCTTCTATAACCTTAAGATTTGCTTTCTTTACAGCCAGCTCATTGTTTTTTTCGGCGATGATGGTCTCGTTGAGCACGCGGGCGTCGTTGGCTTCCTTGGCTGCTTCAGATTCGGCGATTGCGATGTCGCGCTCTGCCTGTGCCTTTGTGATGGCAGCCTCTTTGCGGATTTTAAACGTGTTGTCAGCACCAAGATTCTTTATAAGTCCTTCATTATCAGTGATATTCTGAATATTGCAAGATATGATTTCGATGCCGAGCTTAGCCATGTCGGGAGTCGCTTTCTTTGCAATCTGGTCTGAAAAGCCGTCACGGTCGATGTTCAGCGATTTGAGGTCGAGGGTGCCGATGATTTCGCGCATGTTGCCTTCGAGGGAATCCTTGACTTGCAGAGCGATGTCTTTTTCGGTCATGTTAAGGAAGTTTTTGGCAGCGAGGCGGATCCCGTCAGGATTGTTTATGACACGGATTTTAGCCACGGCGTCAACCATTACAGAGATGAAGTCGTTGGTCGGGACAGGTGTTGAGGTCTTGATGTCCACGGAGGTCTGACCGAGAAACACCTTGTCAACGCGTTCGAGGCCGGGCAGGCGCAGACCGCCTTTTCCAATCAGGATGCGCGGCTGCCGCGAAAGACCTGAGATGATGTAGGCATCTTTTGGCGGGGCTTTCACATAGCATATAGCTAAGAAAACTATTAAAACAATAAGTGAAAACACAATTAGGGAGATAATGGCTTCTATTGGCATATTCTTTAAATTTTAAGGTTAAAAAATCTTGTGAATGTAAAAAGTGGAGCAAAGATACACAAAAATTCACTTCTTTTTATAATAGATTCCCGTTTTCAGGAAACTTCAGAGAGCCTTCAGTTTTGTTATATGTAATTTGCATATTATCAATATATTACATAAGATAAAACAAAAAAATGTCGTTTTTTTTGATGTGGAGGAGGTTTTGAATGAAAAAAATTGTATCTTTGCCGACTGAAAAATGACCAATGGTGTAATGGTAGCACTACAGTTTTTGGTACTGTCTGTCTTGGTTCGAATCCAGGTTGGTCAACTCAAAAAACTCTCACTCTTTCAAGTGGGAGTTTTTTCTTATAAGACATAAAAATTAAAAACAAATAAAAATAAGAAAAATGGCAGAAAATTTAAAGTTAATCGACACCTTTTCGGATTTTAAAGATGTTAAAAATATTGATAGAGAGACGCTTATGCGTATTCTGGAGGATGTTTTCCGTTCAGGATTGGCGAAAAAATATGGCACTGACGCCAATTTTGACATTATCGTCAATGTTGACCGTGGCGACCTTGAAATCCAGC
>CACYHL010000036.1:0-10295 GCA_902774205.1 uncultured Bacteroidota bacterium | reverse complement strand
AGCTATCAGTGATGCTATTAAAATAGAACCAGACTTCGAAGTGGGCGAGGAAGTTACGGAGACCGTGAAATTGACCGATTTCGCGCGCCGCGAGATTTTAGCGCTCCGACAAAACCTTATCTCGAAAATCATGGAATACGAGAAAGATATTGTCTATAAGAAATATGAAAAGAAAGTCGGTGAACTTGTAAGCGGCGAGGTGTCACAAGTGTGGCGCAAGGAGATTCTTGTTCTTGATGACGAGGGCGTTGAGCTTGTGCTGCCGAAATCTGAGCAGATACCTGCCGACAAATACAAGAAGGGCGACCGTATTCTTGCAGTTGTCGCCAAAGTCGAGGTTCGCTCCTCAACTCCGCTGATTATTATTTCGAGAACGGCTCCGTCCTTCCTCGAACGTCAGCTTGAGACCGAAATTCCGGAAGTTTACGACGGACTTATCACAATTAAGAATGTTGTCCGTACTCCGGGCGAGAGAGCGAAGGTGCTGGTTGAGTCTTATGACGAGCGCATTGACCCTGTCGGAGCGTGTGTCGGCGCAAAAGGTGCCCGTATCCATGGCATCGTGCGTGAGCTGAGAAACGAGAATATCGACATTATCAACTATACTCCGAAGATTGACCTGCTCATCTCCCGCGCACTCAGCCCAGCTAAAATTTCGTCAATTGATATTGATGAGGAGAACAAGACCGCTAACGTCTTCATGAAACCGGACCAAGTTTCACTCGCTATCGGCAAGGGCGGCTACAACATTAAATTGGCGAGCAAACTTTGCGGTTACGAGATTGATGTCTTCCGTGATGATGTTGTTGAGGAAGATGACGTTGCTCTTGACGAGTTCGCTGACGAATTCGATCAGTGGGTTATCGATGCTTTCAAGAACATCGGTTGTGACACCGCTAAGAGTGTTCTCAAGGTTAGCCGTGAGGAACTCATCCAGAGAACCGACCTTGAAGAGGAGACCGTTGACGCCATGCTCGCTTCAATCAGGGCAGAGCTTGACGAGGACGAAGCTCCTGCGGCTTCAGACAAAGAGTAAAAATCTTTTATTTTATTTGTCATAATCTTATTTTTATTCAGAAAAGAAAAAACACAATAAATATATGCCAGAAGAAAGAAAAATACCACGATTGGGCAAGGCGGCGAGCGAGTTCAATGTCAAGACTTCAACAATAGTTGAGCTGTTGGTGAAAAAGGGTTTGGAAATTGAGGATAACCGTAACGCCAAACTGACCCCTGAGATGTACGACATCTTGCTCAAGGAGTATCAGCATGACAAGGAGAGCAAGGAAAACTCAGCGAAACTTGACATGGACTACTCTTACAAGAAAGAGGAGGAGGCGCAGAAACAGGTTGCGCAGCCGAAGCCCGCACCGAAAGTCGAAAAGCCGGTTGCGAAAGAGCTAGTGAAAAAGGTTGCTGAGCCGAAGGCACCGGTTGCGAAACCTGAACCGGAGCCTGTTGTCGAGCCCGCGCCAGCTTCTGAAGCGAAAGAGGAGCCGGTGAAAGCCGAAGAGCCAGTTACAGTCGGGCTGAAAGTGCTCGGTCACATCGACCTGGAGCCAAAGCCGAAGAAGAAGGGCAAGCAGACTGCCAAAGAGGAACCGAAAGCTACGGAGTCGGAGCCCGTTGTCGAGCCCGCACCGGAACCTGAGCCGGCAAAACCGGAGCCGAAGCCAAAGAAGCAACCGGAGCATATAGAGACGACAGTTGAGCATTTGCCCGGACTGACCGTGCGCGGCAAAATCGACCTTGACGCTCCGAAGAAGAGTGCGAAAGAGGAGCCGGAGCCGCAAGTTGAGCCCGCACCTGAACCGGACCCGGTGAAGCCGGAGCCGCAACCGCAGCCCGAAGAGAAGAAAGTGGAGCATATTGAGACTGTCGTGGAACACCTCGAAGGTCCGAAAATTCTTGGAAAAATAGAACTTCCTGTAGAAAAGAAAGAGTCCAAGAAAGAGTCCAAACAGGAAGACAAGAAGAAAGCTAACAAAAAGCGCAAGAGAATACTCAAGCCCGTTGCCAACTCAAGTCAGGACAACACACTCCACCAGCACAAGAAACCTGAGCAGCCGAAGAAGGAAATTTCAAGCGAGGAGGTCGCCCGCCAGATGAAGGAGACGATGATGCGCATGAACCCGATTGGCAAGACCAAGACTTCGAAATACAAGAAGGAGAAGCGCAAGGCGATGCAGGAGGAGATGCTTGAGAATGAATTGAGGGAAGAAGCCGAAAAGAAAATATTGAAGGTGACGGAGTTCATCACCGCGAACGAGCTCTCAACGCTGATGAACATTTCCGTGAACCAGATTATCTCAACCTGTATGTCGATAGGGTTGTTTGTCTCTATAAACCAGCGCCTTGATGCGGAGACGATTTCTCTCCTTGCCGAGGAGTTTGGATTTCAGGTTGAATTTGCGGGGGTTGATACAGATGAGGCCAATGCTTTTGGAGAAGACGCTCCGGAAGACCTCAAACCACGCCACCCGATCATTACCGTTATGGGACACGTTGACCATGGTAAGACCTCGCTTTTGGACTATATCCGCAAGACAAATGTCATTGCGGGCGAGGCTGGCGGAATCACGCAGCACATCGGAGCATACGAGGTTCAGTTGGCAGACGGCAGGAAAATCACATTCCTTGATACTCCTGGACACGAGGCTTTCACGGCAATGCGTGCCCGCGGAGCAAAGGTCACAGACCTCTGTATCATTGTCATCGCCGCTGACGATGCTATAATGCCGCAGACAGTTGAGGCCATCAACCATGCGCAGGCTGCGGGTGTGCCAATGGTCTTCGCGATAACAAAAATAGATAAGCCGCAGGCGAATCCTGATAAAATCAGGGAAGGACTTGCAAATATGAATATCCTTGTGGAGGAGTGGGGTGGAAAATACCAGTGCCAGGAGATTGACGCGAAGCACGGAACCAACGTCAACGAGCTGTTGGACAAAGTGCTTCTTGAAGCTGAACTCCTTGACCTTAAGGCGAATCCTGACAGACCGGGTATCGGCACTGTCATTGAATCCTCTCTCGACAAAGGCAAAGGGTATGTGGCGAAAGTGCTTGTACAGAATGGTACGATGCGCATTGGCGACCCGATTTTGGCAGGGACATGCTTTGGCAAAATCAGAGCCATGTACAATGAACGTAACCAGTTGGTGAAAGAGGCCGCGCCCGCTACGCCGGTGCTGCTTCTCGGCTTGAACGGTGCCCCGCAGGCAGGCGACATCTGCAAGGTATGCGCTGATGAGCACGAGGCGCGTGTGGCAGCCAACAAACGAACACAGCTCGTTCGTGAAATGGGGCTCCGCACCCAGAAACACATTACTTTGGACGAAATCGGACGCAGGTTGGCAATCGGCGACTTCAAGGAACTCAACATCATTGTCAAAGCTGATGTGGACGGCTCCGCCGAAGCCCTCACCGATGAGTTGCTGAAACTCTCTACAGAACAGGTTCAGGTGAACGTCATTCACAAATCTGTGGGACAGGTTACCGACTCTGACGTGCTTTTGGCTTCTGCCTCCAACGCCATCATCGTCGCATTCCAAGTCCGTCCGTCCGCAAGTTCGCGCAAGCTCGCCGAGCAAGAACAGATCGACATTCGCACTTATTCAATCATATATAATGCTATTAGCGAAATCAAGGACGCTATTGCAGGTATGCACTCTCCCGAAATTCAGGAGAAGATTGTCTGCAATCTCGAAATCAAAGAGGTTTATCATATCTCGAAGGTCGGGAACATTGCCGGTTGTATTGTGCTTGACGGCAGATTGCAGAAATCCACGCGCGTACACGTCATCAGAGACGGTATCGTTATACATACGGGACGGCTTGGCTCCCTCAGACGTTTCAAAGACGATGTCAAGGAGGTTGTGGCAGGGCAGGATTGTGGTCTGAATATCGAAAGCTACAACGACATTCAGGTCGGTGACATTGTTGAGGGCTACGAGGAGGTTGAAGTCAAACCCACATTGTAACTTTTTTTCTTAAAATTCGTAAAAATAAAAACGGATTAAAACAAAAAATGTATATTTGCACATATTTAATAATAAAATAGAAAAATTATGAAATTCATTGTCTCTCGTGACGTCCTTTTCAAGAATTTGAGTGCCGTAAGCGGCGTTCTCAGCACAAACAACACGATGCCAATCCTCGACAATTTCCTCTTTTCAATATCAGGGAATATGTTGACAGTGACGGCTTCAGACCTCGATTCGACTATTAGTGCGACAATCGAGCTTATTGAGGTCGAAGGTGAGGGCGCGGTGGCAATACCGTCAAAAATCTTGCTCGACACATTGAAGCTGACGGCTGACATGCCGATAGTTTTCAATATTGACGTCGAAAACCGCACCATGAACTTCACCGTTGACAAAGGCGAGTATGCGGCGCCATGCTACCCGGGTGACGAATACCCAGCACTTCCAGTGATGTCTGAAGCCAAATCGTTTGAGATTGGCGCAAACGTCTTGCAAAGGGCTATCGGCAAAACACTTTTCGCAACAAGCAACGATGAGCTTCGCCCGAACATGACAGGCGTTCTCTGTGAGCTTTCAGCTGAAAATGTCACTTTTGTCGCTACGGACGGTCACAAGTTGGTGCGCTACAGAAACTTCAAAACTCACGCGGACGATTTCGCTTCGTTCATACTGCCAAAAAAACCGTTGAACCAGCTGAAGAATATCCTCGCAAACGTTTCTGTCCCTGTCAAAGTGGAATATTCATCAAACACTAACCACATACAGTTCTCGTTTGACAATATAGTTCTATTTTCATCTCTGAAGGAAGGTAACTATCCGTCATACGAAAAAGTTATCCCGACTAACAACGGAAATCATTTTGTGGTTGAGAGAGGCGAGTTCCTGAAGTGCATCCGCCGTGCGAGTATCTATTCTAACCAGTCAACATATCAGGTTAGGATTTCACTTTCTGAAGAGAACACGACAGTTTCGGCTGAGGATATTGACTACTCAAACAAGGCTGAAGAGCATGTTACAGGTCAGTTCACAGGCGAGGCGATGAGTATCGGCTTCAACGCCAAGTTCCTGCGCGAGATGATAGAGGCACTCGACTCAACAGAGATTAGAATCGAGATGTCGCAGCCCAATTCGCCGGCTCTCATTTTCCCGCACAACTCATCAAATGAAGACGAGGACGTGCTCATGCTCATCATGCCCGTTATGCTGAGCAATTATTAATACGTTCATTGAAATAAACAGCCATTCTGTCGCTGCCCTGTTTTTAATAGGGGAGAGGAAAGTCCGGGCAACACAGAGCGCCATACTTCCTAACGGGAAGGGACTCGAAGAGAGTTACAGACAGTGCCGCAGAAAATATACCGCCCTGTTTCGGCGGGGTAAGGGTGAAAACGTGAGGTAAGAGCTCACGCCGCCGGCAGTGATGACCGGTGGAGGTAAACCTTATGGGTTGAAAAACCAAATAAACCGTGGCTTGAGGGTTGCTCGCCCGACACGGAGGGTAGGTTGATGGAGCCTGCCGGTGACGACAGGCCTAGATAAATGACAGATTAGTACAGAACCCGGCTTATTGGCTGTTTTTGATAAAAGAAAGAGGGTGTCTCATTGTGAGGCACCCTCTTTTCGCTTTATTGAATATCAATATGCTTGCGCATACATCTGTAACCTCCAATGGTCGCCTTTCGAATCATCGTATTCGTAAATCATTTCGTTTTTGCTTAACTTTTTTATGACAGCAGTATATTCATATTGTCTGTCTATCAGGAAAAAATTGACTGCAAGATTTTTCTTGTTGTTCGTGAACTGCCATTTGCCGGTGTACGACTCACGAATCTCCCCATTGACGTAAGCAGAGACTACTAATGGCCCGTATGCGTGAAACGCGTAAGCGCAGCCGGGTTTCAATGCGGCATATTCTGATGTTGTTATTTTCTCGCCGTTTTTGTAAACATTCTGCAATGACCATGTGGCAACAATGCGCTTGTCGGGCGAGGTTAAACTGATGAATGGTCCTTCTTTATAACGGCAGCCGCTGAATAATACAGTAACCAGTATCAATATTAATGTTGTTCTTTTCATTTTCTGTTAAATATAAAATTATTTTTCAGCAAAAATAAGTTTTTTTCAAAATCAATAAGCAATGCGGTTGCCAGTTATTTTCGCAAATGCGCTGCCGAGGTTGTTTGAAATATCCGAAGCGATTAGTGATTCTTGTGAGGATTTCTCGGCTGCAAAGTCTCCAGCTCTGCCGTGAAGCCAGACCGCCAGAAGAGCTGCGTGCTCCGTAGGATACCCTTTCGCCATGCACGCCAACAGAACGCCTGTCAGCACATCGCCAGCTCCGGCAGTAGCCATGCCGGGATTGCCCGTAGTGTTGAACAAAAGTCGCCCGTCAGGAAACGCTACAGCGCTGTTTGCCCCTTTCAGAATAACTATCACACCATATTTTTGGGAAAATTCTTTCAGTTTTTCTATCCGGTCGAAATCATCACGGCTTTTCCCAGCCAAGCGCTCAAATTCTTTAAAATGAGGTGTAAGTATCGAATTTTCAGGTAAATATGCGAGCCATGTCTTGTTCTCCGCCAAAATATTCAACGCGTCCGCGTCAATAATCAGCGGGGAGTGCAACTCATTAAGCAGATTTTTCACAGCGTTCACCGTTTTAGGAGATTTGCCCAGTCCGGGACCGACCGCCACAGCATTTACGTTCAATTTCTCCAAAGAAATATCTGAGAAACAGTCGTTTGCATCAATATCCAACAACGCCTCAGGCAGACGACAAGCAAGAACATTTGCCGCACGTGCAGTGGTGTGGACAATGACTTTGCCGATTCCCGAACGCATAGCCGCCTCCGCCGCAAGCACTGCCGCCCCCGGCATCAATTCCGAGCCGGCTATCAGCAATCCGAAACCGTTACTCCCTTTGTGGTCGAACTTTTGCGCAGGTCTGTAGAGTTTCCGAACCAAATCCAAATCTATCATTTTTGCAATAGGTCTGAAAGAATCATTATCAGGAAGCCGCAAGCCGATGTCCAAAACCGTAACCTCACCAACCCTTTTGCTATTCTCTGGCAGGAGATAGGAAAGTTTTTGGAACTGGAACGTTAAAGTTCTGTCGGCTTCAACCACGACATTCACAGAAGGTGTCGGCACATCTGTGAAAAGCCCTGACGGCACATCAACGGAAAAAATTGAATTCGTGCGTTTGTGCTTGTTTATAAACTTGACAATTTCAGCGAAATAACCTGTCAGCGGGCGCGACAAGCCAATTCCGAAAACAGAATCCACCACCACCGCACCCGCTTCAATGACGAGATTCGGCGAAAAATCCTCGATTTTCAGATTAGGATATTGCGGCAGCAGATTCTCAATTCGCTGAAGATTGGTCTGGCAGTCCTGTGAAAGCCGTGCCGTGCCAAAGCATTTCACAACTGTGACATCATCGTTTTCGGAAAATTCAGCTGTTGTCAAGAGCCGCGCAAGTGCAAGTCCGTCACCGCCGTTATTGCCAGCGCCGCAGAAAATCATATATTTTTTATATGGCAAATGCTCCGAAAGTTTTTTTATCTCACAAAACAAAGCATTCGCCGCCCTCTCCATCAAATCTATTGGGGCAATGGGCTCGCTTTGCATTGTAAACTGCTCACTATCACGAATTTGTGTTACAGATAGAACCATTTTATTATCTTAAAAAAGGATTTTTTTATTTTTATCTATAGTTTGGCACATTTACCTCTTATGTTTGGGGCGGTAGAGACGTTCCATGGAACGTCTCTACGTTTACGTTTATGGTTGCGGAGACGTTTTATTGAACATCTCTACATTTTTTTTAGATTCGCAATCGACAACATGACGCCGAGCACGACACCGAGCAAAGCGGCGAATAACACTTGCAAATTCGGGGGAAGAAGGAACGTGATTGTGTGCGCCGGGAACCAGAACAGCGGAATGTATTTCTTGAACACGAGATTCCACTGCGCCTTCCAGTTAAGACCTACTATAATCTGCTCCATCTTTATCGGAGTGAAAAAACCGCGCAAAGTTCCACCATTATTGATGATGTGTGTGTCTGTTATCTTGTGTAAAGTCATGAAAACAGGAGCGAAAATTGAATTCATAGCCACGCTTACGGTGAACGCCACCCCTACCTTACCCCACGACAATTCGCCAGCAAGGAGTGCCGCCATGTGACCTTTTTCGCAACCACTCACAACTTCAAGAAAAGCGGGAACACCGGCTTTAAAGATTATCATTGCCATACAAATTCCCATTCCGAGAACTCCCCATACTATCGCACGAGGCAAAATCCCAAACCCTTTCTGGTTGTATACGCCATGAGATATGCGCAAGCCAAGCATCTCTCCAACCGTTGCAAGTATCGCAAACTTAAAGAAACTCATAATGAAAGGATGTGCAGAAGTCCACAAGTTGAAATATTCAAGGAAATGTGTCTGCGGAATAAAAAATGGCACAAGCACCGCAATCACAATAAGAATGAAAATAACATCAGATTTTTTCATGATTATTAATATAAATCATTTATTATCAACAAATTAGACTTATGGCAAGTTTATCTGAAAAGCACAGGAACTTTCATACGAAAATTCCTGTGCCCCAAAGTATAAAACACTATTTCTCCAATCTTATTCTTGCATCGACAGCGGTAACGTAACGGGGATTGCCGAGCAGCGGATTGAGGTCCATTTCAGCAATTTCCGGTGCTGCCTGAACCAGCGCACTCACACGGGCAATCTGGTCGGCGTACAAATCGAGATTCACCGGCTCCTGCCCACGCACACCTTGCAAAATCTTGTACCCGCGCAACTTCGTAAGCATATTTTTCGCTTCAGCGGCAGTAACGGGTGCCAACGCACTTTGCACGTCCTTCAGCACCTCGATAAATATTCCTCCCAACCCGAAAAAGATTTGATGTCCGAATTTTGCGTCACGCATAGCACCGATATATACATCTGTGCCATCAAGCATAGGATACATTTCCACAGCATACGTATCGGGAATTACAATCAGGCGGTCAAACTCCTTGGCAACCGTGTCCAAGTCCTTGACATTCAGTGTAACACCACCGACATCGCTCTTATGCAACGGACCAACCACCTTCATAACAAGAGGCACATCTTTGCTGCAACCGACCTCTTTGGCAAACGCCAGCGCATCTTCCTTCTTTGATACTTCAACAGATTTCTTGCGACTAATACCTGCAGCATCCAAAAGCTCATTATAGTCAGCAATTTCCATGTAGCCATCTTTGCAGCGATCGATAGTGCGCCGTATGCGCTCAACATCAACAGAAGGCAATGATTCAGCAGTATTCATCTGCGGTTTAGGAGTGTTATAAACTTTGCAGATAGCATTACCCAACACGCACTCCTCAGGGAAGTTTATACGACCCATTGCGATAAAGTCATTTATCTCGTCCTTTACGTTAATGATAGAAGGCAGCACAGGGAAAATCGGCTTCTTGCAGGTCTTCATCTTCTCATCGAGCAGATTGTAAACCTCTTTATTACTGAATAATCCGGGCGAGCCGAAAATGACAACTGAAAAGTCAATCTCGTCATACTCGTTCTCAACCGTATCAATGATATATCCTAACTGTTCAGCGGTGCCGGTTGCAAGGAAGTCAATAGGATTACCCACAGAGGAGCCGGCAAAAAGTTTAGAAAGCAGGGCGGGACTTGCCGGATGATCTTTTAGAGAAGGCACCTCTATGCCACCGTTGCTGAGCACATCGGTAAGCATTACCGCGGGGCCACCGGCGTGTGTGATAACAGCGCAGCGGTTACCCTTGATTTCAGGATGCATGAAAACAGCGCATACGGTTGTCAATTCCTGACGGTTTTGGCAACGCACGATACCCGCCTTACGGAACAGGGCATCGACTGCGGCATCGCTGGTTGCGAGCGCGCCAGTGTGCGAAGAGGCGGCGCGGGAGCCTGCAGCACTGTTTCCACTCTTTATGGCAGCGATGTGGCAGCCCTTGCTGATAAGACTGCAACTATGTTTCAACAGGCGTTGCGGGTCGCCGATTTTCTCCATATAAAGCATGATTACACGACTCGACTTTTCAGGATCAAATGTTTCGTCAAGATGTTCCAACACATCTTCTATGCCAAGCTGGGCGCTGTTGCCCACTGCCCATACACTGTTGAATTTCAGTCCGTTGCTGATACCATATTCTTTGATAAACACGGCAGTGGCTCCCGAACCTGTAATAAAATCCACGCCATGAGGATCAAGAGTCGGAATAGGTGTGTCGAAGCAACCGGCATAGTTCACATTGAGAAAACCGGTGCA
>CACYHL010000035.1 GCA_902774205.1 uncultured Bacteroidota bacterium | reverse complement strand
GATTTATGGACCTCAAATGTAGCATTTTTTTCAAATAATCCCGCCGATCGGCGGGATTATTTGTTTCCCGCTTTTATAACTTTCTAAGTTGAACTTATAATCAAATGAACTCAGCATCTTTTTGGATTACCTTCAACCAGCCGCTTCATCTCCCGCACCTCGCGCTGGAAGAAGCCGTGGACACGGATACCCAGTTGTATCAACGCAAAACACAAAGGATGCGAGACATTTCCGTATCCTTTGTGTTTTGCTCAATAAAAGATTGATACTACATTATAATCATTTTATCACTTGTCTCGTCACATTCTCCCAGCTCTTATCTTTCGATTTTTTTATAGTCTTATCAATTTCACTTATATTGGGTTGAGATAATGCTTTCAAAAGTGAGTCCTGTGTGCTGATGATTTCTCTAACGGACTGATTTCTGGCAGACTCTTGGTTCCAAGAGAGGTCAGCACCTTTCACATAGGTATTATATGCCTTTACAATGGTAGGAGCCGTTTTAGAATAACCAGCAATCTTAATGTTGTTTTGAGAGATTGTTTTGCGCAACTCAATGAATGCCATGCAGCTGTCTTGGAGACATATAAAGTTGTTCAGGCGTGTATAGTTGTCGGTGGTATCTGTAGACAAAATAAGACTATAAGTCTTTTGGAAATTTGCAAAAGATTTTGAAATATCCGAAAAATCTTTTTCCGAATTTGTATTGATTTCAGAAATCTTATTGGCAATAATTTTGCGCTTTGCAACAAAATTCATACAATGGTTTTGGAATGGAAGTACACTTTCATATTGTCCAATATTATCTGTAACACTGCCTGACAGATTCCATGTTTTGCTAATTTCGTTGTATGACTTGATTATGTCGCTTTCTGTTGTAGACTGCATAATGTTTTGGGTCCTTTCGTTGATCTGTTTATACAAATCTATCAATCGTAAATAACATTTTTGGATGTCAAGTGATTTGCTATAATAGTTATATTGTGTTTCGGCATCGTCTTTATTTTTCTTAAATGTAATTTTTTCTTGTTTATAGGCAGCAACAATACTATGACATTCTTTTCTATAAGATAGCACCTGATTATCTAATTGCATTGAATTTTTTTTCAGTTCGGCAATTGAATCCCAAATAGGGGCAACACGATTGGTAATTTCAAAAGACTCGTTCCACCTCAATGCAATATACTGTGTGTTGGTTACATCGCCTTGATAAATCCTATCATACCACACGCACCAATGAACGGGTTTGTTACTAAAAAGGTAATTATCGGAATTTACCGTTAGATAAACAATGCATGTGGTATAATCTTTGTTTAAGGTAATATCATCGATAGAATATGAAACTATTGGTTTATAGCCAGCAAATTTTCGACTAATATCAATATCATTGCTTGACGTATAATGACTTGCAAGATGGTATAATTGATGCCACAGTTTACTGATAGACTTATCGTACGATTCGGAGCCATACGTACTAAATCTATCATAGCAAACCATAACATCTTTCATTATATTCTTTGTTTGAGTTTTAGCAAATTCTGAAAAATCCTCCTTGATTTTCAACATTGTTTTTGCTTTTTCTGACTTAATTGAATCATTAACAATATTCCAAATATTTTTGAGAGTATCTTTTAAAGTCAAATATTGAGAATTTTCAAAAAAACAAAGTGTATCGCTAATAGAAACAAAATACAAATTCTGTGTTTGGGTAATATATTTTTTTAAAGATTCTGATACGACGGTGGTGTCAGGCATCTTGTCGTAGTTTCTATAGTTAGTTTCAAAATCCGATTTAATTATATTAAACATTGTCGCGATATTGCTTTCCTCTAATGGAATTGCATGAATTTTTTTGAATGTACATTCATTTGTTGAGAGTTTGTAAAACAATCCATTTGATTGGTTCAATCCATCAAGATGCTTGCTCAAAACCATCCGTTGTAATATGTGATCAACAATTGCTCCTGTGCCAAAAGCGTAAGAATCATAGAATATTTCTCTTTTTGATGTTTCTTTAGACAAATAATACCCTTTTTCTTTCAAAAAAACACTTAAATCGGAGGAATGAAGCTGTCCCTCATATTCTTTTGAGAGCTTTTCGTCTAATTTATAACTGTACGTTATTCTATTATTTTTATCTCTTTTGAAAAAAGATACCAAGTCACCATAACTATTCAAATTATATTCCTTCATTCCGTCACCTTCCCTTTCGTAATAATCGCCCACGCTACCTGCTGCCACTCCTTGAATCTTTAATGATATTAGGTTCCCATTTTGGTCAAATCTTCCTTGTTGATGTTTGGGCAATGTCAAATCCGAGAAATTGCAATTGAAATCCCCCACAAACATGCCGTTTTTACAATTGAACGTGGTTCTGTATATGGATTTGTCTTCATTCAACAATCCTGTTTCCGTATAAGTCCATTGCCCATCTGGAAGGCCCTCCTTGAAATTTGCCGACAGCGTATATTCGACATTGTATTGGTCATAGCTACGAAATGTGTAATTGTAATCCCCGCGGCCTTTGACCGTTACTTTTGCTGAAAGATGTCCATTCAACAATCCGTTTTTGTATGTTGCTGTCACACTATATGTGGCATTTACAGTCCCCTTGATTTGGTTTGCCGCACCTTTTAATGTGTAATTTCCTGATTTAACATAGCTTCCATCATCTCCAATATAATAGTCATAAGTCTCTTGGCAGTCTATTGAACGATAAATGCCCCCAGGTAACGAAACTGATTTTTTACCCGAGTATTTTTTTATGCTTTGCGCTTGGCAAAAATTGGTCGCTAAAAATGTGAGTCCTATGGTTAAAATTAATGTAAAAATTCTTTTCATATTCTTTGATTTTATTAAATTAATTTTGTTTGATTCATATTTAATATGAAATTTCTATTGTTATGAATTTTCTTGAAGTATTCCTACCCAAATCCTTTTCCTTTTTGTTTCCAACAGGATTCTATTTTCTGTCGTGTTTCGGAATCCTTTACAAATATGTGTTGGCGGTCCGGCTTTTCCAAATGGTTTCTCAGTATTTCAGCCATTTCGACTATGATAGGTATCCAGCGATCTGTCCAAGTGATGAGACTATAGGACATTCGCATCGAAAAGGCATTGTTGGAACTGCCCCCGCCAGCTATCACACCGATGTTTTTCTTGCCTAATGGAAGAAATTCTTTGCTGTCCATGTCGGAGAGGATTTCATGTTTCTCTTGCATTTTGCTGGAAAACTCTTCATACAGCTTTAGTAATCCATCTTCGTCAAGAGTGGTCATTGACTGATCGGCCTTGTTTTTGTGTGCGAAATGAACTTGGGCTTCAGGAGCCTTTTTTGTGGCCGAGACAACGATATTCCAACTTTCTTTGGAAGCAGACAGCTCTTTTAAATTCTGCACAAAGTCTTTTAACGGAGCTTCCCAATCCTCTTCTTTCCCTTCAATAGTAATGAAACTGGTTCGGTCGTCAATATCTGTTACAAACAACCGGCTTACCAAATTGAAGCCGCCAAATTGTGCCAAATAATAGGCAAAGTTTCCTATGGAATTTTCGTTGTCCGCAGTCGGGGCCACTATGGTGACATTGGATTGGCGATTGATTTTAATGCCGTATGTAGTCCTCACTATATCATATCCGTCAACCGTTTTCTTGTCAAGCGGCAGCAATTCAATCACGAGACGGTTTTGAGGGTGTTCCGACCGGGTTTGTGTATCGGCAATATTGCGAAGCCGGAACTCGTCGAACCTGCTGACTGTTTCAATGATGTCATTCTCTGTCATGCTTTTTTTAACTGCCAATGAGGCAAGAGAGACATTCCGTGGCGCTACTCGGTAGCCTGTTTCAGGGTTACGCACGCGTTTAAAAGATTTCAGGATTTTTTCGCGACATTTGTACAATTTTTCTTGTCGCTCATCTTCTTTCTGGATTTGCCAATATGCCTTAGCAAAAAGACCAGCTGGTACGGAATAAATGAGTATCTTCATAATTCCCAAAAAAGTGGCTATAAGGCGTCCAACAAACGTAACTGGAACATCTTCTGCAAAGTGGCCTGGATCACCTATGTATTGCACAATTGTCCATATAAAAACACGAAAATAGTTGGTGTATTTCTCAGGTTGGGCACTATGTTCCACAAAATAGAAAATAAGAGACAGAAAGAGTGAGACCCAAAATAAAACTTGGATGGAAATCCAGAAGTCTTTCTTGGAATTTTTGAATGCTCGTCCGAAAAAAACAAAAGATTTCAGGATGATTTCTAAAGATTGTTTTAGTGTATGCATAACATTTTGAGTGGCTTATTAATTTCAATTTGCAAAAGTACCACATTATCCCTCAGTGTTTTAGGTTCTTTTCTGGTTCTTTTTTCTATGCCGTTCAGGGCTTCACAAATGGGCATAAAAAAAACCGCGAACTTCATTGTCTTGAGTTCGAGGTCCTGGAAAACCTGCAATGCCAAACAAAGAAAGCTCACGGCTGTCACCGCAAGCATCTTCGGCTTCCTCTCGGCATTGCATTTGAAATTTTCCAGGTTTCGAACTTGCAAAGGTAAAGCGAAAATGCTTCTATATATGGTTCTTTTTAGGTTCTAATGTTTTTAGTGTTAATAATTTAAGTTAAAAATATTTTTGGTCGATTCTGTATGGAATCATTTGGGCAAATATACAAAATTTTTAAATGCATATCAGAACAGTTCGCCATTCCAAAGCATACGGAAAAAATCACGAACAAAGATTATTTCAATGTTGTCCTCTGTTTTACGTGCACCAAACAGAAACAAACTCATATCAAGCTCGTCTTCAATATGTATAATTCTGTCGTACATAATGATAATATTTTATTGATTTTTTTAGATTCCAACTTAAATTTTCAATCAAAATTCAAGTTGCAAGAGTAATAATTTTTTACGTGGCACGTAATATGAAATAAAAAATGTCTCATGACTTATTTCATTTTTCGCTTGACTTTCCCTGAAAACTTTTTGGGTTCTAATGTTTTTATTGTTAATAATTTAAGTTAAAAATCAGGTTTATTCTTTTCCCAAAAAATGGGGATGGGTAAAGGTAAGAAAAATGTCGGATTATAAAATCTAATTTGGTCAATCTTGAGTTTGTTCGTTATAAATATGATCAGATTGATTGGAATTTGCGGATTGTGGGACTTATCGGGCCGAGAGGTGTAGGTAAATCAACACTGGTTTTACAACATATTTTGAAACGGAAGGACACTCAAAATGTCTTGTATATTTCGGCGGATAGCAGCTATTTTGCCCAGCACACGTTAGTTGAGGTGGCATCGGATTTTGTGAAAGAGGGAGGGACACATCTGTACATTGATGAGGTTCATAAATATCCATCATGGTCAACTGAGTTGAAGGAGATATACGACGGACATCCAGCTCTTCATGTTTTTTTTTACAGGTTCTTCGGTGCTTGATTTACTTCGTGGGCAGGCCGACTTGAGCCGTCGTGCTGTAATGTACACAATGCAGTGGCTTTCTTTTCGTGAATACCTTGAAATGTTTCATAAAATCAAAATGCCGATATATTCCATAAATGAGATTATTGCCAACAAGGTGGACAATAATTTGGTGCCTCACCCGTTGCCTTTGTTCAGACAATATTTGCGTGATGGATATTATCCCTTCAGCAAGGAAGGCGCGTTCTTTTCACGCTTGGATCAGGTGGTGACAGAGACCTTGGAATTTGACATTCCTCAATACGCTTCAATGTCCGTTTCTACAGGACGCAAGTTGAAGCGTTTGATGTCCATTGTGGCCCAAAGTGCCCCGTTTAAGCCGGATTATTCCAGTATTGCCAATGCCTTGGGAGTGAGCAGGAATGTTTTGCCAGATTATCTGCTCTATATGGAAAAAGCGGGTATGATTGGGCAATTGCGCGATGAAACGGGAGGTTTGCGCAGTCTTGGAAAAGTGGAAAAGGGTTTTATTGACAATACGAACATAATGTATGTGTTGGGTACGACAGGGTGATACCTTTGTGGACTTTCGGCCTGCTGTACTGAGAGAGACAAATTATTCTTTGGCCGTTTCCTTTCTAAGCTGATCTGAAAGCCTGTTGATTTCTTCTACGTTTCTCTTGTCTTCCTCACGTAATCTCGCAAACTCTTCGTTTGAAATTTTTCCCTTTTCATGTAAATCTTCATAATACGGATATATATCTTTCCCTTCAGCATCCGTAAATGGATACCTTGCATTATAACGATTCCATAAGACACCTGCATAATTTATAAAAGCAATCTGCTCGTTTTTTGGTAGTTGCTGACGACGTTGCTGGATATGAACGGACATTTTTAAAAGGGCTATTATTTTGAGGTCATGGAATCTCTCCCAGTATAGGATTGTACCTTCTTTGACTTCTTCGTCAAATGCCCTTATAATGCTATCAAATTCAGATGTAAGATTATTGCAGTAGTAGTCTGATTTCGTTTGCGTCTTACTCCCAATAACCGTATCCTGCAAGATAGGGGATTCGTTTATAGCTGATTCTGATTGTATCTGATTGTATGCATTCTTTGGTGTAGATAGTAGTCTCAGAGAATCTGCTACACATTGTTCACAAACTCGTTTTTTTTCTGTAGTATTGTTTTTTTGATAGGACAAATGGATTAAAAATGTTACAAGTCCATACAAAAGAAGAAGTGAAATTATGGATATTGAAAACCACAGTGCCCTTTTCCTCTTCAAGTCATATTTTTTCATCGCCTTTGCAACCTCCGCCGCCGAAGCGTACCGCTTCTCCTTCTGCGGCTGCGTGCATTTTCGCACCACACGCGCATAACGTTTCGGGAACAACTGCCTCAATATCAGTCCGAAAGCGTAGAGGTCGGCGCGGCAGTCAACTGCCGCGCCTGCTAACTGCTCCGGTGCAGCGTATGCCATCGTATAAGCCGCACCCTTCAACACCGCATAATCGTCACTGTCCGACAACCCGAAGTCAATCAGTTTGACATTGTTGCCGTTGCTGGTAATCAGTATGTTTGACGGTTTCAGGTCGCGATGTACAATCTGCTTCCCATGACAATAGCCGATTGCATTCAACAACTGCCTCGCCACAGACTGTCTTGCATTTTGCGGCGGATTTTCCTCAAGGAACTTGTCAAGAGTACGCCCGTCAATGTATTCCATCACAATGCAGCGTCCTGCCTCGTCATCATCTTCCATTCCATATACCCGCACTATATTGTCATTGTGCATCTGTACGAGAAGCTGATACTCCTTATCCAATAACCCTTTGTAAACCAAGCTATTAGCATATTCTAATTTCAGCGATTTCAAAACAAACCACTGTCCAAAACGCTGCGCTTTGAAAAGCCGGCAATAGCCCTTCGCGGGAAGTTCCGTATAACATGAGAACTTTTCGGAAATCTTGTATCCTGAATCATTTATGAATCCTGAAGTGGAGGTGTCGTCTCTGTTTTCTATCATGCAGCAAAAATAACAAAAATTATCAGGAAGATAAGAAGATTGCACATATAAATGTTTGGTTTGTAAAAGAATCAGATTAGAACCAAAATCAAAGAGGAATAAATTGTATTTTTGTGAACTTAAAAGAGATTTATGACAGATAAAAGCCAGAATATAGCACTTTTGCGTGAAGAAGTGGAGCGTTCGGCAAACCGCCGAGTGAAAACATCAACCGATTTTGCGGTTTTATCGGGTATGATACAGGAACGCTGCCACGAGACAGTTTCGACCTCGACCTTGAAGCGGATTTGGGGTTACGTTGACGGTTATGCAAACACCCGCGAGCTGATTTTGGATATTCTTGCGAAATTTGTCGGTTTTCCCGATTACGAGACTTTTGTGTCAGACTATTGCGAGCAGGATAGCGTGCAGTCTTCACATCGTGTGCTGGGGAAGTCGCTCTATACCAATGAGTTGAAGGCGGGCGACCGCGTTGAAATAACGTGGAATCCCAATCGGCGTTGCGTTTTCTGTTACCTTGGCGACAGCAGGTTTGAGGTTGTGGAGTCCGTGAACGCAAAGCTTAAGTCAAACGACACCTTCGAATGCGACAGGTTCACAGCACACCAGCCGCTTTATGTCAATCATGTTGTGCAAAAGGGCGAGGATAAAGGTTTGTTTGTTATGGGAAACAAAGGTGGTTTGACGACAATTAAACGGTTATAGGGAGCTGTCCAACGAGCATTGCTTTTGAACACTCATATTCCCTTACATTTCTTCCACCTTCTCCTCGTACGCCTTCATCACGTTGAGCAGAAGCGCGGTCATTGTGAGCCGCCCCACCCCACCCGGCACCGGCGTGATTCGTGAGCAGCGCGGCAGCACATCATCATACTTCACATCTCCGCAGATACGGTAACCCTTTTCAGACTCCGCATCTGGCAGACGATGAACGCCAATGTCAACCACGACCGCACCTTTTTTGACATATTCCGCCGTTATCATCTCCGGTTTCCCGATTGCGACAAAGAGAATATCAGCTTCGCTACAAACTGATTGCAAATTTTGGGTGTGGCTGTGGCAGACTGTTACAGTCGCGTTGCCGCCAGCGCTTTTCTGCGACAGCAACATCGCCAGTGGCTTGCCCACAATGTTGCTACGTCCCACCACGACACAATTTTTCCCCTCCGTCTCAATTCCAGCGCGTTCAAGAAGAAGCATTGTTCCGTATGGCGTGGCTGGTATGAAGCGCGGATGACCGAGCAACAAGTTCCCCATGTTTGACGGGTGCAGACAGTCAACATCTTTTTGGGGATTTATCTTGTCAATAATTCTTTCAGAAGAGATGTGTTTGGGCAGTGGCAGTTGCAATATGTAGCCGTCAATTTCATCATCATTATTCAGAAAATCAAGTACTTCCGACAAGTCTTGCTCAGATGTCTTTTCGGGGAACTTGTAAACCGAAGCCACATAGCCCACCTCACGGCAGGCGCGCTCTATGCTCTGCACGTATGTCTGCGAAGCACCGTCATCGCCGACTATGACCGCTGCGAGATGCGGCGCCGTCTTGCCTTTGTCCAACAGCGACTTCACCTTCACAGCTATTTCCGACTTTATTTCATCTGCAATCTGTTTTCCGTCTATATTCTTTTCCATAATTATTCAAAAAAAACAATCCGAAGGATTTCTCCCTCGGATTGCCATATAATTCCAAAAATATTATTTGTCGAAAATCAACATCTGCTTTTCTTTGTCAACAATGTATGAGCCAAATTCATCAGTGATGTAATCTCCGCCTATCACGAAGTTTGTGCTGATACCTTTCTTGACGATGACTTTCACGTTTTCAGCGTAGTCCTCACCAAGCTTCAAGTCGTTGAGATAGAGTATTGCATCTTCCTTGATTGAACCGTCTTCGTTGATAGCTTTCTCCTTGTCTTCAAAATCATTGACTGTGATAATATGATTCTTCAAGAAGTCGAAAGCGACGTTATAATTGATGTAAATGTCTGCGCTGCCTGGTGCAAGTTCAAAATTGAAAGTCTTGTTGTTGGCGATACAAGTGCCCTTCGCGACATCATTTTCAATTGTGACAGGAAGAGTCTTTTCAACAACAACAGCGATTGGCTTCGGTGTTGATACTTCCTCTATATTGTCGCTTTTCGGCACATAGTCATCACGTAAAATCATGAACTCTGTACGACGGTTGAGCTGGTGTGCAGCCTCCTGCTCATCGCGGGACTTAAGTCCGGTGATATAAACTTCCGTCAAAACAGTTCCTTTCTTGAATGTGAACGGCTTGCGGTTATAGGTGATAGTCATGTCCTTGTCAAGTTTACGCGGTTTGTATTCGCCGTAGCCTTTCGGTACGATACGGTCAGCGGCGATACCCTTTTCGTTGATGAGGAAGTCAACGCAAGACTGGGCACGACGTTGCGACAAATCTTCATTGTACTTGTCATCGGCACGGAAGTCGGTGTGTGAACGCAACTCAACAACGAGAGTCGGGTTATTGACCATAATGTCATACAAGTACATGAGAGAGTCTTTATACTGCGGTTTCAGGTCTGCCTTGTCCAAATCATAAAGGATTTCGGGCAGTACAATCGGGTCTTTCGGGAACGGTGTGAGCAGGAAGTCCTGTTTCAGATCCGTATTTTCCGTAAGTCCGACTGTCGTTTGGGTAGCGGTGTTGTGTTCGTCCCAATAACCTGATTTTGTAACGTGCATGTTATAAGTGACATTCTCCAAGATCTTAGTCTTGTCGAAGTGATAATAACCCTTCACATCTGTCTTTGCCAAATATGACTTGCCGTCAGAGCCGATGATTTCGACATCAGCGCCGTCAATTGGCTGGCGTGTCATCTCGTCTTTCACAAAACCAGAAAGTGTGAACACGAGTGGACGGAGGAGGAAGTAGTAAATGTCGTCTCCGCCGCGGCCACCAGGACGGTTTGAAGAGAAATATCCTTTTTCAATGTATTCGAATTTGGATTTCGGGTCAATGACCTTTGCGTCGTCAAACATGATGCCGATGTCATCATAGCTTGAGTTGATAGGGGACATCATATTCACAGCTTCCTGACACTGTCCGTTTACGATTTTTGAGTAGAAGATGTCAAGGCCGCCCATTCCCGGATGACCGTCAGATGAGAAATAGAGCATTGTGTCACCGCGGAGTGCGGGGAAGACCTCTTGTCCTGGAGTATTTACATTGGGGCCGAGGTTTGTGATATTGCTGAACTTGCCGCTTTTCTTCGTGCGGGTCGCTTTGTAGATGTCATAGCCGCCGTAGCCGCCCGGTATGTTCGAGGCGAAATAGATAGTCAGCTCATCGGCAGTGATGAACGGGTGGACGAAGTTGAAACTGTCGGCTCCGAGTTCAATCTTTTCCGGTTCGCTCCACGATTTGCCTTTTCTTGACGTTGAATACACATAGCAGCCATAGACTTGTTTCTTATCCTGCGGACACTTTGTCATGTATAGAGTCGTGCCTTTTGCGTTGGCGGAAGCCTCGCCCTCATTGACAGCAGAGTTCAGGATTCCGGCATCGTCAAGAGTGGTTGTCGGAGACCATTCGCCTGGCCATTCAGTGTTTTTGCTTTTAGGTTTGTCAGATTTGTAGATGTCTGAGAACTCGCCGCCTGTCCACTGGTTGCCGCCCTTGCCCTGCGAACCTTCACGGTCAGATGTGAAGATGATCTGGTTCTGCTTTGCGGGGTTGCCCCAACGCGGCGCCCAGTCGTTCTGGCGGGTGTTGAACTTCTTGAAGTTCTCAACCTCGTAGCGTGTCGGGTTTTCTGTCCACGTCTTAGCTTTCTGGCATGATTCTATGAGCATGTCGGAACGTTTGTCTTCAGGCATGCGTTTCTTGAATTGTTGATAATACTTCAAGGCATTGTCATATTCGCCTCTTGAAAGGTAAATATTCCCCATGTGGAAAAGGAGCATCGGGTTATCCTTCTGATAATTTTTCTTTTCAAGACGCTGATAGAACTTCTCCGCATTTTTCACGTCTCCAAGAATACGGTAACATTCCGCAATCTGATACGTTACGCGGCGCGATTCTATCTGGTTGCTTTTGATTTTGTTGATCCCGCGCTTGTAGCCTTCCAAAGCCTTCTCATACTTGCAATATTTGAAGTCCTTGTCAGCATCCTTCACTGTTTGCGGAAAGGCAGAAAGCGAGATGAACAAAACTGCCGCAAGTGTTAAAAACAATTTATAGATTCTCATATATATGTTTTTTAAAATTATTTCATCAATTCAACTTTTTTCTCTTTTGAACCTTTCTTTGTTGCCATGTTGAAAAGGTCGAAAGCGAGCGGTGTGGCAACGAGGATACCTGAATAGGTACCGATTGCAATACCTGCGAATATTGCGAAGATGAAGCCTCTGATGACTTCGCCGCCGAAGAGGAATATGGCGAGCAAAACGAGCAACGTTGTACCGCCGGTGTTGATGCTACGGCCCATTGTGCTGTTGATAGCGGCGTTGAAATTCAAATAGTGTTCGCGCTTCGGATAGAGGGCGAGGTTCTCACGCACACGGTCGTAAATGACCACAACGTTGTTGATTGAGTAACCGATGACTGTCAGGATAGCAGCAATGAACTGCTGGTCAACCTCCATTGAGAACGGCATTATCTTATAGAAGAGTGAGAAGAGGCCGATTGTGATAAGGCTGTCGTGTACCAGAGCAAGCACGCCGCCGAGACCGAACTTCCAATTTCTGAATCGGAGTGCTATATATATAAATATAAGTACAAGTGAAATGAGGACAGCCCAGATTGTCTTGCCCAAAAGTTCGCGTGCGATTGTCGGCTGAACTTTCTGTGAGCTCTGGATTCCGCGCGGGTCAACCTGCTGGCAGAAGTCAGACTCTGAGATAGACTCTTTCGCATAGAAGCCTTTCAAAGCGTTGTAGAGTTTCTTCTCACATTCGCGGTCAACTGACGGGTCGGCTTCGTTAATTTTGTAGTTGGTGGTGATACGTATCTGGTTGTCTTTACCGAAAGTCTTGACCTCAGGGCTACCGCCAAATTCAGCAACAACAGCGTCACGTACCTCATTGGTCTTCACCTCTTGGTCGAAACGGACGATGTAGTTACGGCCTCCTGTGAAATCAATGCCAGGTTGAAGTCCTTGTGTGAAGAATGATATGATAGAAATGACTATCAATGAGCAAGATATGGTATAGAATACTTTTCTCTTGGAGAGGAAATCAACATTAAGTCCAACGAAAGCGTTGATGGTCTTGCTGTTTCCGAATTTCAGTTCACGCCCTTTCGTCATGCTTCTTTCAAACACGAGACGTGAGATGAAGATTGCTGTGAAGAGTGATGACATGATACCGATGATAAGAGTTGTTGCAAAGCCCTGAACAGGACCTGAACCGAGAATGTAGAGCACGATAGCTGTAATCAAGGTTGTGACGTTACCGTCGATAATAGCTGAATAAGCGTTTCTGTAACCTTCGTCAACGGCGAGGCGGGCTCCCTTACCGGCACGCACCTCCTCACGGATACGCTCAAATATAAGCACGTTGGCGTCAACAGCCATACCAAGGGTAAGGACGATACCGGCGATACCAGGCAGAGTGAGGACTGCGCCTACAGAAGCGAGAACACCGAAAATGAAGAATGATCTTTCCTGCGCCGTTGCGCGCGATCTGCTGCCCTTATACGTCGACGGTCTCACCGCTGCCGAAACCAACGAAGCCGTAGCGCGGCACCTGGAAGAATGCGGCGCCTGCAAAGCGGCTTACGAAAAAATGACTGCGCCCGAGGCCGCCGCGCCTGAAAAAGCAAGCGACGAAAAAGAGCTTGCGTTTCTGAAAAAGGTGAAAAAAAAGAGCCTGATGCGGGCGCTGTGCTGCGTGCTGGCTGCGCTGCTGCTGGCAGGAGGCGTTTTCGGCACGGTATACTACAACCGCCTGTACCGGGCAGAAACGCCCGTAACGCGAACGGACGCCGATATCACGGTGCGCGTTACCGACGGCAACAAGGCGGATATCACGCTTACGCTGCGCAGTTCAAAACTGACCGGCGGCTTGCATACGCGCATGCATTTTAATGAAGAAACGGGCCGCCTCACCTTCTCGTTCACCAAGCGGCGGGCCCGAAACGGCAGCTCGCAGACGATCACCGCCGATACAAGCTGCTCAAAAGAGATCAAAAGCGTG
>CACYHL010000034.1 GCA_902774205.1 uncultured Bacteroidota bacterium | reverse complement strand
AATGGATTCTGGTGTTTGGGAGCTCTGTTTTTAGTGGTAGATATAGCATACTTTTGCCGCGACGACATCAGACAACATGCTATTTATAAAATGGAAGCAGGCGACAGAGCAGACCTTGTTTCTCGGGATACCATGGAGGCTTATCTATGGCTGAGGGACAATACACCTGAGGATGCCAAGATAGCAGTAGATAGATTTTCAGAAGAGCTAGATTATCGCAATATTTATTTTTATGCAGGAGCCTTTTCTGAGAGACAGTGTTATCTAGAAGGGTATGATTACTCAGATATTAGCGAGGAGCGCATTGGCGCAATGCGAGCTGTCAATGAGAGATTCTATAGGTAAAGGCGGCTCATTCAAAAAATCAGAAAAATGAAAAAATTATCATTAAGTATCATTATTTGTTTGTTAACAGGTATGGTCATAGCACAAGACATAACATTGCCGAAACCGCAAACAACAGGCGGTATGCCTCTTATGGAGGCGTTGGCGGCACGGAAGACAAGCCGCAGCTTCTCATCAAAGCAGTTGTCCATGCAGCAGCTTAGCTCGCTGCTTTGGGCGGCGACAGGTGTCAACCGTGAGGACGGGCGACTTACAGCCCCCACAGCGCGAAATGCGCAACAAATTGACACATACGTCTATACGACAACAAATGTTTATCTTTATATTCCCAAAGACAACATCCTCAAAATGGTTGCCGAGGGAGACCACCGGTCAGAGGTTGGCAGGCAGCCTTTTGCCGCCGAGGCACCAGTGATTCTTGTCTATGTCGCGAATTATGATAAGATGCAGGGCTTTGACGAAGAGTCGAATGCTTTCTACGGAGCCACCGACTGCGGAAATATCGGGCAGAATGTTTACTTGTATTGCGCTGCAAACGGCTTGAGCACAGTGGAACTCGGCTCGATACAGCGCGATAAAATTAAAGAGCTGCTCGGCTTCAACGGCCGCGCACAACTTGCACAGCCGGTTGGATTCCCGAAAGAGTAGAGGTTTATCTTACCATCACTTTCGTTACCGTCTTCCCTTTTGAAGTTTCGACATCTAAGAAGTAGAAACCCTGTGAAAGCGAAGACGGTAATTTTATGTGCTGTACCGCCTCGCCGCCATTGACATCAAACTCATCGGTTAGCAGGATTTTGCCGCTCACATCGTAGAGGCTGCAAACCACATGGTCGGCGGCGTCCGTTGTAAGTTGCACATTGATAAAATCTTCTGCGGGGTTCGGGAAGACAACGAGCCCATCAATATGGCCGTATTTGGCAATGTCTGTTGTGGCGTGCCAGCTCATCTTGAAGCCGCCGCCGTTCTGCCAGTTGTCGGCAACGAAAACGATTTTTATATTAGAAGTAGGATAGGCTGTGTTATAAGGATAGTTGTTTTTGTCGAAACGCTCAAGTAGGGTGGCAGGAGTCTTTGAATTGTCGTAAATATCCAGAAAATCGCCATCGCGCAAGTCAAACTCGGGGAATGTCACATGCAGTTTCGACATTCCATCCGGCTGGATGAGCCATGTGCAATATGTCTCGTGGCGGTAGTCCTCTTCGCCGCTGCCATCAGTAATTTCGCCTTCATACACGTTCACAATCTCCTGCTGTTTGCAGTATTGGTCCTCAACAACAGTTTCATATTGCAGCACAAAACCGCCGCCGCTGTTTGCCCCGTCAGAGGTGAAAGTTACCAAAACGCTGTCAACACCTGTAATTTCGAGAGGTTGCGGATCGACATCATAGCCGGAGTATGTGCCTGCAACGCCCGATGCGGTTGTCGGACCATTGTAAATTGTTATCACATCTTTATCGGGTTCTGTGTTAAGATAAGAGAATCTGAAAGTGTATTTCAATGCGTCGCTCACGGCAACCATCCAAGAGCAGTCGGAATTTGGCGCGTACTCCTGACGTGCGGAGCCGTTTGTGATAGTCCCGAAGGAGGCGTCCATGCGCTGGTGTCCCGAACATTGTGCAGGGTAGCCGCTGGCAGGATAGAGGTTGAAAAGCGCGTTTTCGCCTTGGTTGTAGCCATTGCCTAATCCTTCAGGATCAAGATTTGTTATTTGGTAATAACCGTTTGAGTTGCCGCCCCAGCCCCAATTCACGTGGAACAGGCCTTCGGCGTCAAAGCCGTCTATTACGAATGCGTGACCGCCGCTATTGCTTGACGCTGTGTAGAAGAGCGGACGACCTAAGCTCAGCTCGCCGCGAAGAGCTTCACCGTAGTCGGGAAACATTGCGGGGCCGACGAGGGCGGGTTTGTTATATTTGAAAACATTCTCGAACTGGTCTTTCGCCTCCAGTTCCGTTGACCCCGAACCAGCGGGAGTGTAAATCATTTTAACTGCGACACCGCAATGATAGACTAATTTGGATACCTCACCATCGTAAAAATACAGTTCATCGCTCATTGCACCGTAGTTATAGTGATGTTGCGCAAAATAGACGGTTTGTCTGTCATAGCCGAAAGGCACATACGAAACCCCGCCAACGCCATGGTCAGGATATTGGTAGAAGTTAAGAATCATAGACATAGCCAAGGCCACGCAGCCGTTTGGCACTCGGTAGTCGTAATATCCGCCAGCGTATGCGTCCCATGGGCAGTAGGTGTTGTAAAACATATTCTGGTTCCATGTCGTTGTGAGCAAAGGAGTTAAGCTTGCGCCGCCATCGCCTTCGCTTCGCACCACAAGCGGTTCGCTGAGGTAGTGGTTCCATTTCGCTGCTACGTTCTTATTCTGTGCTGAACGGCGGTTCTCCATATCTGCAATCTCCTTTGAATATCTGTCTAACAGATAGTTAACCGCAGGATTATTTTTAAATTCGTAATTGAAAGAGTAGGCGAGGATAGGGTATGTCAAATCGGAGGCGGAGACGATTACGAAGCCCGCCCCGTTGACTGTGAATCTGTAATACACTCCATCAACCTCTTCGTCAAGTGTTATTATTAAGGGTTGGACCCCGTTTTTCATTTTCTCAATACAGAATGCTTTTGCGACCATAGAGGCATCGCGTTCAGAGACCGGTGCGGCGGTGACCGCTATCATCGAAAATGCTAAGATTAATAACAGAGCTGTTCTTTTCATAATTGTTTGTGGTTTATCGTTTTTTTCAATTTAGCAAAAATAATCATTTTTGACGAGTTCCACCCCTGTTTTGTCAAATTTGCAGAAGGAGTCGTGCACAAGCCAGTCGCCGGTGTTGATGTAGCGGGCGGTGTCGCTCAGTTTTATGTCGAGGGGCAGGTGGCGGTGCCCGTAAATGAAAAAGTCTATCTCATTGTCTTTCAGTACAGAAAGCGCATATTGCACCAGCATTTCCTTGTCGTTACTGAGGAAGACAGAGTCTTCGGCACCGGTCATGGCACGGCTTTTGTGCGAGAAGAAGCGCGCCACAGAAAAGGCGATTCGCGGGTGCAGCAGACCATAAAGCCACACGTTCGGACGGAAAGCAAACATCTTTTTGATGAACTTGTAGCCCAAATCGCCTTTGCCCAAACCGTCTCCGTGTCCCACAAGACAGCGTTTCCCGTTTATTATGAAAAACTGCTGTTTTCTGAATATCTGAAAACCAAACTCTTTGGAGAAATAATTCTCAACCCACATGTCGTGGTTGCCTGTGAAATAATAGACGGTTATGCCTTTGTCTCGCAGTTCGCGGAATTTTGAGAAAAGACGGTAATAGCCGCGCGGCACGACATCGCGGTACTCGAACCAGAAATCGAAAATGTCGCCTAAAAGGAAAAGTGTCCCTGCATCAGCCATAATGTTGTCAAGCCACGACAACACGTGGTTTTCGCGCTCCGCCGAAACTGCCTCGTCTGGCGCTCCAAAGTGAAAATCAGAGGCAAAATAGCATGTCCCTTCTACAGTTATCGGATTTTCTGTGAGTTCGTTCATTTCAATTTATAAGAAGCGCAAAAATAGCAAAATTTTCTAATCACCGCAAATTACTTTCAGTGAATGGGGAATTATCTTAATGATAATTTTCTCCACTGGCTCCCTGAAATCACCATCGACATGCCAGAACATTTTTTGTCCGTCTTTTATGCTGATAACCAATTCTTTACATTTTTTGTATTCTATCAGTTTCCGATGGTCAATGCGGTTCATGAGCAGACTTGCAACTGTGTCGCCTAAAGCAAACCACTGCGGTTTTTTTGCGATACAGACGTCAACCAAACCGTCCTGAACGGAAGCCTTTGGCTGTATTTTGACATTGTAGCCCCATTGTGATGAGTTCGCAAAGGTGATGAAAAAGGCTTCGCGCTCAATTTTTTCGCCGTCACAATCAATAATATAGGTGTTATAATTGTAGTTAAAATAATCTTTAAGGATATATTTGAAATAGCCGTGAAATCCTCTCTCGTTTCCGTGGTTGAAGTCGTAAGCAACCTTGGCGTCATAGCCCACACCCGCAATGCTGAAGAAAAAGTCGTCGTTTATAGAACATGAGTCAACTAATTCTGGCTTGTCGCACTTGTCGGCGATAAGCTGGAGGCATTTGTTTGCGTTTTGCGGGATTGCGAGATGGTGAGCGAGTCCGTTCCCTGAGCCGAGTGGCACAATGGCAAGTGTTGTGTCGGTATTCAGCAGTTGAGATGCCACCTCGTTGATAGTGCCGTCGCCGCCGACAGCCGCGACCACATCGGTGCCGCGGAGCACCGCCGCCGCCGCAAGTTCCGCTCCGTGACCCGCATGCTCTGTATATTCGACTTCAACGTTAAAAGCCTCACTGTCAAATTTTTGGCGTATCTTTTCGACTAAAAAATCCTTTCTCTTTTTCCCTGAAATTGGGTTTATTATGAATAGTATTTTTTTCATCAGCGTAAAAATGAATTGGGAATCTAAAGCTATTTTTTACCACTGCAAATTTATAGACAAAATTTTACATGTGACGTGTTTTTGTTTTTTTTTGTTATAGAAATAGAATAATCAGATTTCTCAAAATTGAGTTATATCTCTGAAAAGTTGTATTTTTGCAAACATTAAAATCGAGATACAAATTAACAAATATGAATAAAAACACGAAACAAAATTCTAGTAATTCATTTGGAATCATTGAAAAAATAGAGAATTTCTCGCGTAACAGGTTTGTGGTCGCCTTGCTTTTGCTGATAGTTTCGGTCGTCTTTTTTGTGAATTATGCAGCCATGTACGACAAGAAATTGGATATGAATGGCGATAACATCTACTATTTTGCATTGGGAAAAGCCATTCATGACGGGCACGGCTACACGAACACGATGAGCCTTTCCGAATCGCCGCATACCCATTTCCCGCCCGGTTATTCAGCTTTCATATCCGTGCTTTTCAACATTTCGCCAAATGATGTGCAATTTGTGAAAAAAGCAAACGGTGTGCTGCTTTACTTGAGCATTGTCATGCTGTTTTGGATAGCGATGATAACGACGAAAAACTCCATTCTCGCCTTCTGCACGTCCCTGCTCGCCTCGCTTCACAACGAGCTGTTGCGCTGGGCGACAATTATGATGAGCGAAACGCTGCTTATATTTCTCTCGCTTGCAGCCATATTGCTGACAATAATAGTTGTGAACTGGAGTTTCAAGCCGAAACGGAAATGGCTTTTGGTGCTTCTCATAGTGCTGCTTACGGCAATTACCGCATACATCTATTTTGTAAGGACAATGGGACTTGCTGTCATTCTCGCATTGATTGGCTGGAGTGGGATTATGATGATTATCTCATTCGTGAAATGGCGCAAAAGCATAAAGACCGATGACACGGAAACCACAATTTTGTTCCGTAACCAATTCATATTGAGGCTTGTTGTCGCCGCCGCGCTGGTCTTTGGCACCGCAACCGCCGTGTTGTCGTGGGAGGCGCGTAACCAGTCAATAGGTTTCACGGGCAGCGATTATAAGAAAGACTTTTTGAAGAAGGCCAATGGAGAGCAAATGTCAACCAAAGAGGACTGGATAGCGCGTTTTAAGAGCAACTCCACAAATTTCATAGCACGCTGGGTGCCAGAGGCGACATGGTTTCACGAGTATGACAAAGACCAGCCGGTAACCGCAAAGGAGTGGGCAAAGGGCATAATGCTTGCAGCGTTACTGATTATTGGAGCCTGCTACCTCTCAACAGGCGGTTTTGCGTTTATATGCTATGTATTCCTGACAGTAGGTGTGCTGATTTTCTACTACGAGCAATACGGAGGCACACGATACCTGACACCAATTATGCCGATACTTATCTTCCTGCTTTTGAGCGGAATATGCGGCATTTTTCATTTCCTCTATAAAATCACAAAAAGAAAATCGTCACCATGGGTATTGCAGACCATTGCATTGCTAATTATCACTTTCGGTGTTCTTACCCCGATATATGCGAAAAAACAGGAAGAGAACCGCAAACTTGCAGGCATAAAGGCGTGGACTTCTGTGGGCGATGTGAGAATGACAAATTACATTGAGGCTTGCAAATGGTGTGGGGAAAATCTGCCTGACACTGCGCGTATGATGTGCCGCAAACCTGAAATCTACTACATGTACTCCGATTTTCACAAGTCGGCTGGGATGCCTTGGGCTGGTGAACCCGACACGATTTTGCAAATGTTCCGCGACAACAATCTTGAATATGTCATCATTGACAGCTGGTTCAGACATGGGTATGCCACAATTTATCCTTGCATACAGAAATATTACGATAAATTCAAGCTGATCAAGCAGTTTGGTGAGGTTGACCAAGCTAGACAGTTGAATCCGACGCTGATATTCCAGTTCAACGATGAGTGGGGCTACACAGGTGACATGGTTGACGGGCACCGTCAGGGACAGGGTACGCTGAACATGAACGATGGCCGCAAATATGTCGGGGCGTTTGCCGCAGACAGCCCCAACGGCTACGGTGTGCTGTATGCGCCAGATGGCAAAATCATTTCAAAAGGAATTTGGCAGAACGGAATATTGGTGAAACCGCAATAATTTTCAGAATTATTTTTACCGGGATTATTTCCCAATGGCGTAAGGACTGTGTGTGGCGGTGTGCACACCGCCTCTACAATATTTTCTTTGTTTTTAAAAATATTTTTCTAATTATTAATTTTTAAATTAAAATTTATATTATCTTTGCGGCGTGTTTATACTATTTATTCTCTCACTAAAACTACAAAAATTATGAAAAAGTCGGAAATAAAACGGACAGAAGCGCAAATGATGAACCTGATGACAGATTTCGCCTTCAAGCGGTTTTTCGGAACGGAGCCATACAAGAAGAATCTCATTCATTTCCTAAATGCGTTCATTTCCCAATACATCGGCGAGGTGAAGGACATCAGTTACAAGCAGACGGAGCATCTCGGGCTCCGAAGCAGCGAGAAACGCCTCATCTTCGATGTCTTCTGCAGCTCACAAAGGGACGACAATATCATCGTGGAGATGCAGAAGGCTTCGCAGGATTTCATCAAGGAGAGGGCGCTCGCCTACTCATCGCGTATCATCAGCAATTCGTTGGTGAAGGGCGACAGAAAGTACAAGTATCCGACAGTAATATCAATCATCCTCGCTGATTTCGAAATTCCGGAGTTGAAAGGAAGTGTCAATTATTCAATGCACATCTCTTTAAAAGATGATGAAAACAAAATTTTTTCGAAGAAAATGTCGTTCCTTTTGGTGGATTTGACTAAATTTGCAGCTGAAATGAGTTTCGGACAGCTCAAGGACGAGCGGCAGAAGTGGTGCTATGTCATCAAGAACATGTGGCAGCTCACAGACGGTGACATACCGGAAGACGCAATGCTTTTCCACGAGTTGTACGAGGATTGCAAACTGTCAAACCTGAACGATATGGAAAAACAGGATTACGAGAAAAGCATTCTGGAGTACGAGGACGTGAAGGACGCAATGAAATGGCACCACAAAATGGGCAAGGCTGAAGGCAGAAAGGAAGGCAGAAAAGAAGGCAAAGCGGAAGGTATTAAAGAAGGTCTTGAGAAAGGCATTGAGAAAGGTATTGAGAAAGGTATTGAGAAAGGTATTGAGGAGGGTAAAAGAATTGCTCTCATCTCCACAGCGAAGAATTTGCTGAAACTTGGAATTTCCGTTGACGATGTGGCAAAAGCCACAGGGCTGCCAATAGAACAGGTTGAAGCCCTGAAAGCGGAGATTTGATTTTCACCCGCAGATTCTACAGATTTACGCTGATTTAATGTGCATACGAGGCGTAGAGGCGGTGTGCACACCACCTCTACGTTTTTTTCCAACATTATTTTCGTCCGAAATCCGCAGGAATCTCACCCCAAAGCGGTGTGTTCCATTTTATAATTGGATTGGAATATGTGTTGCTGCGGAGCCACGTCTCGGCGCGTTGCAGCAAATCGAAAATGACAGCGTTTTTTTCGGTGGGTAGCACCACCGATTTGTGTTTTTTCGCGCGCACCCAAGCAATGCCCGTTATGCTGTCGGAGTAAATGGGAAGGTTGCTGTTGCGCTGCTTCAGGTATGCGAGCCCATGTACCAACGCGAGGAATTCTCCTATGTTGTTGCTCGCCCCCTCGAACGGCCCCTTATGGAAAAGCAGCTCGCCCGTGGCTGTCTTCACCCCGCGGTATTCCATCACTTTTGTCACGGAGTTCCACGCCGCATCCACTGAAATGCTGTCCCATACTGGCTGCTCGTCTTTGTCGCTCAGAAAACGAAATTTGCCCTCTTTTTGCTCAATAGGATTTTTCTGGTAATAGAGTTCGTATCCGTCATTAAAGGCCTGATCCGCTTCAAGTTTTGATGGGAACGCCTTGTACTTTGCTCCGGCGAAACCGGTCACCTGTGCCTTGCAGCTTTCCCAGTCTTCGTACACGCCGCACACAAAGCCTTTCCAAACGACATAATATTTTTTCTTTTCGGGCATATAGTTTTGGTTTTTAATAAGATACGGCGCAATTATTTGCGCCGTACCGGTAAATGTCAAATTTGATATTCCAGAAAGTTCCGGCGGCGTTAGCAACGTCCCGGATATACTTTCAACGCTTCGGCAAGGCACTTCATGGCCTCTTTGAGGTCGTCAACTTTGAGGCAGTAGCTTATGCGCACCTCGTTTTTGCCTTTGCCCTTCGTGGAATAGAATCCCGTAGCTGGAGCAAGCATGACTGTCTTTCCGTTGAGGTTGTACTCTTCGAGTAGCCAGCGGCAGAACTTGTCTGAGTCGTCGATCGGCAGGCGAGCTACCGCATAGAACGCGCCTTTCGGTTTGGGGCAGAGGCAGCCCGGCATGGCGTTGATGGCATCGACAACCGTGTTGCGGCGTGCCACGTAATCGGCGATGACCGCATCAAAATATGACTGCGGGGTATCTACAGCCGCCTCGGTGAGAACCTGTCCGTATGTTGGCGGGCTGAGTCGCGCCTGAGCGAATTTCATTGCGGTGGCATAGACTTCCTTGTTATGTGTGATGAGCGCACCGATACGGACACCGCAAGCACTGTAACGTTTTGATACTGAGTCTAATAAAACGACATTCTGTGCGATTTCAGGAATCTCCATTACCGAGAAATGTTTGATTCCGTCATAGCAGAATTCACGATAAACCTCATCTGCGAAAAGGAAGAGGTCATGTTTCTTGACTATTTCAGCCAACTTCATAATCTCCTCTTTTGAGTAGAGATAACCTGTCGGGTTGTTCGGGTTGCAAATCATAATAGCCTTTGTCTTCGGTGTGATGATTTTCTCGAATTCCTCTATTGATGGGAGTGCGAAACCGTTGTCGATGGTTGACATGATAGGTTTTACGGTTACGCCGCAGGTGATTGCGAAGCCGTTGTAGTTAGCGTAGAACGGTTCGGGAATTATGACCTCGTCGCCTGGGTCAAGGCAGCTGTTGAATGCGAATAAGATGCCTTCGGATCCGCCAGTGGTAATTAAAATCTCCTCTGGTGTGAGGTCGATGTTAACGCTTTTGTAGTATTCCACCAACTTCTCGCGGCAGGTGATGAAGCCTGCGGAGTGGCTGTAGGCGATGACTTTCTGGTCAAAGTTCTTGACAGCTTCGCGAGCGCATTCAGGAGTCTCAATGTCGGGCTGCCCTATGTTGAGATGATAGACTTTTACGCCACGCTGCTTCGCCGCGTCAGAGAACGGAACCAATTTTCTGATTGGTGATGACGGCATTGTCATCCCTTTATTTGATATTCTTGGCATAGAATAAAAATTTTAAGTTTGTTTATAAGTTGTCTTTTATTTCCAGTAAAAAATCTTTTATTTTTGTCAAATTACTAACTATCTGAGCATTACGATCTTCTTCTTCGCGGTTGTTCTGCAATGCTTCTTTCACGCCTTTCAGTGTATATCCCTTTGTCTTGGTAAGATAGTGTATAGTTCTGATTATTTCAACATCATTTTTGGTGTAATACCTGTCACCTTTCTTGTTTTTGAAGGGTTTTATCTCGCTGAACTGTTTTTCCCAAAAGCGCAGCAACGAAGCGTTCACGTTGAACATCTCCGCGACCTCGCCTATCTTGAAATACGTTTTCTCAATCTCTTCCATCACTATTTTTTTTGTATAACGACCTGTTTCCCGTCATAGTTCAGGAAATAATCACCTGGCGCAATATCCGAAAGGTCAACTGTCTTTGCCGTGCCGCCTTTGACAAAAAATCCTGATGTGTCAATCAATTCGTAGTGAGTAACATCCGTAAATTCAAGTAATTTCTTTATTTTCAGAGCTTTAGGTTCTATTTTTCTATCTTGAATCTTTACTTTTAAAGATGGTGTAACCAAAGATTTTCCAGATTTGAGTTCAGCTTTTAGTCTGAAAAAATTATTTCCTGAGTTGTAAACAGGCGGATAAGTGTTAGACATCATATAGGCTTTTGGCCCCAAGTCTTTGATTTTCATCCATTTGCCATAGACAAATTGTTCCAAGACATAATTGCTTGTGCTGTCGAGGTCTTTCATATCCCAGCTTATCATCTTCGTTCTTTTGTTGAAAGTGAAAGAGGGCACATTGAACTCCCTGTCCTGAATCAGCACAGAGGCGTTTGCTACGAGCGGTGTGCAGTTTTCGTGATGGCTTATCTGCACGGAGACAGTCTCGTTTTTCAAAAAGCCATCGAGTGGAATCTCAAACGAGCTGCTGTTTTCGGTGTAGTCTATCTTTTTCCCGTTAATAAAAATGTCTGTAATACAAAAAACGCCTTCGGATTCAGGATTTGTGACGACAAGATTGTGCCCTGAATATTTTCCAGTGATAAGAAGCTCATTTACAGCCTCATCGTCTTCAGCGGATTGGGCATAAATCTGGCAGGAGATTGCAAGCGACAATATTAGAGGAATTATCTTTTTCATATACATTAAAATCGTTGCAAAAATAAATAAAATTGTTGAACAGAGACTCTGAATTTCTGTAAGATTACAATCCTAATTTTCAAAGATGAGGAACACTGTGCGTCTGTTCTTCGCGCGGCCTTCCGGCGTTGTATTCGGCGCAATGGGCTGCGATTCGCCGTATCCCTTGTAACGGAGCCTGTCTGAGGCAATTCCCTTGCTTATAACGTATTGGTAAACGGATTTCGCGCGCTGTTCCGACAACTCCTGATTTGCGTCGTCGTTGCCGATGTTGTCAGTGTGCCCTTGTATCTCGACTTTTATAGTGGGATTCTCATTGAGGAATTCTATGAAAAGATCGATGATTGAGCGGGTCTCTTTTGTGAGCGTGTACGAGTTTGTCGCGAAATGAATGTCGTGCAGATCGTATGTTTTGCCCACTTCCACCTGTTTCATCTCGGCATTGCTTGTTATGACATTGTTGGTTCCGCCTGTGTCAATTTTCACCAATTTGGTGTCGTATGCGTGCCCCTCTTTTTTTATGTTGAGTATCAGTTCTGTAGGAGCGTCTTCTGAGATTTCTGTCGCCAAGGCGTATTTTCCTGTGAATTCGTTGACGGTTGTTGTGGCGATGACGTTTGACGCGGTGTCGCGCAATTCAACGAGGGCCTGTGTTGCGGAGCCGAACTCATCGCTGACCTCCCCCTTGATGATTATCATGGTGTGCGGGCGTGCCTCCTCGTAAAGCTCGAACTGGTAGATGTTCCAGTTGTTGTCGCCGATGTTGTTTGATGAGAAATATGCGGTTTTCCCGTCAAGGCTGACAAAGAAATCGACCTCATCGTTTTCGGAGTTTATCGGATAGCCGATGTTGACAGGTTTTCCCCATTTGTTTTTCTCATCAAGTTTGGAGTAGAAAATATCCATCTTTCCTATGCCAGAATGCCCTGAAGATGAAAAATAAAGGGTTTTGCTGTCGGTGTGCAGGAATGGGGAGCGTTCGTTTCCGGCGGTGTTAATAGTGGGACCGAGGTTTTTTGGGGTGCCCCAAGTGCCGTCATCGCCGCGTTCGGAGCACCAGATGTCAGCTCCGCCGTAACCGCCCTGTCTGTCACTCGCGAAAAACAGTAGTTTCCCGTTTGAGCTCAGTGTCGGCTGCGACTCCCACGAACTTGGCGTGTTTATTTTGTCGCCCAAGCTTTTCGGCTCAGTCCATTCATCATTCCTGTATTCTGAATAATAAAGGTCGTAATTCGGATATTTTTGACCGTTTTTCAAGGTTAGGTAAGTGACTTTTGAAAATACGAGATAGTCATTGCTCAAGTTAATGGCAGGGCTTCCTTCGTTGTCATCTTGGTTGAAAGGGTAGGGTAGTGGCTCGCCAGTGCCGAAGTGCCCGTTTTTGTTTTTTTTGCTGTATGAGAAGTATTCTTTGTCTGTGTATGATTCTGCAAAATAATCTTGAGATTTGACTCTTTGTCTTCTTGTGAAATAGAAATATTCAGCGTCTGGTGAGAGCGTTGCAAGGTATTCGTCCGCATCGGTAGAGATACCTTCAACAGGGTGAGGCTCAAACGGCACAGGATTGTTTAACAGTTTGTCGTAAAATTCGGATTTCCTTACAATAAGTTCTGCCTCTTCAAGCCATTCGGTCTTTTTAACCAAATCAGGATTTTCCAAGAGGACTTTCGCGAATTTTGTCGCTGTTGCGAAATCCTCGGTGAGGTATGCAAGCCGCGCACCGTACAGATTCGCCTGCATCTTGTAATGCGGGCATACATTATACATTCGTTTGAACGCCTCTATTGCCGCTTTAACATTTTTATCATTATCAAACTGAAAATCTGCAATTTCTATTGGAAGATAGTAACTCAACCCGACATAATAATTTACCTCTAGCCATTCAGGATTTTCATCAAGAAGCTCATTGTATATGACTAAGGCTTCTCTTTTTTTACCGTTTTTCTGAAGTTCGCGAGCTTTCTTGAACTGTTTTTCAGTGGTTTTATCCATTTTCTGTATGCAAAAATCTTCGTCCTCTTGGGCGAAGATTTTTGGGGTTAATATCAGAATAAAACCTAATATTATGAAGCTAATCCTTGATATTGTCATTAATTTTTAATACATCTTACGCTGTATGCGTATTTCATAGGCTCATCAGTTATACTGCAGTAGTTACAGCTGAATGATATTGTGAATGCGGTAGCTCTGGTAGATGTTTGTGTGTCAGAAGTCCAGTAATAAGCGTTACCTGTCATCTGATAGAAACCGATGCCTGAGTAATAACCGCCCGGAACGCCGGTCCAACCTGAAGAGTTGTCACCTGGAACAATCCAAAGGTTCGGGGTCTTCAATGAATAGCTTGTCAAACTTGAGAGGCTTCCGTATTCCAATGAAGTTGGGATATGCCATCCGTCTGGGCAGATACCTTGAACAGTATCAGATAAAGTGCCCACATAACCATTTGGTACGTTGACAGCTGAGTACCAATCATAGAGGCGGCCGTATATTGCGAGGTTTGCAGCTGTGTCGCTGTAACCTGAAGCGTTATAGATGTATGAGTTTGGAATGTCTGTACCGTCATTGTAGTGTGTTGGACGCAAGTTCTCTTTTGTCCAGCAGTGGCAAGCAACTCTCACTGTATGATAGAGGTTGCTGTCTGCGTCATACACAACGAGACTGTCGCCGCACGGAGGATATGCTATAAAGACATTCTGGTTACACGCCAAAGTTTTGCCTGCGACACTATATGTCCATGTTACGACTGTTGTGTCGTCAACCACAAACTCATTCGGGACGTTGTTGGTAAGCACAACTGGTGAGGTTGAGTCGACCGGTGAAATTGAAGGCTGTGGGAGCTGTGAGGCGTCCACAGGAACTGTACAGACATTGTAAGGCGCCACCCAAGAAGTGTCGTTCGGGCATGTCACTGCGAAAAGCATCACATCGACAATACTGTCGCAGCCGTGAATTGTTGACAATACGACACGGTGTTCGCCAGCTGTCTTCAGTGTGTCAAATGTTGTGTCTGTTAAAGCGTAAAGGTATGGGAGTTGGGTGTCATATACCAATAATGTGTCTGTGACATAATAAATTGGGTTGACAGTCAGCGTGAGTTTTGTCAGGGAGTCATAGCCTAAATGAGAGCCATTGACCAAATAAATCTCATCGTTGAAAGTGCCAGGAGTCTGTATAGGAAGGTTAAAGCCGTAATTTGTGTATCTTGCGTTTGTGTCAGGGTCTTGGCATATTTCATCAGTGAGTTCCACTATGATAAGGTATGGCTGCTGTACGCCTTCGCTGATGTTTCCTGTGCCTGGTGCCTCAATGAAACTAGCAAAAACCTGTCCGTATGTGTATGATACGGACCCCACAGACGGATTGCTTATATTGTTGCCGATAGATACAAAACCACTTTGTGCAAAGCCTATACAAAGACTGCATAATAATGTTAATGTTGTAAAAATTCGTTTCATAATAAGTTTTTGAGTCTTTTATTAACGTTAAACTGTTGATATATAGTTGTTTATAGTTAGTGATTCTCTTTTAATTCCAACTTGCAAATATACATTTTTTTTTAATAATATATCGCTGTTTGAATTATTTTAAATAATTTTCTTCGAAAAACTTGTTGTACATCTCCCTTTTTTCCTCTTTGTTGTAGTAGGTAGTATAGTTAGTGGCTGATATTGCGTAAGTTATAATTGCCTTGGATTTGTTGTAAGCGGAGAATTTCGGATCCTTGACTATGTTTTTATAATAATCCATAGCTGCTTCCTTGTTTTTAAATTTTGCTATGGTGAGAATCTGCTCATTCTGGTTAATGTAGATGCTGCTTATGTTGAGTTTGAGCAGGCTGTATAGTTCCCTATTGAATGCCGCAATGTCGTTTTTGATGTCAACGATAGTGCCTTTTATTTTGTGTACATTAATAATCATTATGAGGAAATGTTGTTCGTTTGGCGCATATTTGAACGGGTTTTCCTCGTCTGTCGCTGTACCGTTGCCTTTGTTCAGCGCGTCAGCCGATTTTTTGCTGGAAGCCTTGCTGTCGTCTTGTTTTTCAGATTGCAAAAACAGCTTTGCGAGGTCGGCGACTTTTGTTTTTGGGTAGTTCGACACGATTCGGAACATCTCCTCTTTCATATCTTTTTCGCCTTTTGTCTGGCCGAGCGCAATTGCGCGGATATATAGGAATTTAGCTGTCAGAAGCGTGTCTTTGCACTGCGGCAGTGCTTCGTCGGAAACGGTTATCGTCTTTTGCCACTGCTTGTTAGAGTACGCTTCGTAGGCTACCTCGTATTTCTTTTCAATGGCTTTCGCCGCCTCAGCCAGCTTCTCATTGTAGTGCGGGTCAAGAATGAGTTTCGCATAGTCTGTCTGCGGATATTTGCTCAAAATCACATTCTTCGGGGTCTCGTATTTCGGGTCGTTGGCGTTTTTGTAGTTTAAATATAATATGTATAGGGAGGGGAGCGCAAGTTCATGGTCGGGGAAGCGTGCCACCAAGTTCTCAAGCGTGGCGTTCCCTTTTTTCTGGTCCTTGAGCATGTCGAGGTAGATAAGCGCGGCGTTGTACATCGCATTGGCGATTTTGTTGTTCGAGGTGTCTAACGCTCCCGCCGTCAGCGGCACGTCCTGAAGATAGTATTTTTCCTCTTTCGGGTTGTTTGAGCGCCCGCTCGACACAGAATCCTCATCGTCACTTGCGGCATTCGGATTGTTGAGGTCGGCAAGCTCATCGAAACTGATTTGCTGTTTGTTGCTAACACGCCAGTTGTCCTCAAGTTTGCGGGTGCCCCACCGTTTCAGGAACTCGGTTCTGCCTGCACTCACCAAAGAGGAGTTGTAGAAATACCATTTGCCGCCTTGTGTTGAAGCTGTGTTCGCATATATGTTGCTCATTCCGAGCGCGTTCTGTATCGCGAGTTCCTTGTTGGCGTCATCTTGCTGCTTTTTTGCCTCAGCGGCCTTGTATGCGCGTATCTGCTGTGCCACCCACGATTTCCGCTCTCCATCGCTCATCTTGGCTATCCGTTGCAAACTGTCCTGCGTTTTTATAACCTGCAAGTTCTGCACCAGCTCCGTGAGAATTTTTGTCTTTTTCATTATCTCCTTATAGTTAGGGTAGTCTTTCGGTAGTGCCAAAGTCGCGGTGTCGTAGTATGCCTGCGCAAGCTGGTAATCCTCATCCTCAAAATAGATGTCGGCCAGCTTTAGTGACGAGTACGAGCGCTGGTAGTCGTTGTCAACGTACGAGCTGACTGAAAGTGCAAGGTATTCGATTTGGGCGTCAAGGTCTTCGTCTCGGCGGTAAATTTCAGATATCGCATAGTAAATCTGGTCCTTGAACTTCTCATTTTTTGTCTCTTTCAGCATCTTCTTCATCTCTTTCAGAATCGCCGTTTTCGATGCCTCGGTGCCGTCATAGTTGCTTGCGAGGTGCATTCGCGCGCTGAACTCCATGTCGTAAGCCGGTGATGACTTGAGCACCCTTTTGAAGCTGGCGTGCGCCTCTGATGGCATGTCCGACTCCTCGTACAACTGCCCTAAAATGAAGTTCAGTCTTGTGCGGAATTCCTTTTTGGGCTTGTTTTTGAGTGCGTCTCGCAGGTGGTCTATAGCTGATTCCGTGTCATGGCTTGGGGCGGTGAGATAGTATTCAGCCGCTGCCGCATGATAGAGAACATTCAGCTTTTTGTCTTTTTTCGGATAGATGAGATATAGAGCCTCGTCCAATGATGTCTCAGCGCGAGGGAAGTATTTCTGCCTGACGAAGCAGCGTGTGAGCCACACCGACGCCTCCTCTTTGCAGTTGCCGTTTTTGTGTGTCGAGATTATATAGTTGAAGACACGCTGAGCCTGCTGGTAGTCCTGTTTGTAGAAATAGGCTTTGCCCATCAGCAGATACGCGTCGTCCATGGTCTTCACATATTCTTTCCCTTTTATGAATATGGAGTGTTTGAATATCGATTTTGAGGATTTTTCGATTGTCCTGTCAAGTGATGAAAGAGCCGGTGAGATTGCGTCTTTTGGCGGATAGGCGTAAACAGGAAGGGTTATAGTGTAATTGTCTTTTGTGACTTTGTCGAGCTCAACCTCTGCTTTTTTCAAAGCCTCTTTCGCGTTGAAGTTTATGTTGAAGTGAGAGGTGGTGGTATGGTATGCCCTGTTTATGCCGGTGTTCTTTCTTGTGGAGCAACTTCCGAAAAAGAGTACAACCAAAGCCAAGCTTATCAGCGAGATTCCGGATTTCAGTATGTGATATTGGGGTTTCAAATTTTCGTCTTTTATGTTATGATAAAATTTTCCGCAAAGATAACGCATTTTGTTGAAAAAAATTGTTTGGTCTTTAATTTTCATTAAGTGTTGTTCCTCGCACGGTTTTTTTATTTTTGCAAAATCTAAAACCAAAACTTGTAAAAATGCGGTTTTCTTGTATTGGAAATAAGATATTTTGCAGAAAAACAGAACTTCTGTTGTTGTTGGTTTTGGCTGCGTTTCTCCGGCTGTGGCATATAGGCAAACCTGATATGGGCAATGATGAGTGCTTCTCTTTGTTTTATTCCCAATTATCTGTTACAGAGATAATTAACTTTATCTTTCAAGGCGATAATCCGCCGTTGTGGGAGACATTAGTCCATTTTTGGATTATGATTTTTGGAGTTAATGCTCTGTCGGTCAGATTGTTATCAGCTATTTTTAATATTCTGGCAATTATACCCATGTATTATATAGGTGAAAAATTTGTGAAAAAACATACGGGATTTTTCGCGGCTTTTTTCTACGCATTTTCTTCATTTTCAATATTTTTGGCTCACGATGGGCGCGTTTACAGTTTGTTGGGGTTTCTATCGGCGACTTCCATTTATCTTTTTCTCAGTCTAATAGAAAATAGAAAAACATCACGCTTTATTCTCTTCACGGTTGTCAACATTCTGATAATGTACAGCCATTATCTTGCTGTATGGCTGATAGTTATGGAATTTTTGATTTTTATCTCTGTGCGAAATGTCAGAAAAGGGTTGGGGAAAGTTTATTTTTGGCACATTTTGTCTCTTGTTATCGCGTATTTGCCTGTTTTCCAGTTCCTTTATGTGCGTTTTCTTGATTCAGGACTGCACGGAACTTGGATAGGCAAGTGTGAGAGTATCAGCGATTTATATAATATGTTCCTCAGCTTTACAAACGCTCCGGTTCCGACTGTCTGCGCACTTGTGATTTTGATTGCCGGGCTCGAAAAAAGGTTTTATCGTCTTATTAAAAAAGATTATGTCATTGGTTATCAAACTGTTATAAATCTAATTTGGATTATCCCTATCATTGTTTCATTTCTGGTTTCCTTCAAAATAGGATTCTTTTTCAACCGATATTTTTACTTTCTTCTACCTGCTTATCTTCTTGGTCTATCTTCAGCTTTTTTATATTTGTTTGATAATAAAAGAATTGCGAAAATATTTTTATATTCGTTTTTTACTGTGATGATTATAGTCTCGTGTAAGACAGACAGCACGGAAATGCGCTATGGTGGCTGGAAAGGCGAATATGCTAAGGCGGTTGGGACGATGCTGGAGCTGAAAAACAGTGAGCACGCCGCCGTGATTATCGCTCCCGACTGGCTCGACAAACAGATTGTCTATTATCTTGATGAAAACCATTCGGCGTTCAAAACTGAAGGAAATCCGTATCAAGAGCCGGTTTTTGCCTCATTTTTACAACAAAACGGATATTGTTTTCAGAATAATTATAAAGAATATATCACTGATAATCAATGTGTTATTTGTATCCATAATGATTTTTATGATATTCAGGAAATAAAGGATTTTCTGAACGAAAACGGATACGAGGAAAGCGAATGTCGGGTGTTTAAGCAGATGGCTGTGTCGCTTTTTCGGCGGCAGTGACAATATTTTCCATAAGTGACACGATTGTCATCGGGCCCACGCCGCCGGGAACGGGTGTGATTGCGGCGCACTTTTCACGAAGCATCGGCATATTCTCGGGAGTATATATGTCGCCGACAAATTTCCCTTCGCGGCGGTTCATAGCCACATCAACAACAGTTACGCCATGTTGCAACATATCTGGTGTTATAACATCAGGATTTCCCATGGCGAGCACGAGAATTTCAGCATTTGCCACTATTTGGGCGAGGTTTGCGCTCTTGCTATGCGCGACTGTCACCGTGCAGTTTTCACGAAGTAGCATTTGGGAGGTTGGCTTTCCAACAAGATTGCTGCGCCCGACAACGACAGCGCGTTTCCCGTCAAGCGCAATGCCGCCGTCTTTCAGCAAAGTCACAATTCCTTTTGCGGTACACGGCACAAGATATGGTTTCCCCGCTGCCAAAAAACCGAAATTTTTGGAAGTCAGGCCGTCAACATCTTTTCTATAATCAATCAGTTCAATAATCTTGTTGCTATCAATATGCTGAGGCAAAGGAAGTTGCACTAAAATCGCGTCAACGGTTTTGTCATTGTTCAAAGCCATTATTTTCTTTTCGAGCTCCGTCTGGGTTATTTTTTCATCTTGATGGAGAATAAGACACTCTATCCCAAGCGCCTCGCAGTTTTTCTTTTTCAGACCCACAAAATGCGCGCTCAGAGTGTCATCGCCGACAAGCACGATAGCCAGTTTCGGGCTTCTCCCAAGCGTTTTTGCAAGTTCGCTCACACGCGATTTCAGTGATTCGTCTCTTTTACAGGCAGCCGTTTTCCCATCAAGTATTGTCATAATTTCAAATTTGCGGCAAAAATAGCAAAAATCCATGAATTACCGCAGTTGCAAGATTGGCAGCCGATAGGGTTTGAACTGCGTGAAAATGTGACAAAGTTGTTCCTTATTCACAGACTCCGCCCATCCCGTCCGTTCGTTTTGGCTGCCGACATGGTTGGGGTTGATGTCGATGTTGGTCATCAGCACCAATGTATCGTGGCTGTACACCCAGAGTTCGCTTTCCAAAGTGGCTATGTCCCCGCCGCTGATTTCAATCGAGAAATTGTCCTTCAGCTGTTGCAGCACCTCCGCATCCGTGCAGACCAGCACACACCGCGCCGGCATCCCTTCCGGACGTTCGCTCCAATCATCAGAAGAGAGAATCACAAACGCCTTGGCATCATTTACATCAATGTCCTTTAGAGGGTTGACCACTGTTTCATCCGCTTGTACAGCAGGAAAAACAGTATTGTCCGAGTGATGCAGCACAACCGGGAACCCGCCGATGCCCAGCCAAAGGGCTATGAGACTGGCAAAGAGGGCTAATAATATCAAGGTTTTCTTCATAGGGATTGATTTCAACGGGCAAAAGTACAATTATTATGGGAATTGTGGTCTTATAGGTACTTCTATTTTTAATCTATAAGTTCAACTTAGAAAGTTATAAAAGCGGGAAACAAATAATCCCGCCGATCGGCGGGATTATTTGAAAAAAATGCTACATTTGAGGTCCATAAATC